>NZ_JAPHNL010000255.1 GCF_026274175.1 Streptomyces beihaiensis
CGGCGGCGGAGTCGTCGACCCGGCGCCCGGCGTCCCCCGGCGCCCTGTCCGCCCGCCCCGGCCGACAAGGGCGCCACCGCCGCCCTGCTGCCGATCACCCGGCCCCGGCCACGGCGTCGTCACCCCGTTCGGCATCGCCGCGGTGTCCCGGCACATCCTCACCACGTGCCTGCCCGCACCGGGCGCGCACTGCGCCGACGGGCACACCGCCCCGTTCACCGGCCGGCAGGACCGCCCGCCCGACCGACCGCCCCGCGTGGCGGAACAAGGCCGTCCGGGTGAATCTGGTGGAGGGCTCGGGGAGCCGGGAGAGGACGCCCTCCATGATCCGCAGAGCACATCTCCTCGCCGTGCCGCTGCTCGCCGCCGTCCTGACCACCGCGGTCACGGCGGTGAACGACCCCGACCGTCTTGCCTGCGAGCAGCGGACCGGCACGGACTGCTACACGTTCGGCCAGCTGCGCACCGCCTACGGCATCGACCGGCTCGCCCGACAGGGCCTGACCGGCACAGGCCGCACCGTCGCCGTCGTCGACTTCATCGGCGCGCCCGGCGTCCGCAAGGACCTCCAGACGTTCAGCGACCGGCTGGGGCTGCCCGCACCCGACCTGAGGATCGTGCACCACGCGCCGCACGACGGCCCCGCCGCGCCTTTCGACTGGAAGAACGACACGATGGCGAGCAGCGCGGAGGAGACCACCATGGACCTGGAGGCCGTCCACGCCTTCGCGCCCGAGGCGAAACTCGTCCTCCACCAGATCGGCGCCGCCCCGCGGGACGTGGACGACCAGTTGTCCCCCGACGCGTTCGCCGCCCTGATCGAGGTGCTCGGCGACATCGTCGAGCACAGGTCGGCCGACGTCGTCTCGCTCAGCCTCGGCTTTCCCGAACGAGGCTCCGGCGCGCGCGGCCACGACACGTACTACAAGAAGGCGTCCGAGCTCTTCCGGCTCGGAAACGAGACCGGCATGACGTTCGTGGCGGCCTCCGGCGACAACGGGGTCTTCGACCCCAACGCCTCGGACGACGGCACCCACGTACGCACCACCGAGTGGCCGGCGAGCGCCCCGCACGTGACAGGCGTCGGCGGCACCCGCCTCCACCTCGACGACAAGGGCCGCAGGACCGGGCCCGACACCGTCTGGAACGACGACCTGGGAGCCTCGGGCGGCGGCCTGTCCAAGGTGTTCGACCGGCCCCGCTTCCAGGCCGGCGGCAGGGTGGCCGCAGTCGCGGGCGGCCGGCGCGCCGTCCCCGACATCTCCATGACGGCCTCCGGCGACGGCAGCACCATGGTCTACATCACCGACGCCCACGGCGGTTCATGGCAGCCACTCGGCGGCACCAGTCTCGCCGCCCCGCTCTTCGCCGGCGTCGTCGCCCTCGCCGACCAGCGGCACGGCGGCGGCCTCGGCGACGTCAACACGCGCCTGTACGCCCTCGCCCCGACCCCGGGCGAGGGCGCGAGAGCCGGAGTCGTCGACGTCACGTCCGGCATCAACGGCGCCGGCGGCCATCGGGCGGGCGACGGCTACGACCTGGCGTCCGGGCTCGGCACCGTCGACGCGGTCAGACTCGTCCCGGCGCTCGCCCGGTGACGCCGGACCGGCCGCCGTCCCCGGTGATGCGGGTCGACCCGGCGGGGCGTCAGGAACCGTCCGTACGGCGCCTGCGGCCGCGATGGACGGCGGTGGCCAGGGAGCCGACGATCAGCGCGGCACCGGCGGCGATCTGCGACGGGCTCGCCTCGCCGATGCTGCCGCCCACACCGGCCCTGACGCCGTGCGGGCGATTGGTGCCGCCCGAGCTGATGGTGAGGGTCGTGGAGCCCTTCTCGCCGTCGCAGTCGAAGATGACGTCGTACTGCGCGCCCGGCTTGGCGTCGGGGTAGACCGTCGCGATCGCGGAGTGGCCCTCGTTCAACTGCGTCGAGTCGAAGACCGGCGAGTCGACGGTGACGGTCGGCACCTCGCAGCCCGTGGCGTTGAGAGTGACGGTGCCGCCGGGGGCCACCGTGGACGGGGTGACGCTGAAGCCGAAGGACGTGATGTTCGACTGCCGCCCGCCGTCGTCGGCCATGGCGAGGGGCGTGGACAGGGCGAGCACGGCGAGGGAAGCGGCGGCGGTCGAGGCCAGGGACGGGGCCAGGGATATGGAACGCATGAGCATCCTCTGCAACGCGCCGAAGAGGGCCCGCGAAGCCTGATCCCCGCGGGTCCGGAGAGCCTCCTCGACGACTGCGACGTTATGGACGCTGCGCGCCACCGGCCATCGGGCGGGGGCCGAACGGGGCAGCCGTCCGCGGGCCGCCCTCCGCTTCACCCGTGCGGACCGGCCCCCGCTGCCGCGCGCCGCGCGCGCGGGGATCATGGCCACGTGAACGACGGCTGGTGGCACCGCGACATCGTCGAGCCGGGCAAGCTGCCGCTGCTTCTCGCCCTTCTCGCGTTCGTCGTCACGTTCGCCGTCACCCGGCTGATCACCCGGCTGATCCGCGCGGGCAGAGGACCGTTCCGCAACATCTCGCCCGGCGGGCTGCACGTTCACCACGTGGTGCCGGGCATCGTCCTCATGACGGTGGGCGGGTTCACCGTGATAGCCGGAGGGCGCCACGGTTTCGGGTCCGCCGTCGCCGCGGCCGTGTTCGGCGCCGGCGCCGCGCTGGTGCTCGACGAGTTCGCCCTGGTGCTGCACCTCAGCGACGTCTACTGGACGAAGGAAGGAACCAAGAGCGTCGAGATCGTACTGGTCGTCGTCGCGCTGACCGGCCTGCTGCTCGCCGGTTTCGCGCCGTTCGGCGTCAACGGCCTCGACGACCAGGAACTGCGCAGCCGCGGCACGGTCATCCTGTTCGTCGGCGTACGGCTGCTGTTCTGCCTGATCGCGCTGGTGAAGGGCAAGCTCCGGCTCGCGGTCGTCGGCGTGCTCGTCCCGTTCGTGGCGCTCTTCGCGGCGGTGCGTCTGGCCCGGCCCGGCTCGCCGTGGGCGAAGCACCTGTACCGGCGCCGCCCACGGGCACGGGCCCGCGCCGCACGCCGCGCCTACCGCCACGACCGCCGCTGGAGCCGGCTGCGCCTCAAGGCCATCGACCTCATCGGAGGCACACCGACCGCCCACACGGGCGCGGGCACGGACACGGGCGTCGATCCCGACCGCCGCGACGCGTGAGCGCTGCGGGGCTCCGGGCGGTGCCCCGGGCCGCGGGCCCACTCAGCCGACGGGTACCTCGCCGATCACCGGTCCCGCACCGGGCCGCTGGGCATGTCCCGCTGCCATGTCAGCGTCACATCAGTGGCCTCTGTGCTCACATGAGTTCGGCGAAGGCCTCCACCTTCGACGTACGACCGGTGACGATGACGACGTCACCCTGCTCGACGACCGTGTCCGCGGTGGCGTGCGTGAAGTCCTGGCCGGGCCGCTTGATGCCGACGACGGTGACGCCGTACTTGCTGCGGACCAGGCTCTGCCCGAGCGCGACCCCGGTGGTGCACTCCGGGGCGAGCGTCTTGACCAGCGCGTAGTCGTCGTCGAACTCGATGAAGTCGAGCATCCGGCCGGTGACCAGGTGGGCGACGCGCTCGCCCATCTCGTGCTCGGGCAGCACCACGTGGTGAGCGCCGAGCCGCTCCAGGATCTGGCCGTGCTGGCGGCTGATCGCCTTCGCCCAGATGTTGGGCACGTCGGCCTCGAGAAGGTTGGACGTGACGAGGATGCTGGCCTCGATGTCGGTGCCGATGCCGACGACGGCGCTGGTGAACTCGGCCACGCCCAGCTGCTTGAGCACCTCGGGGTCGGTGCAGTCGGCGACCGCCGAGTGGGTCAGCGAGTCGCTCCACCTCTGGATCAGCCGCGGGTCGGTGTCGATGCCCAGGACGTCCCAGCCGCGGCGCATCAGCTCGTTGGCGAGCGAACTGCCGAACCGGCCCAGGCCGATCACGGCGACACGCTGGTCGCTGTGGTCGGAGTGGGCGTACTGCTCGGTCAGCCGCTTGTGGCGACGACGGCGCAGGGAGTGCAGGTAGTTACCCAATGACAGGTCGCTCCTCGGGAAGTTCGTAACGTCGGGTGCGTTCGCGCAGGGCGAGCGCCGAGACGAGGGTGATGGGACCGAGCCGGCCGATGAACATCAGGGCGACGAGGACGAGACGCCCGTCCGTCGGCAGATCACCGGTGATCCCGGTGGACAGACCCACCGTGCCGAACGCCGAGACCACCTCGAACAGGACCGGCTCAAGAGAGTCCTTCGTCATGGTCAGCAGCGCGAGCGTCGCCGACATGACCACGCCGATGCCCAGCAGCGACACCGTCAGCGCCTGACGCAGCACATGGGGTGCCAGGCGGCGGCCGAGGACCGCCGCGTTGGGCTCGCCACGCACCTCCGCGACCATCCCGGCGGCGAGCACCGCGAACGTGGTGACCTTGATGCCGCCCGCCGTTCCGGCGCTGCCGCCGCCGATGAACATCAGCATGCAGGTCAGCAGGAGCGTCGAGGAGTGCATCGAGGCGATGTCCACCGAGTTGAAGCCCGCGGTGCGGGTCATCGCCGAGTGGAAGAAGCCGAGCAGCAGCTTGTCGCCCCAGTCGAACGGGCCGAGCGTCGCCCGGTTCGACCACTCGAGCAGACACGTCAGGACGGTCCCAGTGATCAGCAGGCCCACCGTGGTGAGCACGGTCAGCTTCGTGTGCAGCGACCAGCCGCGCCGCCCCGTCGTGCGCCGCCGGTGCCGGTGGCGCAGCAGTTCCAGCAGGACGGGGAAGCCGAGCCCGCCCAGGATCACGGCGGCGGCGAGGGGAAGGACGACCCAGGGGTCGTCCGCGTACCGGGTGACGCTGTCGGGGCGCAGGCCGAAACCGGCGTTGTTGAAGGCCGATACGGCATGGAAATAGCCCTGGTGGAGCGCCTCGCCGACACTCTCGCCGTAGCCGAACCTGAACCGCAGCGAGAGCATCGCGCCGACGGCGAGCTCCACGACCAGCGTCGTCCCGGCGACACCGAGCAGCACCTTGCGTACGTCACCGATGCCGAAACTCTTCGTCTCGGCCGCCGCCGTCAACTGCATCCGCAGCCGCAGCCGCCCCGAGACGAGCAGCGCGAGGAACGACGCCAGCGTCATGATCCCGAAGCCGCCCACCTGGATCAGCGCGAGAATCACGCCCTCGCCGAACCCGCTCCAGTGCGCCCCGGTGTCGACCACCGCGAGCCCGGTCACGCACACCGCGGAGGTGGACGTGAACAAGGCGTCTACGAGACGCGTGGACGCACCGCCCTCGGACGCCATCGGCAGCGAGAGCAGCACCGTGCCCACCACGATCACCGCGGCGAACGCCATGACCACCGTGCGCGCGGGGTGGGCCGTGAACACGGACCCCAACGACCGCGGCATCCGTGCTGCCACCGCTGCGGCCCCTCTCGTCCTCGTCCACGTCGTCCCTGGTCACGCCGTCCGTGCGAACGGCGCCGGACATCGTAACTTGACGTGTTGTTGTCGCGCGCTTGACGAGCCCTTGGTGGCCTGTGCGACATGTCACGGCGCGACTCAGACCGGCAGGAGCCGCCCCACCAGCGCGCTGAGCTGCCGTGCGTCGCGGCACTCGTACATCGGCACGATCTGCCCGTACGCGCCCGCCACCGAGTCCCCCGTGTCCCACTGGGAGCGCGGCTCAGGGTTGAGCCAGTACGTACGCCGGGCCATGCGGGCGATGCGGCGCAGCGCCGCCAGGCCCGGATCCATCTGGTTCGTGCGGGCGTCGCCCAGGACGAACACCGACGACCGCGAGGTCAGCGCCGCCGCGTGGCGCTCCACGAACTCGGTGAGCGCGCCGCCGTAGTCACTGCTGCCGTGCCAACCGGTCACCGCCGCCTCGGTAGTGATCCGCCCGCCAAGGCCCTCGGGGTCGGCGGCGCCCCGCGCGATCAGCTCGGTCACCTCGTCGACCCGGTTGACGAACGCGAACACCCGGACCCTGCTGAACTGGTCGTGCAACGCCTGCACCAGCAGCATCGTGAAGTTGGCGAACCCCGCGACCGAGCCCGACACGTCGCACAGCAGCACAAGCTCGGGCCGGGCCGGACGGCGCCTGCGCAGTACCGGCCGCATCGGCACCCCGCCCGTGGAGAGCGAGCCGCGCAACGTGCGGCGCAGATCGATGTGGCCGCGGGCGGCGCGGCGCCTGCGCGCGGCAAGGCGAGTCGCCAGCTTCCGGGCCAGCGGATGCACGGCGCGGCGCAGCTCGGCCAGTTGGGACCGGCCCGCGTACAGGAAGTCCGCCCGGTCGGCCGTGCGCACCACCATGCGGCGGGCGATCTCGTCGGTACCGCGCCGCTCGGCGACCCGGCGGCGCGCCTCGGCGCGTACCAGCTCGCGGAAGTCCTCGATGCGGCGGCGGATCTCGTCGGCCTCGACGCGGTCGGTGAACGCCCCGCTCTCGCTCTCGCCGCCGCCCGCCCGCAGAGCGGCCCGCACACGCGCCAGCAGTGTCTGCGGGCGCAGCCGCTCCAGGGTCTGCTGCGCCGAGAAACCGTCCGAGCCGGGCGCCGACCCGTACCCGCCGAGCCCGTCGACCGCCTCGGCTGCCAGCGCGGCCATCGCCGCGCGATCACTCGCGGCCAGGGCCTCGGCGAGCCGGTCGCGCAGCCCGTCCCGGTCGAAGTCCTTCTCCTCGAAACGCGCGCCGTCCCCAGGGCCGTCCCCGCCCGGCGCCCCGACACGCCGCGGGAAGTACAGGTCGAAGACCGGGTCGAACACGGCGCGCTGCCCCCGGTCGTGCAGGAGCGCGGCGGCGAGCCCCTCACGCAACTGGTCCCGGTCGGCCAGGCCGAGCACCGCCACGGCGCGCGCCGCGTCCACGCTCTCGCCCGTGCCGATCCGGATGCCGTGCGTGCGCAGCGCCCGTACGAGCGAGGTGACCCGGTCGGGGACCGTGGCGGCGGTGGAGTGCGCGGGTGTGCTCATACGGCGTCCAGGTCCAGCTTCGCCGCGGCCGCCCGCACGTCCTCCTGGTGCTTGAGGACCACCCCGAGAGACGCCCGTACGACCTCCTCGTCGAGCCGGTCCGCGCCGAGCGCCAGCAGGGTGCGCGCCCAGTCCACCGTCTCGGCCACCGACGGCGCCTTGCGCAGGTCCATGGCGCGCAGCGCGCCCACCACGCGGACGAGGGACGCGGTGAGGACCTCGTCGAGGCCGGGGACCTTGAGGGCGACGATGCGGCGTTCGAGTTCCTCGTCGGGGAAGTCGATGTGCAGGAACAGGCAGCGGCGGCGCAGCGCCTCGGACAGCTCGCGGCTCGCGTTCGAGGTGAGCACCACGAAAGGGTGACGGGTCGCGGTGACCGTGCCCAGCTCGGGGACCGTCACCTGGAAGTCGCTGAGAACTTCCAGGAGAAGGCCCTCCACCTCCACGTCGGCCTTGTCCATCTCGTCGATGAGCAGCACCTTCGCGTCGTCGCCGCGGATCGCGGCGAGCAGCGGGCGCGGCAGCAGGAACTCCTCGCTGAAGATGTCCGTGCGGGTCTGGTCCCAGGTCTCGTCGCGGCCCGCCGTGATGCGCAGCAACTGCTTGGCGTGGTTCCACTCGTACAGGGCCCGCGACTCGTCGACGCCCTCGTAGCACTGCAGCCGGATCAGCCGCGCGTCAGTGATCGCCGCGACGGCCTTGGCCAACTCGGTCTTGCCGACGCCGGCCGGGCCCTCGACGAGCAGCGGCTTGCCGAGCCGGGCGGCGAGGAACACGGTCGTCGCCACGGCGGGCGAGGCAAGGTATCCGGTCTCGGCGAGCCGTGCGGTGACATCGTCGACGGAACGGAACAACGGGGCCTCCTGGACGAGCGTCGGTGAGGCCCAGCTGATCAGGTCCGGGCGGAGCCCACAACGAAGTCGGGCCGATCATGGCGCATGTCACGTCCGCCGTCCGCCGCGCCCACGGGCACCCCGGCCGTGCCGAGCGTCAGCGACGTGGCCCGGCGCGGCAACGGCGGCTGTGCGGACGGGTGATGGGACAGGTGGGGCTGATGGGGCAAGTGGGGCTGGTGGGACAGGGGCGTCTGGGGGCCCGACCACCACTCGGTGTCGCCCTCGATGCGCCTGAGCAGGATCCCCTCGCGGATCGCCCAGGGGCAGATCGTCAGCTCCCGGATGCCCATCAGCTTCATCGCGGTGTGCCCGACCAGCGCCCCGGCCAGCGACTGGTGGGCGCGCGGCGCCGAGATGCCGGGCAGTTCGGCGCGCCGTTCCGGTTCGAGCGCCGCGAGTTCGGCGACCGCCGCGCGCAGCGCGCCGCGCCGCAGCGTACGCGCCACGAACGGGCCGTGCCGTCCCGGCGGCGCCCCGCACAGCCGGGCCAGCTGGGTGAAGGTGCGGGAGGTGGCGGCGGCGGTGATCGGGCCCTCCCAGCGGATCCGCGCGGCCACGTCCCTGAGCTGATGCCGCACATGCCGGCGCAACGCCTTGAGGGCGTCGTCGGTGGGCCGCCCCTCCAGGGAGTCCGCCAGATGCTCGCGGGTCAGGCGCCGCGCCCCGAGTGGCAGCGACACCGCGAAGTCCGGAAGGCGGCCCCGCCCGAACGCCACTTCGAGGGAGCCGCCGCCGATGTCGAGGACACCGAGCGGTCCGGCCCGCCACCCCATCCAGCGCCGTGCGGCCAGGAACGTCAGCTCCGCCTCCACCTCACCGGGCAGTACCCGCAGCCGCACCCCGGTCCCCTCCGCCACGGCCCGCAGCACCTCCGCGCGGTTGGGCGCGTCCCTGACGATGGCCGTCGCGAACGCGAACGGCTCGTCGCTGCCCCACCGTTCGGCCTGTGCGCACGCCTCGCCCACCGCCTCCACGACGCGCTCCACGGCGCGTGGGCCGAGTCTGCGGTCGCCGTCGACCTGTTCGGACAGCCGTAGCCGCCGTTTGGCCGTGTGCACCGGAAGCGGTGCGCCGTCTCGTACGTCCGCGACCGCGAGCCGCACGGTGTTCGAGCCGACATCGATCACACTGATACGCATGATCGTTCGAGTACCCGAACGAGCGAATCCCAAGCCGAGCGGCCCGCCGAGCGGCCCCGTCGGACGGCCGCGCCGGGCGGTTTGCGAGCGGCGCGGTCCCGCTCGCGGTGGTGTGCCGTGGTCAAGCCGCCGACGCCGACCGCTCCAGCCACTCGCACGCGGCCCGCGCCGTGAACTCCTCCTGCCCGCCCTTGAACAACAGGTCGACCGTGGTGAACGCCGGATCGTCCGCCTGGGCGGCGACATACGGCACCGCGATGCACCGCATCCCCGCCGCGTGCGCCGCCGCGGCCCCCGGCGCCGCGTCCTCGATGACGACGCAGCACCCCGGCCGCACGCCCAGGCGGCGGGCCGCCTCCAGGAACACGTCGGGGGCGGGCTTGCCCCGGCCGACCTCGTCCGCCGACACGCGCAGCGGCAGCGGGCCGGCGAGTCCGGTGCCCGTCAGGATCGCGTCGATCGCCTCCGGCGAGGAACCCGACGCCACGATCATGGGCACGCCCGCCTCGCGCAGGTGTTCCACGAACAGTCGCATCTGCGGGAAGACGTGGGTGTCGGCGCGCGCGAACTCCAGATAGCGGGTGTTGGCGTCGGCGAGCATCTCGGCGGCAGGAGCCTCGATCCCGTACCGGCGCCGCCAGATCTCGATGGTCTCCAAGGTGGAGATGCCGACGTACGTCTCGTGGTCGGCCCAGGTGAAGTCCGTGACGCCGTACCGGGCGAGGGTGCCGAGCGATGCCTTGAAGTAGTTGGGCTCGCTGTCGACGAGGGTGCCGTCGAGGTCGAAGACGACCGCGACGCGGCCGAAGCGGTACGCGGGGGCGTCCGCGTCGTACGGGGCATGTCGGTCGTTCATGCCTTCCAGCATGCAGGAAGGCGCCTGAATCGACTCAGCCGCCGTCCGTGGTGGCGGCCGCCCGCCCCACCGACTCGACCAGCGGCAGAACGCGGTGCGGCACTCGCTCGCGCAGGGCCACCTCGGTGCGGGTGCGGACCACGCCGGGCAGCCGGTTGAGCTGCTGCACGACGTCCTCCAGGTGTTCGGCGTCGCGGGCCGCCACCCGGGCGAGCAGGTCGCCCGCGCCGGTGATCGAGTGCGCCTCGATGATCTCCGGCACGGCTGCGAGCCCGTCCCCGACGTCCGCGAGATGGCCCTGGGTGACCTCGATGTGCACGAAGGCGAGGACCGGGTGGCCGAGCGCCGCGGGGGAGAGGGTGGGCGCCGAACCGGTGATCACGCCGTCGCGCTCCAGGCGGTCGAGCCGGGCCTGAAGTGTGCCCCGGGCGATGCCCAGGATGCGTGCGTACTCGCGCACGCTCGTCCTGGGCTGTTCGAGCAGGAGCCGCAGGATGCGGGTGTCGAGCTGGTCCACGGCCATCGGGCGGACTCCTTCGGTGGCGCTGTCGATCGCGCCCGACTGTACCAATGGCCCAGTGGTTCCGCCTCATGGCAGCCGCCTGCTCCCGATTCAGCGAGCCCCGGCGGCCCCCGCGGCCCCGGTGACGCCGGGTCCCGACGCCGTGGAGCCGCGCACCACCAGTTCCGGCATGAACACGAACTCGGTGTGCGGCGCGGGCGTGCCGCCGATCTCCTCGAGCACCGCGCGGACCGCGGCCTGCCCCATCGCCTGCACCGGCTTGCGCACCGTCGTCAGCGGAGGGTCGGTGAAGGCGATCAGCGTCGAGTCGTCGAAGCCGACCACCGACACGTCGTCGGGCACTTCGAGGCCGCGCTGGCGGACCGTGCGGATCGCGCCGAGCGCCATCATGTCGCTGGCGCAGACGATCGCCGTGCAGCCGCGGTCGAGCAGATCCGCCGCGGCGGCCTGACCGCCCTCCAGCGTGTAGAGCGAGTGCTGGACGAGGTCCCGTTCGACCTCCGCCGCCGGCAGGCCGAAACGCTCCTGCATGGCGCGCACGAACCCCTCGATCTTGCGCTGCACCGGCACGAACCGCTTCGGCCCGAGCGCGAGCCCGATCCGCGTGTGCCCGAGCGCGGCCAGATGCGTCACCGCCAACTGCGTCGCCGCCCGGTCGTCGGGCGATATGAACGGCGCCCGCACCTTCGGCGAGAATCCGTCCACCAGCACGAACGGCACACCCTGCGCCCGCAGTTGCTCGTAGCGCCGGGTGTCGGCCGTGGTGTCGGCGTGCAGCCCGGAGACGTAGATGATGGCGGTCACGCCCCGGTCCACGAGCATCTCGGTGAGCTCGTCCTCGGTCGAGCCGCCCGGTGTCTGCGTGGCCAGGACCGGTGTGTACCCCTGGCGGGTCAGGGCCTGCCCGATCACCTGGGCGAGCGCCGGGAAGATCGGGTTCTCCAGCTCCGGCGTGATCAGTCCGACCAGGCCCTCGCTGCGCTGCCGCAGCCGCACCGGCCGCTCGTAGCCGAGCACGTCGAGGGCGGCGAGCACCGACTGGCGGGTGCCCGCCGCGACCCCGGGCTTGCCGTTGAGGACCCGGCTGACCGTCGCCTCGCTCACCCCCGCCTGCACGGCGATGTCGGCGAGCCGCGCGGTCGCGGGTGGGGACGGCACCGGCCGGGCGGCCTGCGCGGGCTGCTGCGTCATCGCACTCCTCGTAAGGATGGTGTGGTCTGGGCCGATGATTCCCCGCGTCACACCTCGATGGCAAGACCTTGCAGAGCCTTGCAGTATGGCAAACCGCTACTTAATCGGGCATAACTTCACCGATCGCGCGACATCTTGTCGGTCACGAAGCGATAACTAGCCACGTTGGCTGCAATTTTTTGCTGCAAGGTCTTTCGCCGAGACTTCCACGCTGTTACGTTCACGTCGCCCGGCGGCGGCAACGGCGCAGTCGGCAAGTCGGCCAGCGGAGCGGACGGGACCGCTCCTCGCCCACTCACGGGCCTTCACTCTCTAGGAGATCTCATGCGGCGTGGCATAGCGGCCACCGCGGTGGTGGCGTCCCTCGCAATCGCGGCGACGGCCTGCGGTGGCAGTGACAGCGGCAGCGGCAAGGCGTCAGGCCCGGTCACGATCACGTGGTGGGACACCTCGAACGCGACGAACGAGGCACCCACCTACAAGGCCCTGATCAAGCAGTTCGAGAAGGCGAACCCGAAGATCAAGGTCAAGTACGTGAACGTGCCCTTCGACCAGGCACAGAACAAGTTCGACACCGCGGCCGGCGCCAGCGGCGCCCCGGACGTGCTGCGCGCCGAGGTCGGCTGGACGCCGGCGTTCGCCAAGAAGAGCTACCTGCTCCCGCTGGACGGCACGGAGGCCCTCGCCGACAAGTCGAAGTTCCAGCCGAACCTGATCAAGCAGGCCCAGTACCAGGGCAAGACCTACGGTGTCCCGCTGGTCACCGACACCCTCGCCTTCCTCTACAACAAGGCCCTCTTCAAGAAGGCCGGGATCACCCAGGCGCCCACCACGTGGGCGGAACTGAAGTCCGACGCCGCCAAGGTCAAGGAGAAGACCGGCGCCGACGGCTACTGGGGCTCGACCGCGGGCTACTACTCGATGCCGTTCCTGTTCGGCGAGGGCACCGACACCGTCGACGCGGCCGCCAAGAAGATCACCATCGGCTCCGCCCCGGCGAAGAAGGGGCTCGCCACCTGGCAGAGCCTGTTCCACGGCAAGGGCCTGCACAAGGCGGACATCACCGCCGACGCCTACGCCCACATCGAGGACGCCTTCGTCAACGGCAAGGTCGCCTCGATCATCCAGGGCCCCTGGGAGATCACGAACATCTACAAGGGCTCGGCCTTCAAGGACAAGTCCAACCTCGGCATCGCCACCGTCCCGGCCGGCTCCGCCGGCAAGGCGGGCGCCCCGACCGGCGGCCACAACCTGTCGGTGTACGCGGGCTCGGACAAGGCGCACCAGGCCGCGTCCCTCAAGTTCGTCAAGTGGATGACGTCGGCGTCGTCGCAGGAGCAGATCGCGCTGAAGAACTCGACGCTGCCGACGCGCTCGGACGCCTTCACCGCCAAGGTCACCGCCGACCCGGGCATCGCCGGCTTCGAGAAGGTGCTCGGCGCCGCCCAGCCGCGGCCCGAGCTGCCCGAGTACAGCTCGCTGTGGGGGCCGATGGACCAGGAGCTGCCGAAGATCGCCACCGGCAAGGAGTCCCTGGACAAGGGCGTCGGCAACCTGGAGACGTCGTTCGCCAAGCTCGTGCCCGGCTTCTCCAAGTGACCGTCCGTTCCGCGTAGTCGGGCCGGTCCGTGCCCCCGGAGGGGGAGGCACGGACCGGCCTGAGGCCGTCGCGGAACCCGAACTCCCCGAAGGTGCCCGCCATGACCCTCGCCGTCGACCCACCGGCCACCCAGAGCCGCGAGCCGCGCCCGGGACCGATCCGGCGTCTGAAGGACTCCTACCGTACGTACTGGTACGCGTACGCGATGATCGCCCCGGTCGTCGTGGTCCTCGGCGCCCTCGTCGGCTACCCCCTGGTGCGGGGCCTCTACCTGACGCTCACCGACGCCACCAGCCTCAACTCCGCCCGCACCATCGGCGTCAACCACATCGACGCCACCTACAAGTTCGTCGGCCTGCACAACTACGCCGACATCCTGTGGGGCCCGACCGCCTACGACCGGTTCTGGTCGCACTTCATCTGGACCGTGGTGTGGACGGTGGCCTGCGTCGCCCTCCACTACACCATCGGGCTCTCGCTCGCGATGCTGCTCAACCAGAAGCTGCGCGGCCGCACCTTCTACCGGCTGCTGCTCGTCCTGCCGTGGGCGGTCCCCACCTTCGTCACCGTCTTCTCCTGGCGCATCATGCTCTCCGACGGCGGCGCCATCAACCAGGTGCTCGGCGCGCTCCATCTGCCGCAGCCCGCCTGGCTGGAGGACGTCTTCTGGCAGCGGTTCACCGCGATCATGGTGAACACCTGGTGCGGCGTGCCCTTCATGATGGTCTCGCTCCTCGGCGGTCTGCAGTCCATCGACGCGAGCCTGTACGAGGCGGCCGAGATGGACGGCGCGAGCGCCTGGCAGCGCTTCCGGCACGTCACCCTGCCGGGCCTGAAGTCGGTCAGCTCGACGGTGGTGCTGCTCGGCGTCATCTGGACCTTCAACCAGTTCATCATCATCTTCCTGCTCTTCGGCAACAACAACCCCGATGTGCAGATCCTCGTGAACTGGGCCTACTACCTCGGCTTCGGCCAGCAGCCACGCGACTTCGCGCAGTCGGCCGCCTACGGCGTCCTGCTGCTGTCGATCCTGGCCGTCTTCACCACCGCCTACCGCCGCTGGCTGGTCCGCGACGACCAGCCCGCCGTCTGACGCCGCAGGAGCCGCACCATGAGCACCTCGACCCTCGACACGCCCTCGCGCAGCGGGCCGCGGCCGACCGCGACCGAATCCACCGGCCGCCGGGTGCGGCGGCGCGGGGAGCGCAGCAGGCTCGCCACCGTCCTCTCGCACGCCGCACTGATCGTCGCCGGTCTGATCGCGCTGCTCCCGATCGCCTGGCTGGTCCTGCTCTCCCTGGGACCGGACAAGAACGATTACCTGCACCCCGGCGGCATCGCGCACAAGGCATCGCTGTCCAACTACAGCTTCGTCCTCGAACACACGCAGTTCTTCGAGTGGCTCAAGTCGACGCTGATCGTGGCGTGCGGCACCGCGTTCATCGGCGTCCTGTTCGCCGCGACCACCGGCTACGCGGTCTCGCGCATGCGCTTCCCCGGCTACCGGGGCCTGATGTGGGTGCTGCTGCTCACGCAGGCGTTCCCGATCGCCGTTCTGATCGTGCCGATGTACCAGATCCTCACGGACCTGCGTCTCATCGACAACTACCTCGGTCTGATCCTCGTCTACTGCGGCACGGCCGTGCCCTACTGCACGTGGCTGCTCAAGGGGTACTTCGACACGATCCCGTTCGAGATCGACGAGGCGGGACGCGTCGACGGGCTCAGCCCGTTCGGCGCGTACGTGCGCCTCATCCTGCCGCTGGCCCGGCCGGGTTTGGCCGTCGCCGCGTTCTACTCGTTCATCACGGCCTTCGGCGAGGTCGCGTTCGCCACCACGTTCATGCTCGACGACTCCAAGTACACCCTGGCCGTCGGCCTGCAGAGCTTCATCAGCGAGCACGACGCCCAGTGGAACTACATGGCGGCCACCGCGGTGTTGATCGCCGTACCGGTCTCCGCGTTCTTCTACCTTGTCCAAAAACACCTGGTCACCGGCCTCACCGCCGGCGGAACCAAGGGCTGACCCGCACCAGCTCACGAGCTGTGAAGCTCGCCTACCCCTGCACCCCGACCAGTTGCCGGCTCCTTCACGCAGCAAGGACACCATGACCCAGCACTCAACGGACGCCACCGAGGCACGCCCCGCCACCCGCGAGGCCACCGACTGGTGGCGCGACGCGGTGATCTACCAGGTCTACCCGCGCAGTTTCGCCGACAGTGACGGCGACGGAACCGGTGATCTCGAAGGCATCCGCCGCCGTCTGCCGCACCTGCGCGACCTCGGCGTCGACGCCGTCTGGCTCAGCCCGTTCTACGCCTCGCCGCAGGCCGACGGCGGCTACGACGTCGCCGACTACCGGGCCGTCGACCCGATGTACGGCTCGCTCCTCGACGCCGACGCGGTGATCCGCGACGCCCACGGACTGGGCCTGCGCGTCATCGTCGACCTCGTCCCCAACCACTCGTCCGACCAGCACGAATGGTTCCGCCGCGCCGTCGCCGAGGGCCCCGGCTCACCGCTGCGCGAGCGCTACCACTTCCGTCCCGGCAAGGGCGCCCACGGCGAACTGCCCCCCAACGACTGGGAGTCCATCTTCGGTGGCCCCGCCTGGACCCGGCTGCCCGACGGCGACTGGTACCTCCACCTCTTCGCACCGGAACAGCCCGACTTCAACTGGGAACACCCGGCCGTCGCCGACGAGTTCCGCTCCATCCTGCGGTTCTGGCTCGACATGGGCGTCGACGGCTTCCGCGTCGACGTGGCCCACGGCATGGTCAAGGCGGAGGGCCTGCCCGACATCGGCGGCGGCGACCAGCTCAAGCTGCTCGGCAACGACGTCATGCCGTTCTTCGACCAGGACGGCGTCCACGCCATCTACCGCTCCTGGCGCACGATCCTCGACGAGTACGACGGCGACAGGATCTTCGTCGCCGAGGCATGGACCCCCACCGTCGAGCGCACGGCGAACTACGTCCGCCCCGACGAACTGCACCAGGCGTTCAACTTCCAGTACCTGGGCGCTCCCTGGGAGGCGGGCGAGCTGCGCGCCATCATCGACAGCTCGCTCGACGCGATGCGCCCGGTCGGAGCCCCCGCCACCTGGGTCCTGTCCAACCACGACGTCACCCGGCACGCCACCCGCTACGCCAACCCGCAGGGCCTCGGCACCCAGATCCGCACCCCCGGTGACCGCGCGCTCGGCCTTCGCCGCGCCCGCGCCGCCACTCTCCTCATGCTGGCGCTGCCCGGCTCCGCCTACCTCTACCAGGGTGAGGAACTGGGCCTCCCCGACGTCACGGACCTGCCCGACGAGGTGCGCCAGGACCCGTCGTTCTTCCGCGCCCAGGGGCAGGACGGCTTCCGCGACGGCTGCCGGGTGCCGATCCCGTGGACCGTGGACGGCCCCTCGTACGGCTTCGGTGACGGCGGCAGCTGGCTGCCGCAGCCCAGCACCTGGGGCGCGCTCAGCGTCGAGGCGCAGACCGGCGACCCCGACTCCACCCTTGAGCTGTACCGCGCCGCCCTCGCCGTGCGGCGCGAACAGCCGGGGCTCGGGGCCGGCGACCGCGTCGAGTGGCAGGAGGGCGTCCCGGGCGGCCTGCTCGTCTTCCGCAGGCCCGGCTTCGCCTGCACGGTCAACACGACCGGCGGACCGGCCCGCATCCCCGCGCCCGGCAGGGTGCTGCTCGCCTCCTCGCCGGTGACGGTCGCCGACGGTCACATCGAACTGCCCGCCGACACGACGGTGTGGTGGGAGACCACCTGACCGCCGGGGAACAGGTACACCAGAAGGGGGCCGGTGCGTGGCACCGGCCCCCTTCGCCTGCTCTTCGTCCGCTACTGCCAGGTGTC
Source organism: Streptomyces beihaiensis (assembly GCF_026274175.1). Taxonomy (GTDB): domain Bacteria; phylum Actinomycetota; class Actinomycetes; order Streptomycetales; family Streptomycetaceae; genus Streptomyces; species Streptomyces beihaiensis. The sequence goes on from NZ_JAPHNL010000255.1 coordinate 17,015, forward strand.
GCTCGTCGAGTACGCGGCGTTCGTACCGGTCGTGTAGGACCGGTTGGAACCGGACTCCCACGTCACGTTCCCCGACGCGTCCTTCTTGATGTACTTGTACTCGAAGGACGTCGACTTCGAAACGATGGCCGTGCCGCCCCAGGAGGGGTACGCGGCCGACGACAGCGCGATCGCGTCGTCGGTGTTCCAGGAGCCGAGCGAGGGGATCGACCCGACGACGTAGACGTTGGTGCCGTAGGCCGTCGTCGCGTTCACCGTGAACGTGACAGCGGTGGCGTCCGCGTTCGCCACGTTCCAGGAGTTGTTCACCGTGACGGCCGAAGTGCCCGTGGTGAGCGCCCTGTTGGCATTGGTCTCCCAGGTGACGTTCCCCGACGCGTCCTTCTTGATGTACTTGTACTCGATGGAGGATGAGGCCGGGACGGCGATGTCCTTCTTCCAGATCGGGTAGTCCGTGGAGGACAGCTTCACGGCGTTCGCCGGGTCCCACGAGCCGAGCGCGGGCACGGAACCGACGACGTACACATTGGTGCCGGACGTCGTGGAGGCGTACTCGTCGAACGTCGCGGTGACCGTGTCACCGCTCGTTCCGCCCGAACCGCCGCTGGAGCCACCGCAGCCGACGGTGCAGGTGTAGCCACCGACGTAGAACGCGACCGCGCCCTTCGCCGGCACCGTCAGCTCCGCCTTCCCGCCGGAGACGGTGACCGAGGTGGCGCCGCCGTCGATGACGTTCTTGTACGTGCCGTCGGGCAGGCCCGTCGTGTACGTGTAGGTGTTCGCGGAGGACGAGTTGTTGAGCGCGATGAAACCGGTAGTGCCGCGGCTGAAGCCGATCACGTTCGACGCGGGCGACTGCCAGTTGGCGACGTCACCGGAGACCGCGTTGTGCCAGGCGACCATCCCGGTGAGCGCGGTGTCGCGGTCGTAGCAGTTCCAGGCGCTGCTGGAGCAGTTCGTGTCCGTGACGAACCCGTTGCCGTCGTTCGGCGGCGCCTGGTCGCTCTGGTCGAACGTCCAGGAGGCGAAGACCGAGGGGCGGCCGTAACCGCGCGCCAGCTGGTAGAGGTTGGCCAGCTTGTAGGCGTCGCCGTCCTTGTAGCTGAGCGAGTAGCCGTTGCGCTCGGTGTCGTGATTGGTGATCATCGTGTTGGAGTGGGCCTCGTCGGCCAGGCCCCAACTGCTGCCGAACGTCTTGAGGTTGGCGATGTCGCCGCCGTTGAACTGGTCCTTGAGCTTCGAGGCGTAGGTGAAGTCGATGACGTCACCGGTGCCGTAGTAGTCGCTCAGGGCGGGCGGTTCGCCCGGGTACACCTCCTGCGTGATGTACGGCTTCTCGCCCGACGTGGTGGTGTGCAGCGCGCCGAACATGGCGGACAGGTCGGCCGCCTCGATGTGCTTGGCCGCGTCGACGCGGAAGCCGTCGACCCCCATGTCGATCTGCTTGTTGAGGTAGCCCTCGAGGGTGCTGCGGACGTGGGTCTCGTTGGTGTCCAGGTCCGGCATGCCGAGCAGCTCGCAGTGCTGCACCTCCCACTGGTTGGTCCAGTCGGAGATCGTCTTGGTGCAGTCGTCGCTGTCCGGCGGGCTGTAGTCCGGGGTCGTGTACTTGTCGGTGATCGTGGTGCCGTCGTACCCCGTGCCGGTCTGCGCGGCGGTGTGGTTGATGACGGCGTCCGTGATGACCTTGATGCCCGCCGCGTGGCAGGTGTCGATCATGTTCTTGAAGTCGGTCTCGTTGCCGAACCGGCTGTTGAGCTTGTACGAGTACGGCTGGTAGACGTCCCACCAGTAGAAGTTCGCCTGCTTGAGCGACTCCTCGGGCGGGGCGACCTGGACGGCGCCGTAGCCCGCCGGGTCGAGGACGTCGGTGCACTCCTTGCCCACCGACTTCCAGTTCCACTCCCACAGGTTGGCGATCACGTCGCCGTTCTTGACTCCCGTGTCGGTCGCGGTGGCGGCAGCGGCGGGGGCGGCCGAGGCGGGCAGGGCCACCAGGCCGCCGAGCGCGAGGGCGCCGACGGCGAAGGCGGCGGCGGTGCGCCGTCTCGGGCGGGGTGGTCGGGCAGGGGAATGACGCATTGCGGCTCCTGGATGTGGGGTTTCCGGACGGTCGATGACGTCCGGTGCGCGTGTGACGCACCGTGAGCGTGCGCGAGTTGAGAAGGGCACGTCAAGGTACGTGCTGAAAATTCTTGCTATGAGTTTCAGGAGTCTTGCTGCAAGGTTACGGCGAGCGGTACGGTCGCGCGGCGGACCGGAGCCGCTCGGCCCGGTTGTGCAGTCACCCAAGGACCTTCAGGCCGCGAGGAGTTCACACAGTGAGACGTACCAGCCGAATACCACGGACGCGGGCGACCGCGTGGGCGGTCGCCCTCGCCCTCGTCGTGGCACTGCTCCAGACCCTCACGGCCGCGGCGGCGGGCGCGGACCCGGCCGTCGACCTCTCGGCGGCCCGCGCGCAGTGGATCGACGCCGACACCGTTGTGTGGAAGGTGAGCGCGCCGGCCGGGACCAGCGAGCAACTGCTGTACGCCGCCCGCGGCGGCCTGCGCGCCGAGAACGGGACGATCGACGGGGCCGACAGCCACCGCATCGCCCTGCGACCGGCCTCCCTCACGGACGCGCAGAAGGCCCAGTACCCCAACCTCAAGGACTTCCCGGCGTTCCGTATCGCGCGGCGCGACCGCGGCAGGGTCCGTACCGCCCTGCGCGGACAGGTGATCGCCACGCAGCGCGCGGCGGACGGCGCGCTGCTCGCCGCGACGGGCGTCCAGATCCCCGGAGCGCTCGACGCCCTGTACGGCCGCGCGGCGAAGAACGCCGCCCTGGGGCCGGTCTTCAAGGGCGGCGAGGTGACCCTGTCGGTGTGGGCGCCCACCGCGCGTGACGTGCGCCTCGACCTCGACGGCACCACCGTGGCGATGCGCCGCGACCCGTCGACCGGCGTCTGGTCCGCGACCGGCCCGGCGGCGGCCTGGCGCGGCAGGACCTACCGCTACGCCGTGACCGTCTGGGCCCCCACGGTCCAAAGGCTCGTCACCAACAAGGTCACCGACCCGTACTCGGTGGCGCTCACGGCCGACTCACGGCGCAGCGTCGTCGCCGACCTCGACGACCCGGCGCTCGCCCCGGCGGGCTGGACCCACCTGCGCAAGCCGAAGGCCGTCGCCATGAAGGATGCGCAGATCCAGGAGCTGCACATCCGCGACTTCTCGGTCGCCGACACCACGGTGCCCGCCCGCCACCGCGGCACCTACCTGGCCTTCACGGACCGCGACAGCGACGGTTCGCGCCACCTGCGCCGCCTGGCGGCATCGGGCACGTCGTTCGTCCACCTGCTGCCCGCCTTCGACTTCACCACGGTCCCCGAGAGGAAGTCCGAACAGGCCGTCCCCGGCTGCGACCTGTCCTCCTACGCCCCCGACAGCGACCAGCAGCAGGCGTGCGTGGCGAAGACCGCCGCGAAGGACGCCTACAACTGGGGCTACGACCCGTACCACTTCACGGTCCCGGAGGGCTCCTACGCCACCGACCCGAACGGCACCCGCCGCACCGTCGAGTTCCGGCGCATGGTGCAGGCGATCAACCACGACGGGCTGCGCGTCGTCATGGACGTCGTCTACAACCACACCGCGGCCAGCGGCCAGGCCAAGACGTCGGTCCTCGACCGGATCGTGCCCGGCTACTACCAGCGGCTGATGGACGACGGCTCGGTGGCGACCTCGACGTGCTGCGCCAACACCGCGCCCGAGCACACCATGATGGGCAAGCTCGTCGTCGACTCCATCGTCACCTGGGCCAAGGAGTACAAGGTCGACGGGTTCCGCTTCGACCTGATGGGCCACCACCCCAAGGCCAACATCCTCGCGGTCAGGAAGGCGCTCGACGCGCTGACGCCAGCCAAGGACGGCGTCGACGGCAAGAAGATCATCCTCTACGGCGAGGGCTGGAACTTCGGCGAGGTCGCCAACGACGCCCGCTTCGTCCAGGCCACGCAGCAGAACATGGCGGGCACCGGCATCGCCACGTTCTCCGACCGCGCCCGGGACGCCGTGCGCGGCGGCAGCCCCTTCGACTCGGACCCCGGGGTGCAGGGCTTCGCCTCCGGCCTCTACACCGACCCCAACACCTCGACCGCCAACGGCAGCCCGGCCCAGCAGCGCGCCCGTCTGCTCCACTACCAGGACCTCATCGAGGTCGGCCTGTCGGGAAACCTGGCGGCGTACCGGTTCACGGACAGCACGGGCAAGAAGGTCAAGGGCGCGGAGGTCGACTACAACGGCCAGCCCGCGGGCTACGCGGACGCCCCCGGCGACGCCCTCGCCTACACCGACGCCCACGACAACGAGTCCCTCTACGACGCGCTCACCTACAAGCTGCCCGTGACCACCAGCACCGCGGGCCGCTCCCGCATGCAGGTACTCGCGATGGCCACGGCCGCGCTCTCGCAGGGCCCGGCGCTCTCCCAGGCGGGCAGCGACCTGCTGCGCTCCAAGTCCCTCGACCGCAACTCGTACGACAGCGGAGACTGGTTCAACGCGATCCACTGGGACTGCCGCCAGGGCAACGGCTTCGCCCGAGGTCTGCCGCCGGCGCCGGACAACCAGTCCAAGTGGTCGTACGCCAAGCCCCTGCTGACGTCGGTGCCGGTGCCCGGCTGCGCCACCATCCGCCGGACGTCCGCCGCCTACCAGGACCTGCTCCGCATCCGCACCACCGAGCCGGTCTTCCATCTGGCCACGGCCGCGCAGGTGCAGAGCGCCCTCTCCTTCCCGCTCTCCGGGAAGGACGAGACGCCCGGCGTCATCACGATGCGCCTCGGTGACCTGCTGATCGTCTTCAACGCGACACCCGGACAGCAGCGCCAGACCGTTCCCGGGGCGGCGGGCCAGGCGTACCGCCTGCACCCGGTGCAGGCGGCGGGCGCGGACGCCACGGTCAAGCAGGCGACCTACGCACCGAGCACGGGCACCTTCACGGTGCCGGGACGCACGGTGGCGGTGTTCAAGCGGCGCTGAGCCGGCGCGCCTGACGCATGACGGCCCACCGGGCGGGGGAGACGCAGGGCACCACACACCAGGAGCCCCCCGTCTCTCCCGCCCTCCGGGCCGAACCGATCAGGAGCCGCCCCATGACCGACCAGCAGGCCCCCACGACGAGCGCGCTGACCACGGGTGACGGCGCGGCCGTCGCCACGTACACCTGGCTGCCCGCCGACGCCGGCCCGCGCGCGTTCGTGCAGATCGCGCACGGCGCCGCCGAGCACGCACTGCGCTACGACCGGTTCGCCCGCCATCTGACCGCACACGGCTACGGAGTCATCGCCTCCGACCACCGTGGGCACGGGGCCACCGCCGCCTCCACCGGTGGCTACGGCGTCACGGACGACGCGGAGCCCGGCACCACCGACGCGTGGCTCGCCATCGTCGACGACCTCAAGGCCATCGGCGACCGGGCGCGCGCCCTCCACCCGCACACCCCGTTCGTGCTGCTGGGCCACAGCCTCGGCTCGATGCTCGCCCGCGACTACGCGCAGCGGTACGCGGACGATCTGACCGGGCTGATCCTCTCCGGCACGTTCCGCTCGCTGCCGGGCGCCGACATCGAGGGCGCCGTCACGGACCTGGAGGCACAGATCGCGCGCGGCGGCCGGGCGGCGATCTCGTCCTACGTCCCCGGCCTCTTCGCCTCCTTCAACGACCCGTACAACGCGCCGGACGAGCACCGCACCGGCTTCGAGTGGCTCTCGCGCGACCCGGCGGAGGTCGACGCGTACGTGGCCGACGAGCGCTGCGGTTTCGCCTTCTCGGCGGGGCTCGCGCTGGACTGGGTGCGAGCGGTTCGCCGGATCAACGCCCCGGCGAACCTGGCCCGCATCCCGGCCGACCTGCCCGTCCACATCGCCGTCGGCACCGAGGACCCCTGCAACCAGCGGATGACGCTCGTCCACGAACTCCTGGAGGACCTGCGCTACGTCGGCGTCACCGATCTGACCTGGAAGGGCTATGAGGGCGCGCGCCACGAGATCCTCAACGAGACCAACCGCGCCGAGGTCCAGGCCGACCTCACGGCGTGGCTGGACAAGCGCGTGCCGTAAGGGCTGACGGGGCCCCGAGCGGTGCTGTCCCCCGTCTCGATGTCAGTGCCCTCGGCTAGGTTCCTGCCATGCCCGACGCCGAGGATGTACGCACCATCGCTCTGTCCCTGCCGGACACGACGGAGAAGATCGCCTGGAGCATGCCCACGTTCCGGGTGGCGGGAAAGATGTTCGCCACCCTGCCCGAGGACGAGACGTCCATCGCGGTGCGCTGCCCGAAGGACGAGCGCGACGAACTGGTCCTGGCCGAGCCGGACAAGTTCTGGATCGCCGGCCACGAGGCGACCTTCGCCTGGGTCCGTGTCCGGCTCGCCGCGCTGGAGGACGCGGCGGAACTGCGCGACATCCTCGCCGACTCCTGGCGCCAGGCCGCCCCGCCCCGGTTGCTGGAGGCCCACCCGAAGCTGGGCCTCCCGACGGGGGACTGACAGGGAGCTTCAAGGGCTGGGAGCCTCAGGAGCTGGGGAGCTTCCGGAGTCGGGGAGCTTCCGGAGTCCGGGAGCCTCAAGAGCTGAGGAAGCCCGCGATCCGCTCCCTGAGCGAGGCGGCGTCGAGCCCCTGAGCGGCGATGTGCTCCTCGGCCCGCCCGTAGCGGCGCAGCTCACGGCGGCCCACGCCCAGGCCGAGCACGCGGTGCGGCAGATCCGCGAGGGCGTCGTTGGCGGCGGCGGTGGAGGTCCCCGCGAGATACGGCTCGACGATCACGACGTCGGCGGCGTCGGCCACGCCCGCCGCCCGGCGCAGCGCGCCCGCGTCGAAGGGCCGCACCGTGGCCGCGTACAGGACGGTCACGTCGAGCCCCTCGGTGGCCGCGAGCACATTGTCGAGCATCGGGCCGACCGCGACGACGACGCCCCGGCGCCCGTCCCGCACGACCGTGAACCGCTCCCCGTCCACGGCCAGCGCCTCCTGGTTGGCCTGCGCGGACAGCCGTACGTACACGCGCTCGTCGCCCGCCGCGACGGCGTGCCGCAGGAGCGTCTCGGCCTCGTCCGGGTGTCCGGGCACGTGCACGCGCCAGCCCTCCAGCGTGTCCATCAGCGCCACGTCACCCGGCGCCATGTGCGTGTAGCCGCCCGATGCCACGTCGTACGAGGCCCCGGCGCTGACCAGCACCCCACCGACGCCTTGGTGCCCGAAGTCCAGCTTGACCTGCTCGAACGGCCGCTCCACGAGGAAGCTGGCGAAGGTGTGCATGACGGGCCGCATACCGCTGAGCGCGAGCCCTGCCCCGGCACCGACGAGCAGCTGCTCACGGATCCCGACGTTGATCACCCGGTCGGGGTGGCGCCGCGCGGCGGCCGCGAACGGGGCGAGCCCGATCTCGGCGAGGACGACGGCGACACGCGGGTCCTCGTCGAGCAGCCGGGTGAGGACAGGGGCGAATCGGTCACGCATGGTGTCCATGGGGAGGTTCCCTTCCGGGGATGCGAAGGCTGCTGGGACGAACGTCGATCGGTGCCGGTCGGATGCCGACGGCTCACGCGAACTTCGGCTCGACGCGGGCGACGACCACGTGCGGCCGCCCCGGGTGCGGGGCGCAGAACGCCTCGTACAGGGCGCAGTGGTCACGCCCGTCGACGGTGAGCGTCGACCACCCGGCCGCCTCGAACCGGGCCGCGATGCCCCCGGCCCGGCCGTAGGTGGCGGAGACGTTGTCCACCACGACCGTGTGCAGCCGCTCCAGCCCGAACGCCCCGGCGAACGCGATGGCCTCGTGGTTGCTGCCCTCGTCCAGCTCGGCGTCGCCGACGAGTGTCCAGACGGCCGGCTCGTCGAGTCCCTGCGCCCGCAGGCCGAGCGCCGTGCCGACCGCGATCGGCAGACCGTGCCCGAGCGACCCGCTGCCGATTTCGACCCCCGGCACGAGCGTACGGTCCGGATGGTGCCCGAGCGGCGAGTCGAACCCCCCGAACCCGTCCAGCCACTCCACCGGTACGAACCCCTTCGCGGCCAGCACGGCGTAGTACGCCATGGGCCCGTGTCCCTTGGAGAGCAGGAACCGGTCACGTCCGGGGCTGTCGGCCGTCTCCGGGGTGACCCCGAGCACCCGGTCGTAGAGCACCCAGACCACGTCGAGAGTCGAGGTGGCGGCGGGCCCGTGCTTCTCGTCACCGGTCATCACGCTCATCAGGCGCGGCAGGTCGGCGTACCCGTATGTCTGTCGTTGCGCTGTCGTCGTCATACGAAGGAGAGTGCGACCTCGACCTTGGTTGAGGTCAAGGCTGCCGAGGAGGGCGGGGCGCGGGAAGGAGCGCGGGAAAGGGATGCACGACCACCGCCCCGAGTGCGGTATGGTTTCTGTGCGCGTTCGGCCGGGGGTGAATCCCCAGGTCAACGGGTACCGGGACGTGGCGCAGCTTGGTAGCGCACTTGACTGGGGGTCAAGGGGTCGCAGGTTCAAATCCTGTCGTCCCGACGGTGTTCACCAGCGGGTCTGTCGACAAGGGCAGGCCCGCTGGTTGCGTTCTGCCGTCGCGGTGCTGGAGGGACCTCGGCTTGGGGTGGACGCCGTACGGGCGCGAACGTGCCCGCGCCCCAACTCCGTGCTGGGCGACCGCTTACCGGTCGGGCCGCGGTGTGCCGCCTCCTCGCGCAGGGTGCGGATGCGGCGCTCGGTGTGGGTCAGGGAGGGCAGGCCCGCGATGTGCGCGATGCGGCGGTGGCCGAGCGTGTGCAGACGGTCGACGACCGAGGCCATCGAGCCCCGGCCGTCCGCTCGCGGCTGGGACAGGACCGAATGCTCGGAGCCGTCCGCGAGTCCGCCGATCACCACACCCGGCAGGGCCGGTCCGTCGAGCACGGCGGGGCGCGGGGCGCCGACGCGCGCACCACGACCAGGACGCCGTCGACGCGCCGCTCGGCCCACCATCGGCGATAGAGGGCGCGTTCGTCCGACACGTCGTCCACGCCCCGGAAGGGCAGGCCCGGGTGCCGCTCCGAGAGCACCTCTTGGACGCCCGCGATCAGCCGGAGGAAGAACGGGTCGGCGCCGAGTGAGTCGGCAGGTCTCAAGCTCGCCCGCGCCAGGCCCGCGGCAGCTCCGCCGACCGGGCTGTGTGACGGCTCCCGCTGCCCGCAGGCCACGCACCACGTCGTTCACCGTTCCGTCTGGCAGGCCGCGGCCGACGACGGCGTCGTCCTGCTGACCAGCCCTCGCATCTCACCGGCGGAGAAGGTCCGGCTGCGAGCCGAGCGCGAGCGGTCCGTGCGGGTTCTCGAAGAGATCGACACGGCAGCCGGAAAGGCCGGATGGCATGGCACTGAGCCACCGACAGCGCGGCCGGATCCAGTGGCGCATCCGCTCGGCCATCGACCGCCCGCTCGCCGGACGCATCCCGCTGGGCGGCACCCGCGACATCAAGACGCTCGCCCGTTCCACCGTGCCCCGCACACCAACACCTCCTGGGGCGCCGCCAAGTCCGAGGCATGCAACCATCGCTTCGTCCACGTCGGTGAGCCCGACTGGGGTGTGGCGCTGGTCAACGACTCGACGTACGGGCACGACGTCACACGGACCGTGCGCGCGGAGGACCGCGGCACGACGACGACCGTGCGGGCCTCGCTGCTGCGCGCGCCGCGCTTCCCGGACCCGGAGGCGGACCAGGGCGTGCACCGGTTCCGGCACGCGCTCGTGCCGGGAGCGGGCGTCGGCGAGGCGGCGCGCGAGGGGTACGCCGTGAACCTGCCGGAGCGGCGGGTCGCCGGCGGCGGGGGACCCGCGCGGCCCCTGGTCGACGTGGATCGGGACGCGGTCGTCGTCAGCGCCGTGAAGCCGGCCGACGACGGCAGCGGCGACGTCGTCGAACGGCTCCACGAGTCCACCGGCGCGCGGGCCCGCGCGCGGCTCACCCTCGGCTTCGACGCGACGGAGGTGGACCGCACCGATCTCCTGGACCGCCCTTGCCCGACGAGGCGCGCCCCGAGCTGGTCGGGAACGTCCTGGCGCCGGCGCTGCGGCCCTTCGAGATGGTGACTCTATGCTTCTCGCGATTTGCCTAAGACCTTTAGGTTGCTGCATAATCATCATGGCTAAGAGGGAGGAAGGTCATGGTGAGAGGCGAACGGGTGGGGCTGAGCGCGCAGCGGCTGGCGCGCGCGGGCGCCGAACTGGCCGACGAGGTCGGATTCGAGCGGGTGACCGTCTCGGCGCTGGCCCGGCGCTTCGACGTGAAGGTCGCGAGCCTCTACTCACACGTCAAGAGCTCCCACGACCTCAAGACGCGCATCGCCCTGCTGGCCCTGGAGGAGATGGCCGACCGGGCCGCCGAGGCCCTGGCGGGCCGAGCCGGCAAGGACGCCCTTTTCGCCCTCGCCGACGTCTACCGCGACTACGCCCGTGAGCACCCCGGCCGCTACGCCGCCGCCCGGTACCGGCTCGACCCGGACGCGGCGGCGGCGAGCGCCGGGGCGCGGCACGCACAGCTGTCCCGGGCGGTGCTGCGCGGCTACGACCTGGCCGAACCCGAGCAGACGCACGCGGTGCGGTTGCTCGGCAGCGTCTTCCACGGCTATGTGAGCCTCGAGGCGGCCGGCGGATTCAGCCACAGCGCGCCCTCCTCGGACGAGAGCTGGACGTGGTCCCTGGACGCTCTCGACGCCCTGTTGCGGAACCGGACGACTCCGGCCGCGCAGTCCACCACTTGATCAACATGTTCAACGCAACCTGATGGACATGCCCGACACAGCGAGGCCACGAACACCATGACCGACTGGATCACCACACCCCTGCGCGCCGACATGCTGCGCGGCGCCGTCGACGTCGAGCGCACCGGCCTCGGGCTGCTCCCGCACCGGCTGCCCGCGCGGGCGCGCGCCCAGAACACCGACGCGCAGCTCGCCATGGCCGAGTCCCAGCCCTCCGGGGTCCGTCTGGTCTTCCGCACCCGAGCCAGCGCCGTCGAGCTGGACACCGTGCCGACCAAGCGGGTCTACGTGGGCGCCCCGCCGCGCCCCGACGGCCTGTACGACCTCGTCGTCGACGGCCGGCTCGTGGCGCAAGGCTCGGTGACCGGGGGCCACACCCTGACCGTCGACATGACGGCCGGGACCTTCGAGCACACCCCCGGCACGCCCGGCAGCCTCCGCTTCAGCGGGCTGCCCGACAGCATGAAGGACGTCGAGATCTGGCTGCCGCACAACGAGACCACCGAACTCGTCGCCCTGCGCACAAACGCCCCGGTCGAGGCCGCGCGGGCGAGCGGGCGGCCCGTGTGGCTGCACCACGGCAGCTCCATCAGCCACGGTTCCGACGCCGCGAGCCCGACCACCACCTGGCCCGCGCTCGCCGCCGCCCTGGGCGGCGCCGAACTGGTCAACATGGGCTTCGGCGGCGGAGCCCTCCTCGACCCGTTCACGGCACGTGCCATGCGGGACGCGCCCGCGGACCTGATCAGCGTCAAGATCGGAATCAATGTCGTCAACGGCGACCTGATGCGCATGCGAGCCTTCGGTCCCGCGGTCCACGGGTTCCTCGACACCCTCCGCGAGGGGCACCCCACCGCGCCGCTCCTCGTCGTCTCGCCGCTGCTGTGCCCGATCCACGAGGACACCCCGGGGCCCTGCGCCCCCGACACCGAACGCCTCGCCACCGGACAGGTCCGGTTCATGGCGACCGGCGACCCCGCCGCGACCGCGCACGGGAAGCTGACGCTCGCCACCATCCGTACCGAGCTGGCCCGTATCGTGGCCCAGCGCCGTGCCGACGACCCGAACCTGCACCACCTCGACGGCCTCGGCCTCTACGGAGAGGCCGACCACGCCGAGCTGCCGCTGCCCGACGCGCTCCACCCCGACGCGGCCACCCACCGCCGCATCGGTGAGCGCTTCGCGACGCGCGTCTTCGGCCCCGGCGGGGCCTTCGCGCCGGCCGGTTCCGGGCGGTGACCGGGGGCGCCGGAGCGGTGCCGAGCGGGCGGGTTAGCATATGAGCGCCGCCTAGCTCGAAAGAGATATCCGTGACTGTCAACGACGACTCGTTCACCAACTGGAAGCACCGCGAGGAGACCGCGGAGGCGATGATCCCGATCATCGGGAAGCTGCACCGCGAGCGGGACGTCAACGTCCTGCTGCACAGCCGCTCCTTGGTGAACAAGTCGGTGGTCAGCATCCTCAAGACCCACCGGTTCGCCCGTCAGATCGCCGGCGAGGAGCTCTCGGTCGCCGAGACGATGCCGTTCCTGCGCGCCCTCACCACGCTCGACCTCGGTCCTTCCCAGATCGACCTGGGCATGCTCGCCACGACGTACAAGAGCGACGAGCGCGGACTGAGCGTCGAGGAGTTCACCGCCGACGCCGTCTCCGGCGCGATAGGCACCCGCCCCGCAGGCCACGGCGCCGGCCGCGACGTCGTCCTCTACGGCTTCGGCCGCATCGGCCGCCTGGTCGCCCGGCTGCTCATCGAGAAGGCGGGCTCGGGCAACGGGCTGCGGCTGCGCGCCATCGTCGTGCGCGGAAACCCTGAGAACACCGACAAGGCCGCCGAGGACATCGTCAAGCGGGCCTCGCTGCTGCGCCGCGACTCCATCCACGGCCAGTTCCAGGGCACGATCACTGTTGACGAGGAAAGCCGCACGATCATTGCCAACGGCAATGCGATCAAGGTGATCCACGCCAACGACCCGTCCGAGGTGGACTACACCCGGCACGGCATCGAGAACGCCATCCTGATCGACAACACCGGCAAATGGCGCGACCGCGAGGGCCTCTCGCAGCACCTGCGCCCCGGCATCGACAAGGTCGTCCTGACCGCCCCCGGCAAGGGCGACGTGCCCAACATCGTGCACGGCGTCAACCACGACACCGTCAAGCCGGACGAGCAGATCCTGTCCTGCGCCTCCTGCACCACCAACGCCATCGTGCCGCCGCTCAAGGCCATGGACGACGAGTACGGGGTGCTGCGCGGCCACGTCGAGACCGTCCACTCGTTCACCAACGACCAGAACCTGCTGGACAACTACCACAAGGCCGACCGCCGCGGCCGCTCCGCGCCGCTCAACATGGTCATCACCGAGACCGGCGCCGCCTCGGCCGTCGCCAAGGCGCTGCCCGACCTCAAGGCACCCATCACCGGCAGCTCGATCCGCGTGCCCGTCCCGGACGTCTCCATCGCGATCCTCAGCCTCCGGCTCGGTCGCGAGACCACCCGCGACGAGGTGCTCGACCACCTGCGCGAGGTCTCCCTGACCTCCCCGCTGCGCCGCCAGATCGACTTCACCAGCGCCCCCGACGCGGTCTCCAGCGACTTCATCGGCTCGCGCCACGCCTCCATCGTCGACGCGGGCGCCACCAAGGTCGACGGCGACAACGCGATCCTCTACCTCTGGTACGACAACGAGTTCGGCTACTCGTGCCAGGTCATCCGGGTCGTCCAGCACGTCTCCGGCGTCGAGTACCCGACCTTCCCGGTGCCGGTGGCCTGACGGTCCCGCCCGGTCGGCCAGGGGGGAGGCGCTCCGCGTCGGGTGCCTCCCCCCTGACCGTTCCCCGCCGTTCCCCGCCGTGCCTCCCGCCGTCTTGACCACAAGATCGGCCGGGGCCCAAGATGAGCACATGACGACGCTTCGCACCCTTCTCGCCGGACCGGCCGTGCTGCCGGACCGCTGCGGGTGTGCGCGCAGCGGCTTGTAGCGGACCCCTCCCGTCCCTCGCCGCCCTTCCACTCACGTACGCGGGCACACGTGTCGACATCCGTGTGCCGGCGACGTCCGCGCACACCCCGGAGAACACTCATGTCCGTGTCCCTGACGTCCGCCCCGCTGCGCAGCGCCACCGTCCCGGACGGCGGCCTGTACGAAGGCCGCCGCCTGCTGCGCCGCACCCCCGACGGCTGGCAGGAGCGGCCCTACGAACACTTCGAGGTCCTCCCGCAGGCCGCCACCATCGGCGCCGAGATCCGCGGCCTCGACCTGTCGCGGCCGCTCACGCCCGAGCTGCGCGAGGAACTCAACCGGGCCCTGCTCGAATGGAAGGTGCTGTTCTTCCGCGACCAGCACCTCAGCAGCGACGCGCAGCGCGCCTTCGCCCGCAACTGGGGCGATCTGGAGACCAATCCGCTCCTCGAACGCGGCGACAGCGACGAGGTCGTCCGCTTCGACAAGAGCGCCGCGGCCGTGCCCAGCTTCGAGAACGTGTGGCACACCGACGTCACGTTCCGCGAACGGCCCGCCATGGGCGCCGTACTGCAACTGCGCGAGGTGCCGCCGTCCGGCGGCGACACCATGTGGGCCGACATGGCCGCCGCGTACGACAACCTGCCCGACGACGTGAAGCGGAGCGTCGAGGGGGCCGTCGCCGAGCACGACTTCATCCCCGGCTTCAGCCGGTTCTACGGGCCCGAGCGGCTCGCTCCCTGGCAGGAACTGTTCCCGCCGGTCCACCACCCCGTCGTGCGGCGCCACCCCGAGACGGGGCGCCGGATGCTGTTCGTCAACACCTCGTTCACCACACGGATCCTGGGCATGGAGCGCGCCGAGAGCGACCGGCTGCTGCGGCTGCTGTTCCAGCAGGCGCACGTGCCCGAGTTCCAGGTGCGCTTCCACTGGCGGGCGGGCGACATCGCCTTCTGGGACAACCGGGCCACCCAGCACTACGCGGTGGCCGACTACGGTGACGCCCGCCGGGTCGCCGAGCGTGTCGCCATCGCGGGGGACCGCCCGTACTGAGCGCGGTCAGGCGCGGGCGGCGATGACGTTCTCGGCTGCCCGCCGCGGGGGTCGTCGTTGGTCGCTCAGGCCAGCAGCGTCGTCCGCACGTGCGCGGTGAGCGCGGCGTGCATCGCCGCCGCCCCGCCGTCGCCGGGCGGCGACGCCAGGACCTGGGTGGCCAGGCCGTCGATCAGGGCGGTCAACGTCAGCGCCGCCGCCCCGGGGTCCGCGTCGGCGCGGAAGACGCCCCGCGCGACACCTGTGCGTACGACGTCGGCGACGGTCTGCCGCCACTGCCGGTCGTACTCGGTGTGCAGGCGGCCGACCGCCGTGTGACGCACGGCCTCGGCCCACAGGTCGAGCCGCACCGCCCACCGGCGGCGCTGCTGCGCGGTGCGGGGCGTCCGCAGCTCGATGAGCTGACGCAACTGCGCCGCCGCGTCGTCCGTCTCGGCGAGCCGGGCGGCACGGTGCGCGGTGTCCTCGTCCATGCACCGGCGCACCGCGGCCTCCAGCAGATCGGCGCGGCTCGGGAAGTGATAGTGGATCGCGGCCGTGCTGGTGGCGCAGGCGCGGGCGATGTCGGCGACCCGCACCGCGTGCAAACCGTGCTCGGCGATCAGCCGGACCGTCTCGCGGACGATCTGCGCGGCGCGCCCGCCCTCGACCGGAGCCGCGGGCGGACCTGCCGCCCCGCGCGGCCGTGTCCCGAGCAGCCGGCCGACGTCCACACGTCCCTCGTCGGCGATCCGTGCCAGCTCGGCGGCGGTGAAGCGGCGGGTGCCGTTCAGCGACCGCGACAGTTTGGACGGATCCATGACGACACGGCGGGCGAACTCGCGTTGGCTCACCCCCGCGGCCGCGATGACCTCACGGACGCGGAGGGCGGTGTCGTCGGTCGGCGCGCCGCGCCGGGCCTTGTCGGTCTCCACGAGGCGCGACCCTAACCTCGTGTTGAGACCAGCTCAACACGAGTGCTCACAAACACGGGACACGCACCGGTGTTGTGGTCCTGACTGATGCGTCAGTCAGGACCACAACAAGCCATGTCCGATTCCCACGGGGTCCCCCGAATGGCTTACCGTGTGGCGCGTGGAGAGCCAGGGTGAGCGGACGGTTCGGCTGCAACTGACCGTGGCCGCCGCCTTCGGTGTCGTGTCGGGTGCGGCGGGGTCATGGGCCTACGCGCGCACCGGCGCGTCCGCCGCGGACATCGTGCGCGACCTGGCGGTCGGCTGGGCCTACGTGGTCGCCGGCATCGTCGCCTGGCGCAGCAGACCCGCCAACCACACCGGACGCCTGATGGTGATCGAGGGCGTCACCTGGTTCTTCGGCAACCTGCAGGGCACCTCCGCACCGGCGCTGTTCGCCTTCGGCGCCTGGTTCGAGGCGCTGAACATGGCGGTGCTGCTGCACCTGATCCTGTCGTTCCCCGAAGGGCGCCTGACCACCGTTTTCACCCGGCGCCTCACCCAGGCCGGGTACGCGCTGGTCGCCGTCGGCGGCCTCGTGCGCACACTGCTCTTCGACCCGGCGGCCGACACCGGGGCGACGTACCTGGACTGCCGGGGCTGCGGCCCCAACCTGCTGCTCGTGCGCGGCTGGCGGGGCGCCTTCGAGGCGGTCGACACCGCCTATCACGCGGCGGGCTGGGTGCTCTCCGTGTTCGTCGCCGTCGCCGTCGTGCAGCGCTGGCGGCAGGCGTCGGCCGCGCGCAGGCGGGCGCTGCTGCCAGCCTGGATCGGCATCGCCGTCGCCGTCGTGTTCCTGATGTGGGACATGCTGTTCTACGTCGTGCCGTGGTTCGGCGGTGTCGGCTCGCTGGGGGAGCAGGCCGTCTACCTGATGTCGGACCTCGCCCAGGTCGGCGTCCCCTTCGCGTTCCTCGGCGGCCTGCTGCGCATGCACATGCAGCGCGGTGAGGTCAGCGGCCTCGTCATCGACGTCGGCACCGACCCCGACGCCACCCGGGTGCGCGACGCACTCGTCCGCGCCCTCGGCGACCCGACGCTGCGGCTCGGCATGTGGCGCGAGGAGCGCGGCGCCTACGTCGACGGCTCCGGCGGCGAGGTCAACCCGCAGGGTCCGGGCCGCACCCCGGTCGCCGCCGCCGACGGCCGACCGCTCGCCCTGCTCCACCACGACCCGGCCCTCGCCGAGGACCCCGAGCTGCTCGACTCCGTCGCCGCCGCGCTGCGCCTCGCCCTGGAGAACGCCTGGCTGCGCACCCGCGCCAAGGACGTCGCCACCCGCATCGTGCGCGCCGCCGACGCCGAGCGGGACCGCCTGGAACGCGACCTGCACGACGGCGCGCAGACCCGCCTCGTCTTCGCCCTCATGGCGGTGCGCCGGGTCCGCCGGGGCCTGGAAGGACACCCGGACGACACGCTGCGCGAGGCCGCCGACGAGGCCGAGTCCAGCCTGCGCCTGGCCATCGAGGAGCTGCGCGGCATCGCCCAGGGCATCCACCCGGCCGTCCTCACCCGCGAGGGCCTGGCCCCGGCGCTCAACGCGCTGGCCAGGCAGGCCGAGCTGCCCGTCGTCGTGGCCGCCGACCCGCGCCGCTACGACCCGCTCGTGGAGTCCACCGCGTACTTCACCGTCTGCGAGACGCTCACCAACGCGGCCAAGCACGCCAAGGCGCGCGCCGTCAGCGTCACGGCGCGTCATCAAGGCGGCCGGCTCGTCGTCGAGACGGTCGACGACGGCGTCGGCGGCGCCGACAGCGCGCGCGGCACCGGTCTGCGCGGGCTCGCCGACCGGATCGCCGCGGTCGACGGCGTGCTGCACATAGAGAGTCCCGTGGGTGGCGGGACCCGGATCAGAGCGGAGCTTCCGTGCGGGTGATCGTGGCCGAGGACTCGGCTTTGCTGAGGCAGGGCATCGTGCGCCTGCTCACCGACGACGGGTTCGAGGTGGCCGCCGAGTGCGGCGACACCGCCGACCTGCTCGGCCTCGTCGCCGCGCACGCCCCCGACGCCGTGCTGCTCGACATCCGTATGCCGCCCACCCACACCGACGAGGGCCTTGTCGCGGCGGCCGCGATCCGCGCCGCGCACCCCGCGACCGGCGTCCTGCTGCTCTCCCAGTACGTGGAGACGACCTCCACCGTGCAGGCGCTCGCCGAGCGGCCCGAGGGCTTCGGCTATCTGCTCAAGGAGCGCGTCGCCGACATCGACGAACTCGGCGGTGCCCTGCAGCGGGTGGCGGCGGGCGAGACCGTCCTCGACCCGCTCGTGGTGGCCCGGCTCCTCGACACGCCGCGCGCGCCGGGGCCCCTGGACGAGCTGACCGGGCGCGAGCGCGACGTGCTCGCCCTGATGGCCGAAGGCCGCTCGAACGAGGCCATCGCGCAGAAACTGGTCATCGGCGGCAAGACGGTCGAGACTCACGTCCGTAACGTCTTCACCAAGCTGCGCCTGGAACCCGACCTGCTCGAGCACCGGCGGGTCATGGCAGTCCTCACGTATCTGCGCGGTTGAGTCACGCGCCGATACGGAGGAGGTTCCGGCTGTCCGCTCCGAAGACGACGGCGGCCCCCCGTGTCCCCCGTTCCCCCGTGGCCCCCCGTACGTCGTCCGCGGAGCGGTGCCGGACCTCCACAGTAGGCCGGGCGGGGGAGCCGGACATCAGGGTGAGCCCTGAGATCCGGAACCAGGCGCACCACTTTGATCACCGCATGCCCGTTTCGCGCCCCCTTCCCAGCGGGCCCGGCCCGGGGCTATAGTCCGGAACGGCATCAAAACTAGCAGTGCTAATTAATGATGGTACCGAGGAGTCGAGGAGTCGACCGTGCGCCCCGTCCACTTCGCAGCCGCCCGCCGCACCCCGATCGGCAAACTGCGCGGATCCCTGTCGGGCGTGCGCCCCGACGACCTCGCCGCCACCGTGCTCAGGGGGCTGCTCGCCGACGCGCCCGGCCTCGATCCCGCCCGCGTCGACGACGTCTACTGGGGCGCCGCCAACCAGGCGGGCGAGGACAACCGCAACGTCGCGCGGATGGCCGCCCTGCTCGCGGGCCTGCCCGAGTCGGTGCCCGGCGCCACCGTGAACCGGCTGTGCGCCTCGGGCCTCGAGGCCGTCACCACCGCCGCCCGCACCATCGCGGCGGGCGAGGCCGACATCGTGCTCGCGGGCGGCTCCGAGTCGATGAGCCGCGCCCCGTTCGTCCTGCCCCGCCCGGACGACGCGCTCCCGCACACGATGCAGACGTACGACACCCGACTGGGCTGGCGGCTCGTCAACCCGGCGATGAAGGAGCTGCACGGCGTCCTGTCGATGGGGGAGACCGCCGAGGAGGTCGCCGACCGGTACGGCATCTCCCGCGAGCGGCAGGACGCGTTCGCTCTCCGCAGCCACCAGCGCGCCGCCGCCGCCCGCAAGGACGGCCTCTTCGACGCGGAACTCCTGCCCGTCACCCGGCCCGACGGCGTGGTGGTCGACGCCGACGAATGCATCCGCCCCGACACCTCCCTGGACAAGCTCGGCGGCCTGCGCCCCGTCTTCCGCAAGGGCGGCACGGTCACAGCGGGCAACGCGTCGCCCATGAACGACGGCGCGGCGGGCCTGCTCCTGGTCAGCGAGGAGGCCCTGAACGACCTGGGGCTCACCTCGCTCGGCCGCTACGTCGCCGGCGCCTCGGCCGGCGTCCACCCCGACGTCATGGGCATCGGCCCGGTGCCCGCCACCCGCAAGGCGCTCGACCGCGTCGGCTGGGACCTGGACACCGTGCAGGAGGCCGAGTTCAACGAGGCGTTCGCCGCGCAGGCGCTCGCCTGCCTCGACACCCTCGGCATCGACCCCGACCAGGTCAACCCCACCGGCGGCGCCATCGCGCTCGGTCACCCGCTGGGCTGCTCCGGCGCCCGCATCCTCACCACCCTGCTGCACCGCATGCGCCGCACCGGCGCCGGCCGGGGCCTGGCCACCATGTGCGTCGGCGTCGGCCAGGGCAGCGCCCTGCTCGTCGAGCGCGCCTGACCACCCGTAAAGACCGCACAGCCCGCACGGATCGCACAGCCCGCACGGAAACGGAGCACCACCCCCTCATGGCCACCCTCTCCCTCGCGGCGATCCTCGCCGAGTCCGCCCGCCGCCACCCCGACAAGACCGGACTCGTCGAGGGCGAACGCCGCTTCACCTTCAGCGAGTTGTGGCTCCAGGCCCGCAAGCAGGCCGCGGCCCTGGCCGGTCTCGGCGTGCGGCCGGGGGACAAGGTGGCGCTCATGGCGCCCAACACGGCCGAGTTCCCGCGCGCCTACTACGCGGCGCTCACCGCGGGCGCCGTCGTCGTCCCCGTCCACCTGCTCCTCTCCGCCGACGAGGTGCGCCATGTCCTGAGCGACAGCGGCGCCACGCTGCTGCTGTGCCACCCCGGGCAGGCGGCGGTCGGCGCCGCGGCCGCGAAGGCGTGCGGCGTACGCATGGTCGAACTCGGTGACGACGGCGAGCTCGAACGGCTCACCGCCGCGGCCGAGCCCGTCACCTCGTACGCGACGCGCGACGCCGACGACCCGGCCGTCGTCTTCTACACGAGCGGCACCACCGGTGTCCCCAAGGGCGCGGTCCTCAGCCACTTCAACCTCGTGATGAACGCGACCGTCGACGCCTTCGACGCCCACACCTACGACCCCGACCAGATCGTTCTCGGCGCCCTGCCGCTCTTCCACGCCTTCGGCCAGACCGCCTCCCTCAACGCGGTGTGGCGCGCGGGCAAGACACTCGTCCTGCTGCCCCGCTTCGACGCCGCCAGGGCGATCGAGGCCATGGTGCGCGAGCGGGTCACCACGTTCCACGGCGTGCCCACCATGTACGTGCATCTGCTGGCCGCCGCCGAGCAGGCCGCCGAACTGCCGCGCCTCGACGTGGCCGTGTCCGGCGGCGCGTCCCTCCCGGTCGCCGTCCTCGAACGCTTCCAGGAGCTGTACGGCGCCACCATCCACGAGGGCTACGGGCTCAGCGAGACCTCGCCCGTCGCCGCCGTCAACCAGAGCTGCTTCGGCGTCGAGCCGGGCACCGTCGGCCACCCGATCTGGGGCGTCGAGGTGGAAGTCGCCCGCGCCGAGCTGAACGAGCGCGTCGAACTGCTGCCCACCGGCGAACTCGGCGAGATCGTGGTGCGCGGCCACTGCGTCTTCTCCGGCTACCTGGGCCGCCCCGAGGCCACGGCCGAGGTCCTGGTCGACGGCTGGTTCCGCACGGGTGACCTGGGCACCAAGGACGAGAAGGGCTTCCTGCGCATCGTCGACCGCAAGAAGGACGTCATCATCCGCGGCGGCTACAACGTCTATCCGCGCGAGGTGGAGGAGGTTCTCATGCGCCACCCCGCCGTGGAACAGGTCGCCGTCATCGGTCTGCCCGACGCCGTGCACGGCGAGGAGGTGTGCGCCGTGATCGTGCCGAAACCGGACACCCCCCTCGACACCGACGAGCTCACCGCCTGGTCCAAGGAACACCTGGGCCGCCACAAGTACCCGCGCCGCGTCGAACTCACCGACCGGCTGCCGCTCGGCCCCAGCATGAAGATCCTCAAGCGTGAGCTGCGGGCGACGTACAGCGAAGGATAGACGCGCATAGCATCGGTCGCACCATGCACCACATATTCGGGATCACACCCTGGCAGTTCACGGCGCTGGCCTTCGCGGCGCTCCTGGTGGGCTTCTCCAAGACGGCCGTCAGCGGCGCCAACACCGTCAGCCTCGCGATCTTCGCCGCGATCCTGCCCGCCCGTGCCTCCGTGGGCGTCCTGCTGCCCATCCTCATCTGCGGCGACGTCCTGGCCGTCCTCACCTACCGGCGGCACGCCCACTGGCCAACGCTGTGGCGGCTGTTCCCGGCCGTCGCCGTGGGGGTCGTGGTCGGCACGGTCTTCCTCGGCCTCGCCGACGACGGGGCCGTGCGCACGTCCATCGGAGCGATCCTGCTCCTGATGGCCGCGGTCACCGTCTGGCGGCGCCGCGCGGCACAGACGCCCGAAGCGGAGTCCGAGCCCACCCGTGCGGCCCGCGTCAAAGCGGGCTCGTACGGGGTGCTCGGCGGCTTCACCACCATGGTCGCCAACGCGGGCGGCCCGGTCATGTCGATGTATCTGCTGTCGGCGGGCTTCCGCAAGCTCGGCTTCCTCGGCACCTCCGCCTGGTTCTTCCTCATCGTCAACTCCGCGAAGGTGCCGTTCAGCGCGGGCCTGGGCCTCATCGACGGTCACTCGCTGCTGCTCGACGCCGCCCTCGCCGTGTTCGTCGTGCCGGGCGCGCTCATCGGGCGGGCCGCGGTCCACCGCATCAACCAGCGCCTGTTCGAGCGGCTCGTCATCGCCGCGACCGTCGTCGGCGGTCTGCAACTGCTGCTGCGCTGACGGCGCCCCGGCCCGGCCTCAGACGCGTACGGGCTCCGGCTCGCCGCCGCCCGTACGTTCCGGCAGGCCGTTCGCCAGGTCCTCGGCCAGCAGCCGCTTGGCGATCGTGTCGACCGCGGCCCGCAGATCGAGCCCCGGGGGGCGGCCCAGATCGGCCTCCACCTGCTCGCTCAGCCACTCGCCCCACGCCCGAGACAGCACCTCGGCCTCGCGCCGCCCTGCCGCCGTGTGCGAGAAGTACGAGCCCTCACGGCTCAGATACCCCTCGGCCACCATCCGCTCGAAGACCGGCACGAGCACCTCCGGCGGCAGCCTGCGCCGGGCCGCGATCAGGCCGAGGCTCGCGTACCCGACCATCCGCGTGAAGAACTCCACCTGCATGACGGCCCACGCGCCCGCGATGTCGAGCCGTGTGTCGCTGGAGTGCAGGATCCGCCGTGCCGTCTCCAGACTCGTCGTCTTCACGATGTTCCCCACGGCCCGCTCCAGCAGCCGCGCCGAGTCACCGGACGTCGGCTGGGCGAACCCCTCGCCCATGTCGGCCGACCCGGCCCGCGCGCTGTCGCGCAGCTCGACCTGCTTGAGGAAGAGCGCCACCACGAACCCGACGACCGCGACCGGCACCGTCCACAGGAAGACGGTGTGCAGCGAGTCCGCGTACGCGTCGACGATCGGACCCCGCGCCGCGGGCGGCAGCGAGTGCAGCCCCTGCGGACTCTGCGCCGCCTTCGCCAGCGCCGCCGGATCGACTCCGGACCCGGACCGCGCCGCCCGGGCCAGGCCCTGCGTCAGGTTCGGCTTGAGGCTGTTGGCGTAGATCGTGCCGAAGACGGCCGTCCCGAAGGAGCTGCCGAGCGTACGGAAGAACGTCACACCCGACGTGGCCGTGCCCAGATCCGCGTACGCGACGGTGTTCTGCACGGCGATGGTCAGCACCTGCATGCACAGGCCGATACCGATACCGAGCACGAGCATGTACAGCGACTCCAGCCACGTGCCGGTCGAACTGCCCATCAGGGACAGCAGGTACAGCCCGAGCGCCATCACCAGCGCCCCGACGATCGGGAAGATCCGGTACGTACCGGTCTTGCTCACCACGTTGCCGGAGAAGATCGACGCGGCGAGCAGCCCGATCACCATGGGCAGGGTGCGCACCCCCGAGATGGTGGCCGAGTCCCCGTCCACGTACTGCAGATACGTCGGCAGGAACGTCATCGCGCCGAGCATCGCGAAGCCGACGATGAAGCTCAGGATCGAGCAGACCGTGAAGACCGGGTTGGCGAACAGCCGCATCGGCAGCATCGGTTCGGCGGCCCGCGTCTCGGCCCAGCAGAACAGGCCGAGCGCCGCCAGGCCGCCCGCGAACAGGCCGATGATGACACCCGAGCCCCACGCGTACTCGTTGCCGCCCCAGCTCGTCGCCAGGATCAGGGCGCTCGCCCCGGCCGCCACCAGCGCGATGCCGATGTAGTCGATGACGGGACGCACCACCGACCTGACCACCGGGATGGTGCGGGCGGCCGCCGCGACCACGACGATCGCGATCGGTACGTTGACGTAGAACGCCCAGCGCCACGACAGGTGGTCGGTGAACAGGCCGCCGAGCAGCGGTCCGATGACCGTCGCGACGCCGAACACGGCCCCGATGGCGCCCTGGTACTTGCCGCGCTCGCGCAGCGGGATGACGTCGGCGATCAGCGCCATCGCCGTCACCATCAGACCGCCCGCGCCGACGCCCTGCATCGCCCGCCAGACGATCAGCAGCGACATGTTCGTGGCGAGCCCGCACAGGAACGAGCCGGTGATGAAGACGATCGCCGAGACCTGGAAGACGACCTTGCGCCCGAACAGGTCGCCGAACTTGCCGACGAGGACGGTGGCGACGGTCTCGGCGAGCAGGTACGAGGTGACGACCCACGACATGTGCGCGGCCCCGCCCAGGTCCGCGACGATCGTGGGCAGCGCGGTGCCGACGATGGTCTGGTCGAGGGCGGCGAGCAGCATGCCCAGCATGATCGTCACGAAGACGACGTTGCGGCGTCGACGGTCGAGGACCGGAGGTGCGGGAGCGGCGGTCTCTTCGAGGGTGGTGGTCACGCTCGAAGCGTCACACCGGTGGCCGACCCGCGCATGCGGACGGCGGCCGGACCGGTGACGGAACCCCTGGTCAGCCGCTCGCCGTCCGCCCGTCGAGGCGGGGTGCACGCGCCGCCGCGTCCACCGGGCGGTCCGACCGCTCCACGTCGTCGGCCAGCTCCCGCGCCCATGCGGCCACGGCGGCCGGGTCGAGCCCGTCGGGCGCCGTGCCCGTCCAGGAGGCCACGCTCTGCGCGCCGCGCCGCAACAGCCGGGCGCCGCCTCGCGCGTTGCCGCGCGCCGCGTGCGTGAGCCCGACCGCGACCTGCGCGAGGCCCCGCCACAACGCCCGCTCGTGGGCCGGGCCCGCCTTCCACGCGTCCTCGAACACCTCGTGCGCGTGGAACGGCCGCCCGGCGTCCAGGAGCGCCTGCGCCTCGGCCACGGTCCCGGCGGCCGTGCGGACCACGCCCTCCGGCTGCCGGGGCACGCCTTCGGCGCCGTAGGGCAGCGGCCGGCCCAGGCCGTCACGGGGGCGTGCGTTACGGGCCCGCCCCTCCTCGTCGCGGTCCCTGTCGCCGCCGTGCGCAGTGCTCATGCCCGGCATTGTCGCGCACCCGGACCGCTGTCGCCCGAAGCGGTTTCAAACCACCCGTGAGCTTGGGGTATTGTTCTTCCTGTCGCCGCCGGACGGAGATCCGCAAGGCAGTGGACAACGGGACGTGGCGCAGCTTGGTAGCGCACTTGACTGGGGGTCAAGGGGTCGCAGGTTCAAATCCTGTCGTCCCGACTTTTCGAAGTCGAAGAGGAAAGCTTCGAAGTCGCAGGTCGATCGTGGGCCGCACCGGAAGAACGGTGCGGCTCTTGTCGTACGCCAGAGGTGACCATGGCCATCCGCAAGCTGCACGACGACGAACCTGACATCGACGAGAAGCTGGTGCGCGCCCTGGTCGACGACCAGTTCCCGCAGTGGTCCGGTCTTCCGCTCACCCTCGTCGACTCCAACGGCACGTCCAACGTCCTGTTCCGGCTCGGGGACGAGCGGGTGGTACGGCTGCCCAGGGTGCGTGGTTCCGTTCCCGATCTGGAGCGAGAGCGCCGCTGGATGCCGTTCCTCGCGCCGCGCGTGCCGGTGCCCGTGCCCGAGCCGGTCGCCGTCGGCGCGCCGGGGCGCGGCTTCCCCTGGCCGTGGGCGGTCCACCGGTGGCTGGACGGCGTCAACCCGACGGTCGGGCGCCTTGAGCGGCCCACGGCGCTGGCACAGGACCTGGCGGCGTTCGTGACCGCGTTGCAGCGCGTCGACACGGCGGGGGCGCCCGAGTCGTACCGGGGCCGACCGCTCGTCGAGCGGGACGCCGACACCCGTGAGGTGATCGGCTCACTCGCCGGCACGATCGACACGCAGACCGCTCTGGCCGTGTGGGACGCGGCCGTGGCCGCCCCGCGCGGCGACCGCCCCGACGTGTGGCTCCACGCCGACCTCCAGCCCGGCAACATGCTCGTCGCCGACGGGCGGCTCAGCGCCGTCATCGACTTCGGCTGCATGGGCCTGGGCGACCCGGCCGTCGACCTGATCGTGGCCTGGTACGTGCTCGACGCCCCGGAGCGTGCCGTGTACCGGGCGGGGCTCGACCTCGACGATGCGGCCTGGGCGCGCGGCCGCGGCTGGGCCCTGACCATCGCCGTCAACGAGCTGGCGTACTACCGGCAGTCCAACCGGTTCATGGCCGACACCGCGGCCCGCGTCATCGAGGAGGTCCTGACCGAGCACGCCGCCCAGGGGCGCTGCCGGTAACCGCGGCAACAACGCCGCGGACAGGTGTGATCCCGCGCCCCCGGCAAGATCCGCCGGACACCCCCCGGGCGCGCCGCCGCCTCAGCGTCGTTCGACGGCGCGGAGCCCGGCGAGCCCCGGGCGAGCAAGCGCCGCGCCGACGCGGTGAGTTCCGCCACGGGCACCGGTCGGCCGCCGTTCAGCACGGTGACGAGCGCGGAGAGCTCACGCTCGGTCAGCTCTGTCTCCACCACGTGGCCGCAGGCCGCCACGAGCCGTCGGCCGCCCGCCCGCGCCCACACCACGCGCTCGGTGGCCCGCACCGTGTCGTCGTCGGTGAAGTGGCCGGGCCGGGTGGGCGGCGGCACCGGACGCAGCACACCGCAAGCAGCACACCGGATCAGCATCAGAAAGGTCTGCCCACCATGCCTCTCGCCCTGTTCCGCCGGAAGCGGTCCGGTTCCGCCTCGCGGGGCGCGGGCGCCTGGTCCACCCGGTGCCCAGCGGCGCCGGGACGCTGCACTGTGCGGTCTACGACCCGGTGGGGCAGCCCATGGCGGGTGCCGACGTGACCGTGCGGGAGCCCGGCGCGGCCGACCGTCAAGGCGACGACCGACCCGTACGGCCGGTCTTCCTGACGCTGCCGCCCGGCCGGTACAGCGTCATGATCGCGGCGGACGGGCTCGAGCCGCACCGGCAGACCGTCGACGTGGCCTCCGGTGAGCCGCTTCCGCTCACCTCCGTGCAGCTGCACACCGGGCGTGCCCCGGAGCTGCCGCGCCCCGGCACCTGGCTCTTCGACCCGCCGCACACGGCGACCGCTTCATCGCCGAGCATGTCGGCATGGCTCATGTGCACGGCCGCTTCACCCGCTTCGAGGGCGTCATCCGCATCGCGCCCGACATGGCGGACTCACGGGTCGACGTGCGTATCGACGCCGACTCGATCGATACCGGCAACAAGACCCGCGACGATCACCTGCGCTCGCTGGACTTCCTCGACGTCGAGCGGTATCCGACGATCAGCTTCACCTCCGAGAGGTTCCTCTTCCGGGGCGGCTCGAAGTGGACCGTGCAGGGTGCTCTGACCATGCACGGCGTCAGCCGCACCGTCGACCTGGACACCGGTTGTCTCGGCGTCGTCAACGGCGGCTACGCGCAGGAGCTGCGCTGCGCCGCCCTCGCCACGGCTGAGCTGCACCGCGAGGACTAAACGCTCAACTGGCGCACCATGCTCGCGCGCGGCATCGCCGTCGTCGGGCCCACGGTGAAGCTGGAGCTGGACGTCCAGGCCATGCACCGCACTCACGACACGCCCACGCCGCCGAAGTAGGGGGCGGCGCCCCGGGCGGGGCGTCCGGATCGCGGCCCGCGTGCTCCTGTGCCATCGTGACCAGGAGTGATGTCGGGAAAGTCCGCTTTTGCCAGGAGGTGTCCCATGTCCTCGAAGCGACGCCGCAAGAAGAAGAGCCGCCGCAACAACGCCGCGAACCACGGCAAGCGGCCCCAGACCTGAGTCCGGCCCGAGCCCCTCGGGGCCTTCCCGTCCCGGTCAGACTCTCTGCGCGGTTCCTTCATCGATGGCCGACGCCCACTCGGTGACCAGGGCCTCGTACTCCGCGCGGTCCTCGGCCGTCAACTGTCCGCCGGCGCGCGCCCACAGGTCACGAATCTGCTCGTTGACCACGTCGGCGGAGCGGGTTGCGCGCGGGGTGGGGGTGGAGGACATGTGAACGAGGGTAGGGGATCGGTACGACAATCCGCTCCGGTCCGTCACGTGGGGATCGCCATGTGTGATGTTCGCCATTCCCGAGCAACCCGCCACCCCGCCGGCCCGTCAGACCTTGCGGGCCACGGCTCCGTACAGCGGGACGGCCGTGCCGTCGTGCTCCTCGTCGACGCCGAGCTCCGGATGCCACTCGGGCAGCCAGACCAGACCGGGTTCGAGCAGTTCGAGTCCGGCGAAGAACGCGGCGGTCTCCTCGCGTGAGCGCGGCACCAGCGTCACGCCGCCCGCCGCGTACATGTCGACGGCCCGCTGGGTGCGCTCCGGGTCGTGGTCCGAGGCGAGCTGCGACAGCGTGAGGTAACTGCCCGGTGCCAGAGCGTCCACGAGGGTGCTGATCAGCTCGGGCGCGCCGTCCGTGTCCGGGATGAAGTGGAGCAGCGCGATCAGCGAGACCGCGACGGGCCGATCGAAGTCGAGGGTCTCGCGCGCCTGCTCCAGGACGGCGCGCGGATCACGCGCGTCCGCCTGCACGTAGTGCGTGGCCCCCTCCGGCGTCCCGCGCAGCAGCGCCTGGGCGTGGGCGAGGACGATCGGGTCGTTGTCGACGTACACCACACGCGTCTCGGGCGCGGCGGCCTGCGCGATCCGGTGGAGATTGGGCTCGGTCGGTATGCCGGTGCCGATGTCGAGGAACTGACGCACGCCCCGGCGCGCCGCGAGCATCCGCGTCGCCCGCTGCATGAACCAACGGTTGTGGCGCGCACCGTACCTGGCGGTCGGCTCCATCGCCATGATCTGGCGCCCGAGCTCCTCGTCCACCGGGTAGTTGTCCTTGCCGCCGAGGAACCAGTCGTACACCCGGGCCGGATGGGGCCTGCCGGTGTCGATGCGCGGCGCGGCGGAAGACGTCTCCGTCATGGGCAACTCCCTGATGTACGCGGTGGGTTCGAGCCGGTTGCCGATCATCTTGCCGCACCGGAGCGGGGCGCGCGAGGAGATCCGTCCGGCCGGTGATCAGGTGACGGTCAGGGTCAGTTCCGCCTTCGCCGTGGAGTCGGTGCCGACATACAGCTCGAACGTGCCCTTCTCCAGGCGGAATTCACCAGTCGTCTCGTTGCTCCAGAAACCGAGGTCGTCCTTGCCGAGCGGCAGCCGGACCGTGGTGGCGTCCCCCGGCCTCAGTGTCACGCGCCGAAAGCCGCGCAGGCGGCGCACCGGCTGGGTGATACTCGCCGCCACGTCACGCACGTACAGCTGCACCACCTCGTCGCCCTCCCGCGGACCGGTGTTGCGCACCGGCACCGACACCTCGACGGTGTCCCCTCGCCCGAGCGCGCGGGCGGCCACGCTGCCGCGGCTCAGCTTCGGCGCGCCCAGCTCGAACGTCGTGTAGCTCAGCCCGAACCCGAAGGGGAACTGCGGGGTGGGCGGGAGGTCGAGGTACGTCGACGTGTACGCGTTGCCCGCGGTGTAGGGGCGGCCGGTCGACTCGTGGTTGTAGTGGACGGGGATCTGGCCGACGGTCCGCGGGAACGACACCGGAAGCTTGCCGCCGGGGTTCACCGTGCCGAACAGCACGTCGGCGACGGCGTGACCGGCCTCCGTCCCCGGGTGCCATGCCTCCAGAACCGCGGGCGCGGAGCCGAGCCAGCCGCCGATCGTCAGGGGGCGGCCGTTGACGAGGACCACCACGAACGGCTTGCCGGTGGCGGCGAGCGCCGTGATCAGCTCCTCCTGTGCGCCGGGCAGCGAGATGTCGCTGCGCGAGGCCGCCTCGCCGCTCATCGCGGGCGGCTCGCCGACGACCGCCACGGTGACGTCCGCCGCCTTCGCCGCCGCGACCGCCGCGCCGATGCCTGTGACGTCCCTGCCTCGCGGGCCGACACCGCGCGCGTACGTGACCTTCGCGCCCGGCGCCGCCTCGCGGACGGCGTCGAGAACCGTGACCGACGGGTACCGGCGCGCCGACTGCGGCACCGCCCAGGTGCCGAGCAGGTCGCCCGAGTCGCCGAACGGGCCGACCACCGCGATCGAGCCGACGGATCTCTTCAGCGGCAGCAGGCCGTCGTCGTTCTTGAGCAGCACCATCGAGCGCGCCGCCGCCGTGCGGGCCGCCGCCCGCGACCGCGCCGTGGGGCCGTCGATCGCCTTGTCCTCGTCGACGTACGGGTCGTCGAAGAGCCCCAGCGCGTGCTTGAGGCGCAGCACCCGCCGGACGGCGTCGTCGACGCGGCGCCGGTCGATCCGCCCGGCGCGCAGCAGCTTCCTGCCGTGCGTGCGCAGTTCGGTGCTGGTCATCTCCATGTCGACGCCCGCGTTCAGGGCCAGTCGCGCCGCGTCGGCGCCGTCCTCGGCGAAGCCGTGCGCGATCAGCTCCCGCACGCCCGCGTAGTCGCTGACGACGAACCCGTCGAAGCCCCACTCCTTCTTGAGGATGCCGGTGAGGGTGTGGGCGTTGGCGTGCGCCGGGACGCCGCTGATCGTGTTGAACGAGGCCATCACCGTGGCGGCGCCCGCCTCCACGGCGGCCTTGAACGGCGGAAGGTGGAGGTTGCGCAGGCGCGACTCGGACACGTCCACCGTGTTGTAGTCGCGGCCGCCCTCGGCGCCCCCGTAGGCGACGAAGTGCTTGGCGCAGGCCGCGAGCGTCCGTTTGTCCGCGTAGCCGGAGCCCTGGTAGCCCTCGATCTTCGCCGCGGCGAAGCGGGAGGTCAGGTACGGGTCCTCGCCGCTGCCCTCGGCGACGCGGCCCCAGCGCGGCTCCCGCGTGACGTCCATCATCGGGGCGAACGCCCAGTGCACCCCGTTGGACCGGGCCTCACGCGCCGACGTCTCGGCGTCGGTGCGGGCCACTCGCGGGTCGAAGCTCGACGCCTGCGCGAGCGGGATGGGGAAGTTGGTCCAAAAGCCGTGGATGACGTCGAGGCCGAACAGCAGCGGGATGCCGAGCCGTGACTCCTCCACGGCGATGCGCTGGAGCTCATTGGTGGTCTTCGCGCCGAAGACGCTCAGCACGGAACCGAGCCGTCCGGCCCGCGCAGCGTCCTCGACGTCCCTGGTGGAACCCGACCCCGGGTTGAGGTCCCAGGACCAGGGCAGCTGCTGGAGCTGCCCCAGCTTCTCTTCGAGAGTCATACGCGCGAGCAGCGCCCTGACCTTGCCGTCGGCGTCCGCGGACGGCCGCACGGAGGCCCCGCGCGCCGCGGACGCGGCGGTGGCGTGCCTGGTGGTGGCCGCTCCCGCGGCGGCGGTGAGGCCGATCGCGGACAGCAGAGTACGCCTCGGTAGCTCCGGCATGTCTTCGCTTCCCGATGGTCGAAGCGCCCACAACTTGTCTGTCGGGCGAAAGAATTGAAGCGACGCTATGTTTCGGGCATGAGAGGGTCAAGCGGCGCGACAGGGGCGTCACTCGCGTGCCCCGCGGGCGTCGCGTGATGTGCCGCGCCCCAGCTCTTCACCTCAACATTGGTTGAGGTCATACCGTGGTGGACATGAGCATGGAGACCACAGCCTGGACGCAGCTGCACAGCGTCATGAACGCGCAGAACGGCGGCCCGAACGGCCGCCCCTTCGCGCGCGCCACCCTTCGCCGCATCGCCGCCTTCGCGCGCCCCCACAGACGCCGCATCGCCCAGTTCGTGGCGCTGAGCATCCTGACCGCACTGCTCGCCGTGGCCACCCCGCTCCTGGCCGGCCGCGTCGTCGACGCCATCGTGGGCGGCAAGGACCAGGGGACCGTCGTGCGCCTGGCCGTCCTCATCGCCCTGATCGCCCTCGCCGAGGCGGGGCTCGGACTCCTCGCCCGCTGGCTGTCGGCCAACCTCGGGGAGGGCCTCATCCTCGACCTGCGCACGGCCGTCTTCGACCACGTGCAGCGCATGCCCGTCGCCTTCTTCACCCGCACCCGCACCGGCGCCCTGGTCAGCCGCCTCAACAACGACGTCATCGGCGCGCAGCGCGCCTTCAGCAACACCCTGTCCGGCGTCGTCGGCAATGTGGTCACGCTGCTGCTGACCCTCGCCGTCATGCTCACCCTGTCCTGGCAGATCACCCTGCTCGCCCTGCTCCTGCTGCCGGTCTTCGTGCTCCCCGCCCGCCGCATGGGTTCCCGCATGGCCCGCCTCCAGCGCGAGGCCGCCGCCCACAACGCGGCCATGGGCACCCGGATGACCGAGCGGTTCTCGGCGCCCGGCGCCACGCTCGTCAAGCTCTTCGGACGGCCCGACGACGAGTCGGCCGAGTTCGCCGCCCGCGCCCGCAGGGTGCGCGACATCGGGGTGCGCACGGCCATGGTGCAGTCCGGCTTCATCACCGCCCTCACCCTGGTCTCCGCGCTCGCCCTCGCCCT
Source organism: Streptomyces beihaiensis (assembly GCF_026274175.1). GTDB lineage: Bacteria > Actinomycetota > Actinomycetes > Streptomycetales > Streptomycetaceae > Streptomyces > Streptomyces beihaiensis. Next base: position 49,040 of record NZ_JAPHNL010000255.1, read on the forward strand.
CGTCTACGGCCTCGGCGGCTACCTCGCACTCGACGGCACCCTCAAGGCCGGCGCCGTCGTCTCCCTGGCCCTGCTGCTCACGAGGCTGTATGCGCCCCTGACCTCCCTGGCGGGTGCCCGGGTCGAGGTGATGAGCGCTCTGGTCAGCTTCGAGCGGGTCTTCGAGGTCCTCGACCTGGAGCCCCTGATCGCCGAGAGGCCGGACGCCCGCGCGGTGCCGGACGGCCCGGTCGCCGTCGAGTTCGACGCCGTACGCTTCGGCTACCCGTCCGCCGACAAGGTCTCCCTCGCCTCCCTGGAGGAGGTCGCCGCTCTCGACACCCGCGGCGGCACCGAGGTCCTGCACGGCATCTCGTTTCGCGCCGAACCCGGCCAGACCGTCGCCCTGGTCGGCTCGTCGGGCGCGGGCAAGTCGACCATCGCGCAGCTGCTGCCGCGCCTCTACGACACCGATGCCGGCGCCGTGCGCATCGGCGGCGTCGACGTGCGCGACGTGAGCGCCGCCTCGCTGCGCGCCACGCTCGGCATGGTCACGCAGGACGGACACCTCTTCCACGACAGCGTCCGCGCCAACCTGCTCCTGGCCCGCCCCGACGCGACCGAGGCCGAACTGTGGGACGCCCTGACCAGGTCCCGCCTCGACACGCTGGTCCGCTCCCTGCCGGACGGCCTCGACACGGTCGTCGGCGAGCGCGGCTACCGGCTCTCCGGCGGTGAACGCCAGCGCATGACGATCGCCCGGCTCCTCCTGGCCCGCCAGCGTGTGGTCATCCTCGACGAGGCCACCGCCCACCTCGACAACACGTCCGAGGCCGCCGTCCAGGAAGCGCTCACCGAAGCCCTCGAAGGCCGCACCGCCGTCGTCATCGCGCACCGCCTCTCCACGATCCGCTCCGCCGACCAGATCCTGGTCGTCGAGGACGGCCACATCGTCGAGCGCGGCACCCACGAGGACCTGGTCGACGCGGGCGGCCGCTACGCCGAGCTGTACCGCACCCAGTTCGCGGCGGACGGGCCGCAGGCCGTCGCCGCCGCGGGCGGGGCTGCCGGGGCGGCCGGCGCGGTCGAGGCAGCCGGGGCTGCCGGGCCGGCCGGGGCTGCCGGGGGAG
>NZ_JAPHNL010000256.1 GCF_026274175.1 Streptomyces beihaiensis
TGCTCTTCCGATCTGGCCAGTTCGGTCGTCCGCCCGCTGCCGGGCTCTCCGACGAGCGCCACGACCCGCGCCCCGGCATCGGGCGACGCGGCATCAGGCGCCGCGGTTCCGTGCGGCGGGCCGCCCGTGAACGCCGCCAACTCGTCGGCGACCTCCGGCCGTTCGACCGGATCCGCCCCGTCGTGCGCCGGCCCGTCGCTGCCCACCGAGACGGCCGTCAGATGCAGCACCCCGGCGAGGTTGAGCTCGCGCCCGTACGCGGGGGCGCTCGCCGCGTTGCGGGCGAGCAGCTCGGCGAGCGCGCCCTCCCGGTCCTCGGCGGCGGCCGCCCGCAGCGGCACCGCGAAACCGGCC
>NZ_JAPHNL010000257.1 GCF_026274175.1 Streptomyces beihaiensis
CCTCCTACGCGCCCGCGGTGGCCGCCCGCCCGGAGCCGGCCGTCGCCGTGCCGTGGGGGCTGCGGGTGGCCGCGGAGGCGGGCTGGCGCTTCCTGGTCCTCGCGGGCACCGTCTGGGTCCTCATGAAGGTCATCAGCTCGGTGCAGCTGGTGGTGTTCGCGTTCATCGCCGCCCTGCTGATCACGGCGCTGCTCCAGCCGACCGTGGCGCGGCTCAAGCGCCGCGGTGTGCCCAGGGGCCCGGCCACGGCGCTGACCGCGATCCTCGGCTTCGTCATCATGGGCCTGGTCGGCTGGTTCGTGGCCTGGCAGGTCCAGACGAACATCGACGACCTGTCCAACCAGGTCCAGGACGGCATCGACGAACTGCGCAAGTGGCTGCTGCACAGCCCCTTCCACGTCACCGACAAGCAGATCAACAACATCGCCAAGCAGTTGCGCGACGCGATCGGCACCAACACGGACGCCATCACCTCGGCGGGCCTGGAAGGTGTCACCGTCATCGTCGAGGCGATGACCGGCATCCTGCTGGCGATGTTCTCGACGCTGTTCCTGCTCTACGACGGCCGGCGCATCTGGGAGTGGACCCTCAAGCTCGTCCCCGCGCAGGCCCGGCCCGGCATCGCGGGGGCGGGACCGCGCGCGTGGCGCACCCTCACGGCGTACGTGCGCGGCACGGTGATAGTCGCCCTGATCGACGCCATCTTCATCGGCCTCGGCATCTTCTTCCTCGGCGTCCCGATGGCGGTGCCGCTGGCCGTCTTCATCTTCCTGTTCGCGTTCATCCCGCTGGTGGGCGCGGTCGTCTCCGGTGCGCTCGCGGTGGTCGTCGCGCTCGTGACGCAGGGCGTGTTCACGGCCGTGATGGTGCTCGTGGTGGTGCTGGCGGTGCAGCAGATCGAGGGCCACATCCTGCAGCCGTTCATCCTCGGGCGCGCGGTGCGGGTGCACCCGCTGGCCGTGGTGCTGTCCGTCGCGGCGGGCGGGATGGTCTCCGGGATCGGGGGAGCGGTGGTGGCGGTGCCGCTGGTCGCGGTGACCAACACGGTCGTCGGCTACTTGAGGGCGTGGTCGCGCGAGGCGGCGCTTCGGCAGGCGCCCCTGCCGCGCGGCGCGACCGCCGTGGGGCTCGCACCGGTCGAACCCAGGACGAGCCCCTCCGGCGACTGAGGAACTGAAAAACCGAGGAACTGAGGAACTGAGGAGCGGGGGCCGGAAGTGTCCGGCCCCCGCCACGCGAGGAAGGGCTACGCCAGAACGTCTTCCGCGTCCAGCGTCACCGCGACGGCCTGGAGGACCGACGCGATCTTGAACGCCTCCTGCACGGTCTCGCGGTCGACGCCCGCCTTGCGGAGCACCTGCTCGTGCGAGTCGAGGCACATGCCGCAGCCGTTGATCGCGGAGACCGCGAACGACCACAGCTCGAAGTCGACCTTGTCGACGCCCGGGTTGCCGATGACGTTCATCCGCAGGCCCGCGCGCAGGTTCCCGTACTCGTCGTCCGAGAGCAGGTGGCGGGTGCGGTAGAAGACGTTGTTCATCGACATGACGGCGGCGGCCGACTTGGCGGCCTTGTACGCCTCGGGCGACAGGTTCGCCTCGGCCTCGGGCGCCAGCTCGCGCAGCACGCGCGGCGAGCGGGAGGCGATGGCGCACGCCAGGACCGTGCCCCACAGCTGCTGCCGCGTGAGCAGGCCCGCGCTCTCGGCGTTTCCGATGACCGAGCCCAGGTTGAGCTTCAGGTCCTTGGCGTAGTCCGGTATGGCGGACTTCAGCTCATCGAGGGCCATGGTCACTCACCGGCCAGCAGCGCGACCGGGTCCAGGGTGTCCTCGCCCTTGCTCCAGTTGCACGGGCACAGCTCGTCCGTCTGGAGGGCGTCGAGGACCCGCAGGACCTCCTTGGGGTTACGGCCGACGGAACCGGCGGTCACCATCGTGAACTGGATCTCGTTGTTCTGGTCGACGATGAAGACGGCGCGCTGCGCGAAGCCGTCCTCGCCCTCGATGCCGAGGTCGCGCATGAGCTCGTGCTTGGAGTCGGCGAGCATCGGGAAGGGCAGGTCGGTCAGGTCCGGGTGGTCCTTGCGCCAGGCGTGGTGCACGAACTCGGAGTCGCCGGAGAAGCCGAGGACCTGGGCGTCACGGTCGGCGAACTCCTCGTTCAGCTTGCCGAAGGCCGCGATCTCGGTGGGGCACACGAAGGTGAAGTCCTTGGGCCACGCGAAGACGATCTTCCACTTGCCCTCGTAGGTCTTGTGGTTGATCTGCTCGAACTCCTTGCCCTTCTCCAGCGAGACACAGGCAGTCAGGTCGAACTCGGGGAACTTGTCACCGACAGTGAGCACACGCTCTCCTTGCAGCGAGAAAGGTCCCTTTTGGGGTCCTTTCCATGGGTTGGACTACGCATGATCGTGGCACGGCGTGCATTGATTGTGGAAATAGCTAGACTCGGTCATGTTGATCGGAGGTGGCTATCAGTGGCCGTACAGAACGGAAGGCGCAGACAGCCCAGTCTCGCCCAGCTCAGAGCGTTCGCCGCGGTCGCCGAGCATCTGCACTTCCGTGACGCCGCGGCCGCGATCGGCATGAGCCAGCCCGCCCTGTCCGGGGCCGTGTCCGCCCTGGAGGAGGCGCTCGGCCTGACGCTCGTCGAACGCACGACGCGGAAGGTACTGCTCTCGCCGGCCGGTGAGCGGATCGCCGTACGGGCCCGGGGCGTGCTCGACGAGGTGGGCGCGCTCATGGCGGAGGCCGAGGCGGTGCGGGCGCCGTTCACCGGCGTCCTGCGGCTCGGCGTGATCCCGACGGTCGCCCCGTACGTCCTGCCCGCCGTGCTCCGCCTCGTCCACGATCGCTACCCCGACCTCGACCTCCAGGTGCACGAGGAGCAGACCTCCTCGCTGCTCGACGGGCTCGGTGCCGGGCGGCTCGATCTGCTGCTGCTCGCCGTGCCCCTCGGCGTGCCCGGCGTCACCGAACTGCCGCTGTTCGACGAGGACTTCGTCCTCGTCACCCCCCTCGACCACCGGCTCGGGGGACGCGAGGGCATCCCGCGTGAGGCGCTGCGCGACCTGAACCTGCTGCTCCTCGACGAGGGGCACTGCCTGCGGGACCAGGCGCTCGACGTGTGCCGGGAGGCGGGGCGCGGGGACGCACCGGTCACCACGACCGCCGCCGGGCTCTCCACGCTCGTACAACTCGTCGCCGGCGGGCTCGGAGTGACGCTGTTGCCGCGTACCGCGCTCGCCGTGGAGGCGAGCCGCAGCGCGCAGCTGCTCACCGGGTACTTCGAGGAGCCCGCGCCCAGCCGCACGGTCGCCCTGGCCATGCGCACCGGCGCGGCTCGCGCCGCGGAGTACCGGGAGTTGGCCTCGGCCCTGCGGACCGCTCTGCGGAGCCTGCCTGTCCGGGTCGCAACCGGTGGACTTGATGGGCTCGGTGGCTCCGATGGGCCCGACGGACCCGATGGGCTCGGTGGATCCGATGGGCCCGACGGATCCCATGGGCTCGACGGGTCCGACGGATCCGACGGACCCGATGAGCCCGAGTGGTCGAAGTGATCCGAGTGACCCCGTCACTCCGTCCGCAGGCCGTCCGGGCGCATCCAGCGGTACAGCGGAGGCAGGCTCAGCAGCGTCACCGTCGCCACGGACGCCAGGCCCACGCCCGCCAGCGGTAGCCACAGGCCCCAGTCGGTGACCGGCTTGTGGGCCATGCCCAGCATCAGCCGGCCCAGGCCCAGGCCGCCCGCCACCGCGAGGGCCAGCGCCAGGACCACCGGGAGCGCCGTCTGCCACAGGACCGACCAGGCCAGTGTGGAGCGGCGGGTGCCGTAGGCGACGAGAACCGACAACAGCCGCCTGCGCTCGCGCAGTTGCTCGATCTGGGAGACCAGCATCGCCGCCGCGATCAGCGTCAGCGTGAGGGCCGAGGCCGTGAACACGCCCGAGCGGATGCTCGTGTACTGCTGGTCGCGCTGTACGTCGCGGAAGTTCCATGTCCGCATGCCGGGCTCGATCCTGAAGGCGGTGTTACGTACCAGGTCGTAGACGTCCGGCACGCTCTCGTCGACCTGGATCTCGGCGGACGTCGTGGCGTTGTGCAGCCTCGACGGGTCGATGGCGCCCGGTGTGGCGAGGATGCCGCCGAAGTACGTGCCGTCGGGTGCGCGGCGCGAGGCGACCGTGGGCACGTCCTTCGGGAGCGTCCACAGGACCGGCTTCGCCGTGCCGCCGTACAGGTCGCGCCCGTCGTCCACGGCGAGCCGGGTGCCGGGCCGGGCGAGCTTCTGCAACCGGCCGTCCTGCTGTGCGTCGTGGGACTCGGTGACCCGGAACGCGTCACCGTTCTCGCAGGAGGACAGGTGTGCCAGCTCGCGCAGCGAGCCGCAGGAGCCGACGGTGAACGAGACGGTCGTGGCACCCCTGGGGTCGGCCTTCGCGCGCTGCGGGCGCGCCCAGCTCTCGACGGTGCCGATGACCTTCTTCACCCCCTTGGTCGCGCCGAAGTCGTCGACCATCCGCTGGGCGAGGGCCCCGCTGGGGTAGGAGGCGAGGGCGCCGAACTGGGCCCGCTTGGGGTCCGCCCCGGTGGTCTTGCGGAAGTCCGCGTCGATCCCGACGGTGAACATCTGGAGGGCGATGCCGCCCGCCACCGCGATACTGATCCCGGCGACCGCCCTGCTGGCGCCTCCGCTGTGCAACTGGAGCCTGCGTACCGCGAGTTGCCACGGCACCGGGCCACCGCGCAGCCTTCGCACCGCCGCCTCGACCAGCCACGGCAGGACCAGGACGAGGCCGAGCAGGCTGAGTAGGACACCGGCCGCGATGTGCACCAGGCCGAGGACGTCCACCGCGTCGACGGGCTCCGCCGTCAGCAGCAGCGCCACGCCCGCCGCCGGAACCGGCAGCCGCCACCACAGCCTGCGCGGCCGTGGCCGCGAGCTGCGGACGACGCCCAGCGGCTCGATGGTCACCGAACGCAGCGCGAACAGCGTGACGGCGACCGCCGAGAGCGGCACGGCGAGCAGGATCAGCGCGGCGAGCGCGGGCATCGGTGTGACATCGGCCGGAAAGCCCTGTAGGCCCCAGATCTGCACGTGGGCGAGGATCTGGCGGGCGCCGAGGAAGAACACGCCGCCGAGCGCCACGCCGAGCAGGGTGCCGAACAGTGCCTCCCCGGCCGCCGTGCGCCGCGTCATCCGGGCGTCCGCGCCGACCAGGCGCAGCGCGGCCAGGCGCCGGTCGCGCCGCTCACCGCCGAACCGTACGGCCGTGGCGATGAACACGGCGACCGGTACGAGCAGGACGACGCAGGCCAGGACGACCATGACGACGAGGACCGGGTTGAGCGGCTGGGGGCGCAGGTAGGCGCCGTAGCGGTCGGCGCGGTGTGCCCCGTGGGCCGTGTCGATGGTTGAGCTGCCCGCGTAGAGGTACAGGTCGAAGGGGCTGGTCAGGCCCGCGTCGTGCACGGTGCCGACGACCCGGTAGTCGTAACGCTCCTTGAGGAGCCGTCCCTCGGGGGAGGCCAGCAGTTTCCTCAGCGCGGGCGAGACGACCATCTCGCCGGGCCCCGGCACCTTGTCGACCCCGGGCGGCAGGGCGGGGTGTGCGCCGTCGGGGCGCAGCAGGTAGCCGCTGACCTGGTCGCTCCGGTACTGCGACGACACGTCGACGTAGAGGAAGCTGTGGTCGGAGCGGTGGACGTGTTCGCCGCTCGAACCCATGCCGAGCATGCGGGCGTGTTCGCGTGCGTTGCCCTTGTGCAGGAACGTCGGCACGGACGCGGCACCGAGCAGCACGAGGACGCCGATCCCCACGCCTATCGCGGTGAGCAGCGTGCGGGTCCACCCCTCGCGTCCGCCGGACACGGCGAACCGGACGCCGAGGCCGAGGTCGCGCAGGCGGCCGGAGAGCGGGCCGGGCAGGCTCATCGGGTGAACTCCATGTCGCGGGACCTGCCGTCGCGTACGACGACCTCGCGGTCGGACCAGGCGGCGACCCGCGCCTCGTGCGTGACCAGGACGACGGCGGCGCGCGCCTCGCGGGCGGCGTCGGTGAGCAGCTCCATGACGCGCTCGCCGTTGAGCGAGTCGAGCGCGCCGGTCGGCTCGTCGGCGAACAGCACACGCGGGTCGGTCACCAGGGAACGGGCCACCGCGACCCGTTGGCCCTGGCCGCCGGAGACCTCGCCGGGCCGCTTGCCCGCCACGTCGTCGACCTCCAGCTGTTCGAGCCGGGCGCGGGCGCGGCGCTCGGCGTCCTTGCGCTTGACGCCGTTCAGGCGCAGGGGAAGGGCCACGTTCTCCACGCAGGTCAGCTCAGGGACGAGCTGGCCGAACTGGAACACGAACCCGAACTCGCCGCGCCGCAGCGCGCTGCGCTCGGCATCGGTGAGGGAGGTCAGGTCGCGGCCGTCGTACGTGATCGTCCCCGCGTCCGGCGCGACGATCCCGGCCAGGCAGTGCAGCAGCGTCGACTTGCCCGAGCCCGAGGGGCCCATGACGGCGACGATCTCGCCCGGGTGCACGGAGAACGAGGCACCGTCGAGCGCGGGCGTGCTGCCGTACGACTTGCGCAGATCGGTGGCGGAGAGGAGGGACCCGGCGGGCGTCATGCGGGCCGCACCTCCCGGGCGAGGCGGTCGAGACGCGCGGCGGTCAGCTCCAGCCAGCGCAGGTCGGCCTCCAGGTGGAACAGGGCGTGGTCGCAGATCAGCTGGTCGGCGAGGTCGCCCTTGCGTTTGCGGTCGGTGAGCATCCGCATCATGCGCAGGTGCTCGGCGCGCTGCGCGTCGAGGATCTCGGCGGCGTCGCGGTGGGTGAGCAGGGCGAGGACGACCTTCGTGTACAGCGTCGACTGGAGGTACGGCTCCGGCTTCTCCGGCGTGGCCAGCCAGCGCTGGACGTCGGTGACACCGGCTTCGGTGATCGCGTACCGCTTGCGCTCGGGACCGCCCCCGCTCTCCACCCCGTCGACCTCGACGAGGCCGTTCTTGAGGAGGCGGGACATGGTCGAGTAGACCTGTCCGTAGTGCAGCGGCTTGTCGTGTCCGAAGGTCTCGTCGAAGGTGCGCTTGAGGTCGTAGCCGTGGCGGGGCCCGGCTTCGAGAAGCCCGAGGAGGGTGTGGCCGATGGACATGGGGGAACTATACATCGCATGTATACGTGCGGTGTATAGCGGTGGGGTACGGTCGGCGAGGAGCGTGGGCCTGCGTCGAGCCGTGACGACACCGCGTGCGAGCGGCCGGCCGCACCGGCGGTCGTTCGGCGGTCGTTCGGCGGTCGTTCGGCCGTCGTTCGGCGGCATCCGCCGATCGTTCGGCGGTCATTCGTCGGCCGGGGTGTCACCCCCCGGGTTCTTGGGTGGCCTGCCCCGCCGCGGCAGCGGCCCCGCCGCCCCGGGGAGGCGCCCGGCCTCCCCGAGGGCCCGCCGCAGCAGGAACTCGATCTGCGCGTTGGCGGAGCGCAGCTCCTCCCCGGCCCACCGCGCGAGCGCGTCGTACACGGCCGGGTCGAGCCGCAGCAGCACCTGCTTACGCGGTCGTGGGGTCACTGGTAGAGGGTCCCCGTGTTCAGGACGGGCTGCGCCGCGCGGTCGCCGCAGAGCACGACCAGCAGATTGCTCACCATGGCCGCCTTGCGCTCCTCGTCGAGCTCCACGAAGTCCTGCTCCTGGATGCGGGCGAGCGCGGCCTCGACCATGCCCACCGCGCCGTCGACGATCTGGCGGCGCGCCGCCACGACGGCACCGGCCTGCTGCCGCTGAAGCATCGCGGAGGCGATCTCCGGCGCGTACGCGAGGTGCGTGAAGCGCGACTCGATGATCTGCACGCCCGCGGCCTCCACGCGTGCGTGGAGCTCGACCGCCAGCTTCTCGGTGATCTCCTCGGCGTTGCCGCGCAGCGAGAGCGAGTCCTCGTCGTGCGCGTCGTACGGGTACTCGATGGCGATGTGCCGCACCGCCGCCTCGGTCTGCGTCGAGACGAACTCCAGGAAGTCGTCGACCTCGAACGTGGCCTGCGCCGTGTCCTCGACCTTCCAGACGAGGACCGCGGCGAGCTCGATCGGGTTGCCGTACGCGTCGTTGACCTTGAGCACGGCGGTCTCGTGGTTGCGTACGCGCGTGGAGATCTTCGTACGGGAGGTCAGCGGGTTGACCCAGCGCAGCCCGTCCGTACGGATGGTGCCCCGGTAGCGGCCGAAGAGCTGGACCACGCGGGCCTCGCCGGGCGCGACCATGTTCAGGCCGCTCATCGCGAAGATCGAACCGATCGCGACGAGGATGCCGAACACGATCAGCAGGGCCTTGCCGCCGGTCGACGAGACCGCGGTCGCGGTGGCGATGAGGCCGACGCCCACGACCAGCCCGACCAGGCCGAGCAGCAGGGCGAGTCCACCGCCGATGCTGTGCGCCGTGACCTCGCGTACGCGCGCCTTGGGCATCTGCGGAACGTCCGGCGCTGCGGTCCCGGACGTGGTGGTGGCGTCCGATGTGGTGTCCGTCTCTGACATGACAGTCCCCGTTTCTCTGAGCTGCTGGTTCGCCGCCGTCTCCGGCGGCGCTGGTCTAGCAAAGTGATATCACTTTACTCCTCGCGGCAACCTTCTGCACCCCTCGTTCGTCGGTTCCCATGGATGCAGGTGCTGATTGTCACGTCCGGAAATGCCCGGTACGGCCGGGTTTTGACTTAAGTGGCGGTGTTAGCTTCATGAGCTGATTCAGCACGGAAGACATACGTACGACGTACTCGGAGAGAAGCGGAGCGACACAGCCATGGGCCGAGCGGAAGCGAGGAAGGCGCGCAAGCGCGCGGCGCGGCCGTCGGGTATACGCCGCTTCTTCACCTGGAAGAAGCTCCTGGGCGCGTTCTTCGGATTCGTCCTGCTGTGCATGGGCGCGTTCATCGTGCTGTACATGACGATCGACGTGCCCCAGGGCAACAACGACGCCAAGCGGCAGGCCAACATCTTCAAGTACAGCGACGGTACGACCCTGGCCCGCTCCGGCAAGGTCAACCGCGAGATCGTCGGCCTGTCGGAGATCCCCAAGGGCGTGCAGCACACGTTCGTCGCCGCCGAGAACAAGACCTTCTACACCGACAAGGGCGTCGACCTGAAGGGTATCGCCCGCGGCGCCTTCAACACGCTCACCGGCAAGGGCATGCAGGGTGGTTCGACCATCACCCAGCAGTACGTGAAGAACTACTACCTCACGCAGGAACAGACCGCCTCGCGCAAGCTGAAGGAACTGGTCATCTCGCTGAAGGTGGACCAGCGGATGTCCAAGGACGACATCCTCGCCGGATACATCAACACCAGCTACTACGGCCGCGGCGCCTGGGGCATCCAGGCCGCCGCCCAGGCCTACTACGGCGTCGACGCGTCGCAGCTGACCGTGCAGCAGGGCGCCTACCTCGCGGCGCTGCTCCAGGCCCCCAACGAGTACGACTGGGCCATCGCCTCCGACACGGGCAAGAAGCTGGCCAAGGCGCGCTGGAACTACGTGCTCGACAACATGGTCAAGATGCACTGGCTCGACCCGAGTGAGCGGCAGGGCATGAAGTTCCCGACGCCGCACGCGCCGAAGGGCACCTCGGGCATCAGCGGCAAGGGCCAGGACGGCTACCTGTACTACGCGGCGAAGGCCGAGGTCGAGAAGGAACTCCACCTCACCGACGACCAGTTCGAGGCGGGCGGCTACACGGTCACCCTGAGCATCGACCGCAAGAAGCAGAAGCAGCTGGAGAGGGCGGTCAAGGACCAGCTCAACGACAAGCTGGACCCCAAGAAGCGCAAGGTGGACGCCGACGTACAGGCGGGCGCCGTCTCCGTCGACCCGAAGACGGGCCAGATCGTCGCCCTGTACGGCGGCCAGGGCCTGTCCAAGCACTACCGCAACAACGCGACGCGCACCGACTACCAGCCCGCCTCCACCTTCAAGCCGGTCATCCTCACCGCGGCCCTGGAGAACGGCGCCCAGACCCAGGACGGCAAGCCGATCACCGCGGACACGATCTACTCCGGCAAGAGCAAGCGCCCGGTCGTCTCCAACGGCCAGAAGGTCGGTTTCGCCCCGCCGAACGAGGACAACTTCAGCTACGGCCCGATCACCGTGCAGAAGGCCATGGACGACTCCGTGAACTCCGTCTTCGCGCAGATGGGCGCGGACGTCGGCATGGACCAGGTCATGGCGATGGCCAAGAAGCTCGGCATGACCGGGCCGCTCAAGCCCTACTTCGCCCAGACGCTCGGCTCGATGGGCGCGAGCCCCATGGAGATGGCCGGTGTCTACGCGACCCTCGACAACCACGGCAAGCTGGTCACCCCGCACATCGTGAAGTCGGTGACCAAGCAGGGCCAGAAGCTCGACCTGCCGTCCGCGATCGGCGGCCAGGTCATCAAGGCCGGCACCGCCGACGCCGTCACCTCGGTCCTGACCGGTGTGGTCGACGACGGTACGGCGCGCAGGTCGGTCAGCGCCAACCCCGACCGCGACGGCCGGAAGGTGGCCGGTAAGACGGGTACGTCGGACTGCAACCGGTCGGCCTGGTTCACCGGCTACACCCCGGACCTCGTCACGTCGGTCGGCCTGTTCGGCGAGGCCGCCGGGCCCCGGACACTGCACTGCTCCGGCAAGGACATCTCGATCGCCAGGGGCGGCCAGGTCTCCATGGCGGGCACGGCCGGCGGCGGCCGGGTCAACGGTGGCGCGTTCCCGGCCAGGATCTGGGCGCAGTACACCTTCAACTCGTCCAGCCCCACGGCCAAGTTCGAGCTGAACACGGACATGGGCAAGGCCGTCGCCCCGACGACCACCGCCCCGGCCACGCCGTCCCAGACGCCGTCGCAGACGCCCACGACTCCGTCGGCGCCGCCGACCAGCGAGACGCCGTCGCAGACGCCCACGACTCCGTCGGCGCCACCGAGCAGCGAGACGCCGTCGCAGACGGCGACCGGGCCGTCGACGCCGACGAGCGGGACCGCGTCGCCGCCGACGTTCCCCACGGATCCGCTGAAGCCGGGGAACGGCAAAGGGAACGGTTAACTGAGTCGGGCGGGGGCGGGACGTCGTCGCCGTAGTGGGTACGGCGGGAAATTTTCCCGCCGTACCCACATCAGGATGTCGCCCCGCACGTCACGCCGAGGCCGGGGCCCCCACCCAGGCCATCGCCGCGGCCACAAGCGCCCGTACGCCCACCGCGATGGTCGGGTCCTGGAGCGGGGCGTACTTCGGGGAGTGGTTCGTGGGGATCTCCGGCGGCAGGCCGCGCGTGGCGAGCTCCTCGGGCGTCATGTCCGCGAAGAGGGCCGGGTCGGCGCCGCCGAAGTGCCAGAAGACCGACGGGACGCCCAGGGCCGTGCCGAACAGGCCGAAGTCCTCGCTGCCGTTGATCGGCTGGGGCAGGGTGAACACGCCCTGCTCGCCCAGCGCGCCGCGCAGCGCGTCCACGACGGTCGACGTGGCGTCGGCCGTGTTCTCGGTGACCGGGAACTCGCCCAGCGACGTGAACTCCGGCTCCTTCGGCGCGCCCGACGCCGCCGCCTCGGCCCGGACGATCCGGTGCACCGCGTCGATCACCCGCTGCCGTACGACCGGGTCGACCGAGCGGATGTTGATCTTCAGCTCGGCCTCGTCGGGGATGATGTTCTCCTTCGTGCCGGCGTGGATCGAGCCCACGGTCACCACGGCCCGCTGCCCCGCGCCCACCTCGCGCGAGACGACCGTCTGGAGTCGCATCACCACGGCCGCCGCCATCACCACCGGGTCGACCGCCGACTCGGGCGACGAACCGTGCCCGCCCCGGCCGAAGAGGCGTACGCGGAAGCTGTCCGAAGCCGACATCACCGCGCCGGGGCGGGTCACCGCGACGCCCGCGGGGAACGGGCCCACGTGCTGGCCCAGGCAGACGTCGGGGCGCGGGAAGCGGTCGGCGAAGCCGTCCGCCAGCATGCCGCTCGCGCCCTCGCCGGTCTCCTCGGCGGGCTGGAACACGGCGACGACCGTGCCGCGCCACGACTGACGGTGCGTGGCCAGCAGTTCGGCCGCGCCCAGCAGGCACGTGACGTGCATGTCGTGGCCGCAGGCGTGCATGACCGCCGTGTCGTTGCCGTCGCGGTCGGTGGTGCGGACCCTGGAGGCGTACGGGAGGCCCGTCGCCTCCAGGACCGGCAGGCCGTCCATGTCGGCGCGCAGCAGCACGGTCGGCCCGTCACCCGCGCCGCCGCGCAGCACGCCCACGACCCCGGTGCCGCCGACGCCCTCGGTGACCTCGCAGCCGGGCAGCGCGCGCAGCCGGTCCGCCACCACACCGGCGGTACGCGTCTCCCGCATCGACAGCTCGGGGTGGGCGTGCAGGTCCTCGTACAAGGGGCGCAGGACGGGCAGGAGCGCGTCGATGCCGTCGAGCAGCGGGCGGAGGGCGGGGCTGCTGGTGTCGGGCGTTGTCATGCGGACTCGCTTTCTACGGGAGGCTCCGGGGAAGCCGGGGTTGTCGGGGCTGCCAAGTCTTCTACGGATTCGGGTGACGGGCCCGGCAGACGCAGCGCTTTGCGGAACGACGCCGTGTCCTGCGGGGTGCGGAGGGCGAGCGCGGCGGCCAGGACCGCGCCGACGATCAGGAAGGCGAAGGCCGCCGCGAATCCGGCCGTGTCGGCCAGCATGCCCATCACCGTCGGCGCCACCACGCCGCCGAGCTGACCGCCGAGCGTGATCAGCCCGACTGCCGCACCCGTCAGCTCGGTCGGCAGGCTGCGCAGCGGGACCGCGAAGATCGGCATGTAGGAGAGGGAGGCGACGCTGATGGCCACGGTCATCCAGCCGATGAACGCGGTCGTCGTGGTCGCGGTCGCCATCAGGGCGAGGGCGACGGAGGCGACGGCCATCGCGGGCAGGATGATCCGCCGGTGGTTGCCGTTCAGTCGGTCCGAGAGGCGGCCGCCGACGATGATGGCCACCGTCGCCGCACCCGCGGGGATCACGGCGACCGCTCCGGCCGAGGTCAGCGAGATGCCGCGCTGCTCGTTGAGGTACGACGGCACCCAGGTGTTGAGGCCCCACACGATGATGTCGTAGCCGAGGAACATGGCCGCGAACGCCCACATGGTGGGGGAGCGCAGGACCGTGCGCGCGCTCCACGCCGTCCCGGCCGGACCGCCGGACGGTCCGGGCTCGGGGGTGTCGGCGGCCCGCCGCTGCGGCAGCCACAGGCTCACCGCCGCCCACACGAAGACGCCGACGCCCGCCACGCTGAAGAACGCCGAGCGCCACCCGAAGTGCGCGATGAGCGGGGCGGCGGCGAGGGGCGCGACGACCGCGGCGACGGCGTTCGAGGACTGCACCATGCCGTTGGCGGCCATCCGCTGCCCCGGGGTGGTCCGTTCGCTGACGGCCTTCATCGAGGCGCCGGGGAAGACGCCCTCGGCCACCCCGAACAGGAACCGCACCACGAGCAGGATCGCGAACGATCCGGCGAGCCCGGTCAGCGCCGTGAAGGCGGACCACACCAGCAGCGCCAGGCAGGTGACCCGCTTGGCGCCGAACCGGTCCGCGAGCATGCCGCCGGGCACCTGGCAGGCCGCGTACGCGAGGAAGAACGCCGAGACGGCCAGGCCCTGCTGGGTCTTGCTGAGGTCGAACTCGTCGCCGATGGACGGCAGCGCGAGGTTGATGACGAGCCGGTCGATGTAGTCGATGAGCCAGGCGGCGAAGAGCAGCACGACGGTGACGCGTGCGCCCTTGTCCAGTCGTTCCCTGGCGGCCGGGGCCGAGAGCGGTGGGGCCACGGGCACTCCTTCTCGTGGGGTGCGGACGGGGGGTGGCTCTGAAGTGGGGACAGAATCCGGCCGTCGTACGAGAAGGAGTCCCAATTGCAGGAAAGCGGCGTCCGGCCAGGTCTCATGCAGGAATCCGCCACCGAGCGTGCTTGCGGTGCGGCGGGCTGGGGTGGGGGGCGGTGCGGTGCGGCGGGGTGGGCTGCGGCGGGGTGCGGTGAGGTGAGGCGAAGTGGGGCGGGAGCGAGAGGGGAGCGGGGCGGGAGCGGGGTGCCCGTCGCGGGTCGTCCGGTCACAGGGCGGCGGGCTCGCGTGTCGCATGCCCGCATGCCCGCATGCCCGCATGCCCGCATGCCCGCATGCCCGCGAGCCCGCATGCCCGCGGGCCGCATGCCCGCGAGCCCGCCGGTTCAGCGGGTCATCGGCCCGTCAGCCGTCAGCCGTCAGCCGTCAGCCGTCAGCCGAGCGTGAACCCCAGCTCTCGGCCTCTCAGCCCGCCCCCGGCCGGGCCAGCTCGAACCACACCACCTTTCCGGCGCTCAGCCGGGTGGCGCCCCAGCGTCGGGTCAGGCGGTTGACCAGGTAGAGACCGCGGCCGCCCTCGTCCGTGGCGCGGGCCTGCCGCAGGCGCGGGAGCTGGGGTACGTCGTCGCCCACCTCGCAGCGCAGCACGTCCGTGCGCAGCAGGCGCAGCGTCACCGGGCGCGAGGCGTAACGGACGGCGTTGGTGACCACCTCGCTCACGAGCAGTTCCACCGAGTCCGTCAGGTCCTCCAGGTCCCAGCGGGCCAGCGCGCTGCGGGCCAGGCGGCGGGCGCGGCTCGGTGCGGCGTCCTCCGGGTCCAGGAACCAGTACGCGACATCGCTCGGCGCGATCCCGTCGAAGCGGGCCGCGAGCAGCGCGATGTCGTCGTCCCGGTCCCCCGGACCGAGCATGTCCAGGATGTCGTCGCAGAGCGCTTCGAGCGGCGGGGGGTGATCCGGGCCCGTCAACTGGGCCGTCGCCGCAAGCCGTTCGCGCAGCTGCTCTATGCCGGTCCACACGTCGCGCAGGCGCGATTCCACCAGGCCGTCCGTGTAGAGGAGCAGGGTGGCCCCGGCCGGCGCGTCGAGCTCCACCGCCTCGAAGTCGACCCCGCCGACGCCGATCGGCGCGCCCGGCGGCACCCGTAGCACCTCGGCCCGGCCGCCGAGGTGGAGCAGGACCGGCGGCGGGTGTCCCGCGTTGGCGATGGTGATGCGGTGCGAGACCGGGTCGTAGACCGCGTAGAGGCAGGTGGCCATGCGGTCGGTGCCCAGGCGTTGGGCCTGTTCGTCGAGGTGGTGCAGGACTTCCTGCGGCGGCAGGTCGAGCCCGGCGAGCGTCTGCGCGGTCGTGCGCAGCTGGCCCATGATCGCGGCCGACGTCATGGAGTGGCCCATCACGTCCCCGACGACCAGCGCCACCCGGCTGCCCGGCAGCGGGATCGCGTCGTACCAGTCGCCGCCGACCCGCGCCGTCTCCGCCGCCGGGAGGTAGCGGGAGGCCAGGCGGACCCCGGTCGGGTTCGGCAGCGTCTCGGGCAGCATCGTGCGCTGCAACTCGTCCGCGATGTACGCCTCACGCCCGTACAGGACCGCCTTGTCGATGCCGAGCGCGCTGTGCGTGGCCAGCTGCCCGGCGACCAGCAGGTCGTCCGACTCGAACGCGGGCCGGTCCGGGCGGCGCAGGAACACCGCCGCGCCGATCACCCGGCGTCGGCCCCGCAACGGCGCCAGGATGGTGTGGCGTTGCTCCCCGGACACGGGAAGCGCGGTGCCGAGCAGTTCCGGCAGGGCGGCCAGCGCGGCGGGCGACTCCGCGAAGACGGGCCGTACGCCGCGCAGCACCTCCGCGAGCGCGCCGCCCGGCCGCACCTCGCACAACTCGGCGCTGCCCTGCGTGAGTTCCAGCTGCGGCACGCTCACCGCGGGCAGCGTGCCGACCTCGGAGTCCGGCTCCTCGGGGATGCGGTCGGTGCGGCGCAGGCGCAGCATCATCGGCCCGGTGGGCCGTTCGTCGCCGACCGGCAGAGGCTCGCGCAGATACACCAGGATCGCGTCGGCGAACGTCGGCACGGTCGCCCGGCACAGGCCCATCACGATCTCGTCGAGGTCGAGCCCGCGCGCGATCCGCCGGGTCGCCGCACCGACGAACCGCAGCCGGTCGCCGTCGCGCCGCATCGCCACCGGCTGGCCCGGCGGATGCGGCTGCCCGATGCGCCGGTCGGCGCCGTCCGGGGGGCCGACCGGGCCGACGGGGCCCGCGGGACGCACCGGCTCGGGTGACGGCGAGCGTGGCTGGGAGTGTTCGGTGTCCGCCGGGCCGGGCGGCGCCGTGGCGGAGGGGGAGGGAGCGGGCGGCTTGGCGGAGCCGCGCCGCGGCTGTTGCGGTAACCCGCCGTCGGCCATGGACCCGGACGCCTCCTGGGCGCGCCGCAGCGCCCCGCGAGGGTCGGCGGGGTGGGCCGCCGTGCCGTGGTGGCGTCCTTGGCGGCCTTCATGGGAGGTGGGGTACTCCGTCACGCGTGTCGAATCCGTCCGTACGGGGCTGCGAGCTCGGGGGTCACCGGCCGGTGCGCCGGCAGATCAGGAACAGCTGGTGCTCTGGTGGGACGTCGGTGTCGGCCGGAGCGTACGCGTACGTCTCCTCCCCGGTGATCTCGAAGCCCGCGTCGCGCACGACCTGGCGCAATTCGTCCCGCAGGAATCCCGATACCCGGATCGTGTGCCCCAGGAACGGAATCTCGGCGTCGTCCAGGTCGGCCTCGACCATGGACAGCGCCAACAAGCCATCGGGGCGAAGCAGCGAGCGCAGCAGTCGCAGTGCGGCGGGGATCGCGGCGCGCTCCAGCATCAACAGGGTGAAGAAGCAGGTGACGGCGTCGAATTGGCCGATGCCGTCCCGGCCCTGCGAGCCCTGGGCGGACAGTGTCATCAGGTCGGCCTGTCTGAACTCGGCCTCGGGCACGGACGAGCGTGCCAGCTCCAGCATGCCGCCGGACAGGTCGACACCGACGACCTGATGCCCCGCGTCGACGAGTTGACGGGCCGTCGGAACTCCGGTGCCGCAGCCCGCGTCGAGCACCCGCGACTTCGGCGGAAGCTCGGCCAGGAGCCGCTCCACGGCGGCCAGTTGACCGTCCTTGTGCGGGAACGCCTGGTCGTAGCGCCCGCCGATCGCGTCGAACGCGGCGGCCTGAGCCGATCGGTCGGCCCGGTCGGCCCCTCCCGCCCCGTACGTCCCACTGCTGCGACCCACGACTCCCGCCGCCCCTCGATGACTTCGTCGACATCGTGTCAGACCCGCCGCGCGCGCGAAGAGTTGCTGCCCGGATCGCTCTTCGCGCGACCTCTCGTGCCGCATTCCGCACTTGCGGAGGACGATCCTACGTTTCCCCCACGGGGGCGCATCAAGGGGCTCATGAGGACACGTGCGCGGGCGTACGGTCCCAGTTCTCCGGGAGGCCGGGCACCGGCCACGCCGGATCGGGCCGCCAGCGCTGCCAGCCGTCCGCGTACGGACGGCCCCAGCGCTCGATCACCTCGACCGCCCGTCGCCCCGCGGCCCGTACGGCCTCGGCCCGCTCGGCGCTCATCAGGCCCACGGCCTGGGCCTGCGCGAACTCGTCCTCGTCGTGCCAGCGCCAACTGCCGTCCGGGTGGACCGACAGATCCAGGAAGTGGTCCTCGGAGTCCACACCACCGGACCACCGTACGCGCGGCTGCTCCAGATTCACGTACCAGTTGCGGAACTTCCAGCCGGGCTCCCAGAACAGCCACACCGACCAGGGCTCGCCCGGCCGCGCCAGCTTCAGCACGCCGGTGCCCGACCACCGGTCGTGGCTCAGCGCCCGCGGCTTGGTGTACCGGGTGGCGAGCGGCTCACGGTGGACGGGGGTACCGTCGGCGAGCACCGGCCTGACACACTCGGTGCCCGGCGCCATCCACGCGGCCAGCAGCTCCGGGGTGTCCTGGACCACGGTGACCGGACGGCAGATGTGGAAGCCGTCGCCGCCGTTGGCGCGGTAGCGCCACAGGATCTGCTGACCGGGCGTCCAGCGACCGTCGAAGGTCTCCGCGGGCACCGCCGCGACTCCGTCGTCTGTCATGAGCAGATATTAGGTGCCGAAGGCATACGTCGCTGTGTGTCGGGTGTCACGAGTGTCACGGGCGTCATGGCTGTCACGGGTGCCATAGGTGTCACCACTGTCACGGGTGACATGGATGTCATGGGCGTCACGGATGCGTCATGCGCAGGACGTCCAGGGCCTCGTCCAGTTGCTCCATGGTGAGGTCGCCGCGCTCGACGTATCCGCCGTCGAGCACGACCTGACGGATCGTCCTGCGTTCCGCGAGCGACTTCTTGGCGATCTTCGCCGCCTCCTCGTACCCGATGTACTTGTTGAGCGGTGTGACCACCGACGGCGACGACTCGGCGTACTCGCGCGCGCGTTCGCGGTGAGCGGTGATGCCGTCCACGGTGCGGTCGGCGAGGAGCCGGGAGACGTTGGCGAGCAGCCTGATCGACTCGAGCACGTTCTTGGCGATGACCGGAAGCATCACGTTCAGCTCGAAGTTGCCCGCCGCACCCGCCGTGGCGACGGTCGCGTCGTTGCCGGTCACCTGCGCGGCGACCATCAGCACCGCCTCGGGAATGACCGGATTCACCTTCCCCGGCATGATCGACGAGCCGGGCTGCAGGTCGGGCAGGCTGATCTCGGCGAGGCCGGTACGGGGCCCGGAGGCGGCCCACCGCAGGTCGTTGGCGATCTTCGTGAGGCCGACCGCGATGGTGCGCAGCTGCCCGCTGGTCTCCACGATCCCGTCGCGCGCGCCCTGCGCCTCGAAGTGGTCGCGGGCCTCGGTCAGCGGCAGCCCGGTGGACCGTGCCACCTCGGCGATGACGGCTGCCGAGAAGCCGGGCGGCGTGTTGATGCCGGTGCCGACGGCGGTGCCGCCGAGCGGGAGTTCGGCGAGCCGGGGCAGCGAGGCGGTCAGCCGCTCGACGCCGTAGCGGACCTGCGCCGCGTAGCCGCCGAACTCCTGGCCGAGGGTGACGGGGGTGGCGTCCATCAGGTGCGTACGCCCCGACTTCACGACATCGGCGAACTCGGCGGACTTGCGTTCCAGGGACGTGGCGAGGTGCTCCAGGGCGGGGATCAGGTCGCGGGTGACCGCGGCGGTGGCGGCGATGTGGATGGAGGACGGGAAGACGTCGTTGGACGACTGCGAGGCGTTGACGTGGTCGTTCGGATGGACGTCGCGGCCAAGACGTTCACTCGCGAGAGTGGCGAGCACCTCGTTGGTGTTCATGTTGGAGGACGTGCCGGAGCCCGTCTGGAAGACGTCGACCGGGAACTGGTCGTCCCAGCGGCCCTCGGCCACCTCGCCTGCGGCCTGGACGATGGCGTCGGCGATGTCCTTGTCGAGCACCCCGAGTTCGGCGTTGACCTTGGCCGCGGCCGCCTTGACGCGGGCGAGCGCCTCGATGTGGGCGCGCTCAAGGCGGTTGCCGGAGACGGGGAAGTTCTCCACCGCCCGCTGCGTCTGCGCGCGCCACTTCGCGTCGGCGGGCACCCGGACCTCGCCCATGGAGTCGTGCTCGACGCGGTACGCCGGGTCGCTGCTGCCGTCGGGGCCCGCGTTCTTCTCGCTGCCGTCGTTCTTACGGTCGGTCACGTGGTCGCTCATACACATGTCAGTGCCCGGGAACGGGGTTCTGTTCCCGGGCACTGACCCGATTCGGCGACGACGTCGTGCGTCATGCGTCGCGCGTCATACGACGTACGTCATACGTCGCACCTCACACGTCGCGCGTCATGTGACTCGGCGCGGTGGCCCACGGCCGTCACCACGCGCGGGCGCGGCGGGCCGCGTCGCGCGAGTCGTCGAGCCCCGCCCACCGCAGCGGGTGGGTCGTGTGGCCGACCGCCTCGTCGATCTCCCCGTGCGCCTTGTCCATCAACTGTCCGGCGATGTCCATCAGGGCCCGTGCGCCCGCGATCTCCTCGCCGACCCGCAGCTGTTCCGGGTCGGAGGGGTAACGGTCCGCACGGCCGTGTCCACGGCACTCCGTGCCGTCACTGAGGCGCAGCAGGGCTGCGGCCCTGGTGTGCTTGCCGTCCTCTTCGAACTCACACTCGATGTGCCATCCGACAAGCGTCTTGGTCGTCATGGCGGCTCACCTCCAGCGGTCCCGTCCAGCGGTCCCACTCCCCAGAGTGCGCCGTCCGGCCGCCGAAGACCAACGCGCGGCGGCCGGCCCAGGGCCTACGCCCCGTGGCGCACCGGGATGCTCGTGAAGGTCGGTGCGGGCGCGGGGTCCTGGAAGAAGTCGTTGCCCTTGTCGTCGACGACGATGAACGCCGGGAAGTCCTCGACCTCGATCTTCCAGACCGCCTCCATGCCGAGCTCCTCGTACTCCAAGACCTCGACCTTCTTGATGCAGTCCTGCGCCAGGCGGGCGGCCGGGCCGCCGATGGAGCCGAGGTAGAAGCCGCCGTACTCGTCGCAGGCCCGCGTGACCTGCTGGGAGCGGTTGCCCTTGGCGAGCATGACCTTGGAGCCGCCCGCGGCCTGGAACTGCGCCACGTACGAGTCCATGCGCCCGGCGGTGGTCGGGCCGAACGAACCGGAGGCGTAACCCTCGGGGGTCTTGGCCGGACCGGCGTAGTACACCGGGTGGTCCTTCAGGTACTGCGGCATCTCCTCGCCCGCGTCGAGCCGCTCCTTGATCTTGGCGTGCGCGATGTCGCGGGCCACGACGAGCGTGCCGGTGAGCGAGAGGCGGGTCTTGACCGGGTGCTTGGTCAGCTCGGCGAGGATCTCGTCCATCGGCCGGGACAGGTCGATCCTGACCGCGTCGAGGTCGGGGCCCGCGCCCTGGGTGAGCTCCTCCTCGGTCGTCTCCGGCAGGAACCGCGCCGGGTCCCGCTCCAGCTGTTCGAGGAAGACGCCCTCGGCGGTGATCTTCGCGACGGCCTGGCGGTCGGCCGAGCAGGACACGGCGATGGCGACCGGGCAGGAGGCGCCGTGCCGCGGCAGCCGCACCACGCGCACGTCGTGGCAGAAGTACTTGCCGCCGAACTGGGCGCCGATCCCGATCTTCTGCGTCAGCTCGAAGACCTTCTGCTCAAGCTCCTTGTCGCGGAAGCCGTGGCCGAGTTCGGAACCCTCGGCCGGAATCTCGTCCAGGTAGTGCGCGGAGGCGTACTTGGCGGTCTTCAGCGCGTACTCGGCGGACGTGCCGCCCACGACGATGGCGAGGTGGTACGGCGGGCAGGCGGCGGTGCCCAGGGAGCGGATCTTCTCCTCCAGGAACTTCATCATGGAGCCCTCGTTGAGGACCGCCTTGGTCTCCTGGTAGAGGAACGACTTGTTGGCGCTGCCGCCGCCCTTGGCCATGAACAGGAACTTGTAGGCGCCGCCGTCGGTCGCGTACAGCTCGATCTGCGCCGGCAGGTTCGACCCGGTGTTCCTCTCCTCCCACATGGTGAGCGGAGCCATCTGCGAGTACCGCAGGTTGAGGTTCTGGTAGGCGTCGTAGATGCCCTTGCTGAGCGCCTTCTCGTCCTCACCTTCGGTGAGGACGTTCTGGCCGCGCTTGCCCATGACGATGGCGGTGCCGGTGTCCTGGCACATGGGCAGCACGCCGGCCGCGGCGATGTTGGCGTTCTTCAGCAGGTCGAGCGCGACGAACTTGTCGTTGCCGGAAGCCTCGGGGTCGTCGACGATGCGGCGCAGCTGTGCGAGGTGGGCCGGGCGCAGGTAGTGCTGGATGTCGTGGATGGCCTCCTCGGCGAGCTTGCGCAGCGCCTCCGGCTCGACCTTCAGGAACGTACGGCCGTCCGGCCCCTCGACGGTGGAGACACCCTCCGAGGTCACCAGGCGGTACGGGGTGGTGTCCTCGCCCTGGGGGAGCAGATCGGTGTACGCAAACGCAGGGTTGGGTGGGGGGGAACTACTCGGCATCTCGCCCATTCCTCACTCGACAGACAGCAGCTGGCATCCGTTGGCAGCGTCGACCAGCCTAGAACCTGAGGGTGGGGCGCCCCGTGTGAGGTAGGGCTCAGTCGGCCCGGCCGCCGTCGCAGACTGTCCCGGCTTCCCCCTAGTCGCGATCTATCGCGTTTGGGTACGCTGCTGCCGTGGACCTTCACAAGCGCCCCGAGCCGAGCACCGCCCCGACCGACCTGCGCGCGTCGGACGCCGACCGTGACCGCACCGCGGACATCCTGCGCGAGGCGCTGGCCGAGGGCCGCCTCGACGCGGAGGAGCACGCCGAGCGGATCGAGCGGGCCTACCGCGCCAAGACCGTGGGCGAGCTCGAACCGCTGGTGCGTGACCTGCCGGGCGCGCGCGAGGCGGGGCCGGCGGCCGCGCCGGGACCGGCGCGGGACCGGGCGGCGTCCGACGCCGTCGCGGCGGCGGAGGAGAACCTGGTGGCGGTCTTCAGCTCCACGTCGCGCAGGGGCCGCTGGCGGATCGGCCGCCGCACGCACGCGTACGCGGTCTTCGGCAACGTGGAGATCGACCTCAGCGAGGCGCTCTTCGAATACCCGCAGGTCCACATCAAGGCGGTCTCGGTCTTCGGCAACGTGGAGATCCACGTCCCGGAGAACATCTCGCTGCGCGGCACCGGCACGGGTGTGCTCGGCAACTTCGAGGTGGAGGCGCTGGAGGCGGACGAGTCCGAGGCGCCGGTCGTGTACGTCGAGGGCTACGCGGTCCTCGGCAACATCGAGGCGAAGCCGAAGAAGGGCCGCGTCATCCGCAGCCTGGAGCGGCAGCTGCGCAGGCACTTCGGCTGACGGCTCCCCGGCGGCCCCGGGCGCCCGCCGAACTCCTGTGTGCGGTGGGGAACTTGCGCGCTTCGGAACTCAGTGCATAGGCGCCGATACAGCGGGTAGAGCTTCGTGCATCGTCTACCGATCGTCTCCCGCTCGCGAAGCCGTCGTAAGCCGTCGTCAGGAGTAGACCGTGCTGCACCCGCCGCATCAGTCCCTGAAGGTCACCGCCGTACCGCAGCAGCGCGAGCCAGTCAGGGACAGGGATCAGGACGCCCCGTGGCACACGGAGGCGGTGTGCAGGCGCGACGAGGCCGGTCTCTTCTTCGCGCCCTCCAAGGAGCCCACGGCGGCCCGCCTGGCCCGGGAGGAGGCGGCGAAGCGGGTCTGTGCCCGCTGCCCCGTGATGGTCGAGTGCCGCGAACACGCCCTGCTGCAACCGGAACCGTACGGCGTCTGGGGCGGCCTGACGGCAGCCGAGCGCCGAGTGGTGCTGGCCCGCCGCAGGCGCCGCGAGATGGAACTGAGCCAGGCCGCGCGATCCACGGTGGCGGCTGCGGCCGGCTGACCCGTCAGGGGCGCGCGGCGCTCACCGCGGAACTGACGCACCGCGGCGCCCCGCACAGAAAAAGCAGGGCGCCGCGCCAGCACGTCCGCCGGACTACTTGGCCCGGTCGAAGTCGATCGCGCTGTAGGCCCGGAGCTTGCTCAGCCGGTGCGTCGAGTCGATCTGCCGGATCGTCCCGGACTTCGACCGCATCACGAGCGACGACGTGTGCGCCCGCTCGGAGCTGTAGCGCACGCCCGGCAGCAGCTCACCGTCGGTGATGCCGGTGGCGACGAAGAACACGTTCTCACCGGAGACCAGGTCGTCCGTGGTGAGGACACGGTCCAGATCGTGGCCGGCGTCGAGCGCCCGCTGCCGCTCGGCCTCGTCCTTGGGCCACAGCTTGCCCTGGATCGTGCCGCCCAGGCACTTGATCGCGCAGGCGCTGATGATGCCCTCGGGCGTGCCGCCGATGCCGAGCAGCAGGTCGACGCCCTTCTCCTCCTGCACGGCCAGGATGGAACCGGCGACGTCACCGTCCGAGATCAGCTTGATCCGGGCGCCCGCCTCGCGGACCTCCTTGATCAGGTTCTCGTGGCGCGGCCGGTCCAGGATGACCACGGTGACGTCCTCGGGCGAGCCGCCCTTCGCCTTGGCGACCCGCCGGATGTTGACCGCGGTCGGCGCGTTGATGTCCACGTAGTCCGCGGCCTCGGGCCCGGCGGCCAGCTTGTCCATGTAGAACACGGCGGACGGGTCGAACATGGTCCCGCGGTCCGCGGCGGCGAGCACGGCGACCGCGTTCGGCATGCCCTTGGCGGTCAGCGTCGTGCCGTCGATCGGGTCGACGGCGATGTCGCACTCGGGTCCGGTCCCGTCACCGATCCGCTCCCCGTTGAAGAGCATCGGCGCCTCGTCCTTCTCGCCCTCGCCGATGACGACGACACCGTTCATGGAGACGGTGGAGACGAGGGTGCGCATCGCGCGCACGGCGGCGCCGTCGGCACCGTTCTTGTCACCGCGGCCGACCCAGCGGCCCGCGGCCATCGCCGCGGCTTCGGTGACCCGGACGAGCTCCAGGGCGAGGTTGCGGTCGGGGGCCTCCGAAGGGACCTCGAGTTCGGACGGCAGCTGGTGATGCTCGGTCATCGAGACGCACCTTTCTGTTCCGGCAGGGCACCGGGATACGACGACGGCCGGATGAGGGTTGACGGAGCCGACTCTATCGCCCGTACGACAATCTGAGCAGACCGCCCCACGGATGAGCGCACCCATCCGGTCGTCACGCGTCTTCGTGGCCCTCCCGGCGGTGATCGTCGGCGGGCCTGCGACGATGGGGTGCGTGGCAGCAAGAAATGGCAAGAAGACAGTCGGCAGCATGGTGCTCTCGCTCGGCGTCTGCGTCCTCGCGGCCGGGGTGATCTACCTGTTCGTGCCGCACGACGACTCCAAGGGCGCCCCGGTGGCCCGCAAGGACTACAGGGTCGCGCTGCTGACGGCGCGCCGTACCGCCTCGTACCCGGTCGCCGCGCCCGAGGGGCTTCCGCGCACGTGGAAGGCGACCTCCGTGGACTACCAGGAGAAGGATCACCAGTCCTGGCACCTGGGCTTCCTCGACCCGCGGGGGCAGTACGTGGCCGTCGAGCAGTCGGCCGACAACTCCGCGGCCTTCATCTCGCAGGCCAGCCAGGGCGCCGAGGAGACCAGTCGCACGCAGCGGATCGGCGGCGAGGAGTGGCGCCGCTACAAGGGTGACAAGTACGACGCCCTGGTGCTGCGCCAGAAGGGCTCCGCCACGGTCGTGACCGGCACCGCGGACTTCGGCCAGTTGACGAAGATGGCCGAGGCGCTGCGCATGAAGCGGGGCAGCTGACGGACGAACGGCGGCGGCCGGCAGGCAAAGGGCGACCCGCGGGCGGTGAACGCCAGGCGTGGGAACGCGAGAGAGGGGCTCCCGGCGCGCGGCGGCGGGGAGCCCCTCTCGGGCTTGCGGCTCGGATCGGGCTTGTGGCTCAGACGGTCGTGACGACCTCGTCGTAGGCGAGCCGCGGAGAGCGCGGGAACCAGGCGTTCTCGCCCGGCTTGCCGATGTTGACCACCATGAGCGGGGTGTGGTCGTCGTCCAGGAACTCCTTGCGGATGCCCTCGAGGTCGGCGCCGGTCATCGGGCCCGCGGCGAGCCCGGCGGCGCGCACGCCGACGATGAAGTACGCGGCCTGCAGCGCGGCGTTGAGCCCGGCCTGGCGCTCGCGGGCCTCGCGGCCCATGCCGTCGAACATGCCCTTGGCGCCCTCGAAGTGCGGGAAGAGGGTGGGCAGTTCCTCGTGGAACTCGTTGTCCGCGGAGAGGATCGCGACCAGCGGGGCCTTTCCGGTCTTCTCCTTGTTTCCGTCGGACATCAGGTTCACCAGGCGCTGACGGGCCTCGGGGGAGCGGACCAGGGTGACGCGCAGGGGCGACTGGTTCATCGAGGTGGGGCCGTACTTGACCAGGTCGTAGATCGCCTCGATCTGCTCGTCGGTCACCGGCTCGTCGGTGAACGTGTTCGCGGTGCGGGCCTCGCGGAAGAGCAGATCCTGGGCGGTGGGGTCAAGGGCGAGAGACATCGTGTTCAACCTTCTCGGTACGGACGGAGCCTGATGCGTCCGACCATAGGCCAATAAGCTTAAACTTTCAACAAACCCTCGGGTGACCCGGTTCACGCCACCGCCGGTCTACTCCCCGTCCCCCTCCGCGTCCCTCTCCCCGTCCGTCTCGCCGTTCCTCTTCCCGTTCCCTGCCTCGCCCCCGTCGCCGTCGCCCTCCCCGGTCTGCTCCTCCGTGCTCTCCGCGGCGAGGGCCGCGTCGAGGCGGGCGCGGGCGCCGTCCAGCCAGCGGCGGCACACCTTGGCCAGTTCCTCGCCGCGCTCCCACAGCGCGAGCGATTCCTCCAGCGTCGTGCCTCCGGCCTCCAACTGCCGTACGACATCGATCAGTTCATCGCGTGCCTGCTCGTAGCCGAGCGCCTGGTCTGCCGTCTTCGTCGTCATGCTGATGCCCGTCCTCATGCTTCTTCCGCTGTTGCTCGTACGGTGAAGTCGCCTCCGGCGACCCTGGCGCGCAGTTCCTCGCCCGCCGTCACCTCGCCGGGGTCGCGCACCACGTGCCCGTCCGCCCGCTGCAGCACCGCGTAGCCGCGCTGGAGCGTCGCCGCGGGGGAGAGGGCGACCACGCGCGCGTGCGTGTGCGTCAGGTCCGACTCCGCGCGGTCCAGGAGGTGGCCCAGGGTGCGGCGGCCGCGCTCGGTGAGCGCCGCGACCTGCTGCTCACGTTCGTCGACCATGCGGTGCGGGTCCTCTATCGAGGGGCGGGCGAGCGCCGCCGCCAGGCCCCGCTCCTCGCGCTCGACCAGCGCCTCGACGGTGCGCCGGGCCCGGTCGCGCAGGTGGCGCACCCGCTCGTACTCCTCGCCGACGTCCGGCACCACCTTCTTGGCGGCGTCGGTCGGCGTGGAGGCGCGCAGATCCGCGACATGGTCGAGCAGCGGGTTGTCCGGCTCGTGGCCGATCGCGGAGACCACCGGCGTACGGCAGTCGGCCACCGCGCGGACCAGCTGCTCGTCCGAGAACGGCAGCAGATCCTCCACGCTGCCGCCGCCGCGCGCCACGATGATCACGTCGACGTCCTCGCGCGCGTCGAGCTCCTTGACCGCCTGGACGACCTGTGGCACGGCGTGCACGCCCTGCACCGGCACGTTGCGCACCTCGAAGCGGACAGCGGGCCAGCGGTGCCGCGCGTTCTCCAGGACGTCACGCTCGGCCGCCGACGCGCGGCCGCAGACCAGGCCGACGAGCTGCGGCAGGAACGGCAGCGGCTTCTTCCGGTCGACCGCGAAGAGACCCTCGGCGGCCAGCGCCTTCTTGAGCTGCTCCAGGCGGGCGAGCAGCTCGCCCACGCCGACCGGCCGGATCTCGGCGGCGCGCAGCGAGAGCTGGCCGCGCGGCGCGTACCACTCCGGCTTCGCGTGCACGACGACCCGGGCGCCCTCGCGGACCACGTCCGCCACCGCGTCGAACACCTTGCGGTAGCAGGTGACCGAGACCGAGATGTCGTACGACGGGTCGCGCAGGGTCAGGAACACGACGCCCGCGCCGGGTCTGCGGGACAGCTGCGTGATCTGCCCCTCGACCCACACGGCGCCCAGCCGGTCGATCCATCCCCCGATGAGCCGCGAGACCTCGCCGACGGGCAGCGGGGCGTCCGCGGACGTGTTGACAGCCATGCGGTGAGCGTATCCGGCGCCGCTGACAACGCGGCGACCTCGGGTTCCCGGGCCGCCGGGCAGCCTTTCAAGGAGCGCGGCGACCTACGCGGCCAACCAGCCCGTAGCCGTAGCCGTAGCCGTAGCCGCAGTCGTAGCCGTAGCCGCACCCGCCCCGCACTCGTACCCCCACGCGCACGCATATCCGCACTCGCACCCGCACCCGTATCCGCACCCGCACCCGCGCCTGGGCTCTGCCTGGATTCTGAAGACGCTGCCTAGTCGGCATGGCTGCCGTGCGGCGTGTACGGCGGCTCCGGGCGGCCGCGTTGCGCGACCAGGACGGCCAGCCCGATCGCCAGCCAGATCGCGCCGACGGCCTGCGCCGTGCCGGACGCCTCCACGATCACGGCCACCGTGATCGCCGCGCCGACCACCGGCACCAGCACGTGCCGCCACCAGCTCACCGGCCCGCCCCGGCGCCGTACCGCGAAATAGCCCACCACACTCGCGTGCAGCATCGTGAAGGCGGTCAGCGCGCCGATGTCGACGACCGAGACCAGCTTGTCCATCCCGTCGTCCCGGCTCGCCGCCCACACCGCCGCGACGAGCGTGATCGTCGCGGCCACGAGCAGCGCCACCCGTGGCACACCCGAGTCCGTACGCGACAGTGCCTTCGGCAGCCGCCGGTCGCGTGCCATCGCGAAGACGAGCCGTCCGGCCGCGGCCTGCCCGGCCAGCGCCGCGAACGCCGCACCGATCGCCTTGCTCACCGCCACCAGGTCGTGCAGCCACCCGCCGACCGAGGCGTCCACGGCGTCGTAGAACGCCGAGCCCTGCTTGGCCGGATCGGCGGCCAGCCGCGCGGAGGTCGTCGGTTCCAGGAGGGCCACCAGATAGGTCTGCGCGACGAACAGCACACCCGTCAGCGCCAGGCAGAACAGCACCGCGCGCGCCACCTTCGCCGAGCCCCCCGTCACCTCTTCGGCGAATGTCGCGATCGCGTCGAAGCCCAGGTACGACAGGACCGCGACCGACACCGCGCCCACCACCGCCGACAGCGCGAACGCGCCCTGCGTGCCGTCCCCGGACAGCGGCGACAGCCAGCCCCGCTCGGCGCCGTCCCTGGCGAGCACCACGATCGCCGAGACCACGAAGACGAGCAGCACCACGATCTCCATCGCCAGGACGAGGAAACCGACCCGGGCCGCGGCCCGCACACCCCACAGGTTGAGCAGTGTCGTGATCGCCACGGCCAGCGCCGTCCACACCCACCGCGACACCGACGGGACCAGCGAGTTCATGGCGATCCCGGAGAACAGGTACGCCACCGCGGGGATCAGCAGGTAGTCGAGCATCGCCATCCACCCGGCGACGAACCCGGCCTCGTTCCCGAGCCCCACGCGCGCGTACGCGAACACCGACCCCGCACGGGGCGCGACCTGCACCATCTGGGCGTAACTGAATGCGGTGAACCCCATGGCCACCGTGGCGACGACGTAGACGAGGGCGACCGCCCCGTGCGACTTGGCGTCCAGGGTGCCGAAGATGCCCACGGGGGCCATCGGGGCGATGAAGAGCAGCCCGTAGACGACGAGGTCCCGGAAGCCCAGACTGCGCCGCAGGGCGGCCCCCTCCAGGTCGCCAGGTCCGTTCGCGGTGTCGGCGGTGTCGGCGGACATCGTGCCTCCGTTTGTGACGTAGCCCGTGCCCAGACTCCCAGTACGGGCCCGGACGCCGCATCTCGGAGCGGGCCCGCCCGCCCTTACGATGGGAGACATGACTGCTGCTACGACTGGCTCCCGCCGCGTCCTGCTCGCCGCCCCCCGTGGCTACTGCGCCGGTGTGGACCGTGCCGTGATCGCCGTCGAGAAGGCCCTTGAGCAGTACGGGGCCCCGATCTATGTCCGCCACGAGATCGTCCACAACAAGTACGTCGTGCAGACCCTGGAACGGAAGGGCGCGATCTTCGTCGAGCGGACGGACGAGGTGCCCGAGGGCGCCATCGTCATGTTCTCCGCGCACGGCGTCGCGCCGACCGTGCACGAGGAGGCCGCGCGCGGCAGGCTCGCCACCATCGACGCGACCTGCCCGCTGGTCACCAAGGTCCACAAGGAAGCCGTCCGCTACGCCAAGGAGGACTTCGACATCCTCCTGATCGGACACGAGGGCCACGAAGAGGTCATCGGCACCTCCGGTGAGGCCCCCGACCACATCACGCTCGTCGACGGCCCCGAAGACGTCGCCAAGGTCGAGGTCCGCGACCCGGACAAGGTCGTCTGGCTCTCCCAGACCACGCTCTCGGTCGACGAGACGATGGAGACCGTCGACGCCCTGAAAGCCAAGTTCCCCGGGCTCGTCTCGCCGCCCAGCGACGACATCTGCTACGCCACGCAGAACCGTCAGCTCGCCGTGAAGCAGATGGGCGCCGAGTCCGACCTGGTCATCGTCGTCGGATCGCGCAACTCGTCGAACTCCAAGCGGCTCGTCGAGGTGGCGAAGCTGGCGGGCGCCGCGGACGCGCACCTCGTGGACTTCGCCGACGAGATCGACGAGGCATGGCTGGACGGCGTGACCACGGTCGGCGTCACCTCCGGCGCCTCCGTCCCCGACGTCCTCGTCGAGGAGGTCCTGGAGTGGCTGTCGCGGCGCGACTACGCGGACGTGGAGATCGTCAAGGCGGCCGAGGAGTCCATCACCTTCTCGCTGCCCAAGGAGCTCCGCCGCGACCTGCGCGCGGAGGCCGCGGCGCTCGTGCAGGATTCCGCCACCGAGAAGTGACTGTCGGTCCCGCGTCGTAACGTGGGGTCATGCAGATCTTCGGTGTGGACATCGGCGGATCCGGGATCAAGGGCGCCCCGGTCGACCTGATGCGCGGCGATCTCGCCCAGGAGCGGTTCAAGGTGCTGACCCCGCACCCGGCCACGCCCGAGGCGGTGGCCGAGGGCGTCAGAGAAGTCGTCGGTCATTTCACGGGGGACATCCCCGACCGGATCGGCATCACGTTTCCCGGCGTCGTCACCGGCGGCGCGATGATCCGTACGGCCGCCAATGTCGACAAGGGCTGGATCGACGTCGACGCCCGCGCCCTGCTCAGCGAGCGTCTCGACGGGCTGCCGGTCACGATCCTCAACGACGCGGACGCCGCGGGCGTCGCCGAGATGCACTTCGGCGCGGGCCGCGGCCGCAAGGGCACGGTGCTGCTGCTCACGTTCGGTACGGGCATCGGCAGCGCCCTGTTCACCGACGGCGAGCTCGTCCCGAACACGGAGCTCGGCCACCTGGAGCTGAACGGGCACGACGCGGAGAAGCACGCCTCCACCAAGGCCAAGGAGGACCACGACCTGAGCTGGGAGCACTGGACCAAGCGCGTCCAGAAGTACCTGGCCCACGTGGAGATGCTGTTCTCGCCCGAACTCTTCATCATCGGCGGCGGCGTCAGCCGCAAGGCCCACAAGTTCCTGCCGCTGATCAAGGGCATCGAGGCGGAGATCGTCCCGGCCGAGCTGGAGAACAACGCGGGCATCGTGGGCGCGGCGATGGCGGCATCGCGCGCGTAGAGCTGTTTGGTCCGGTGGTCCGGTGGTCCGGCGGTGCGGCGCCGGGGACCGGGTGGTCGCGCGCGGCGTTGGTCACGCGGGGCGGCGCCGAGGGCCGGGCGTGCGGGAGGAGGCCGCGCCGCGATGCGGCCTGGCCCCGCCGGCTCCCCTCGGCCCACGAGCACCGTCCCCGCCCCGTCGAGGCGCGGGCGCCTGCTGATCACCGGCCCGCCGCGCCGCCGCCCGCCGCGCCATCAACCGCACCTTGCGCACGGTCACGATCACACCGGCCACGAGTGTGCCGCAGTACAGCCACCCCGCGTTCAGGGACAGCGCCGTCACCAGCCCCATCACCTGCCCGCCGAAGCCGCCCGACCCCTTGGCGATGGCCAGCGCCCCCACGGCGAACGCGAGCGGCACGACGACCGGCGCCGCCACGAGGTCGGCCTTCCGTACCCACTTCGCCGTAACCGCGCTGACCAGTACGAACAGCACCCCGTACACGCCAGGGGAGCCGTCGAGGAGGAGCCGGTCGGCGAGCCCCACCCCGAGCATCGCGGCGACACAGAACAGCCCGCTGCCGAGCCCGGTCAGCCGGGGATCGGGAAAACGGCGCAGCACCTGCACGAGCGGCGGCATGGGCCGGTGCCGCCGGACCGACGCCCGGTGCACGGAGCCGGAGCCGCCCGCCTGATGGCCGGCGCGCGCACCACCCCGCCCGCCCTGAGCCTGCGGCGGAAGCGGGGCCGTGCGACGGGGCCGAATCTGAGGGGAACGCGTCCTGGGTTGCTCCACATGCACAACATAGGTCGGGTTATGTGCGGAATGGGCGGCAGGACACGCGTATCGACCGACCTTGACTCTCCTTGGCCGGGTGTTCGATACGTCGTCGGGGTGAGCGACGCCGAGGCCGTAGACTGGTGGATCGCCCAGTCCAAGGCCATCAGCGCCCACCACGTACGGGAAGTCGCAACGTGTCGCTCACGATCGGAATCGTCGGTCTGCCGAATGTCGGTAAGTCGACCCTGTTCAACGCCCTGACCAAGAACGACGTGCTCGCGGCCAACTACCCGTTCGCGACCATCGAGCCCAACGTCGGCGTGGTCGGCGTCCCGGACGCCCGTCTGACCAAGCTGGCGGAGATCTTCACCTCGCAGCGCGTCCTCCCGGCCACGGTCGACTTCGTCGACATCGCGGGCATCGTGCGCGGTGCGAGCGAGGGCGAGGGTCTGGGCAACAAGTTCCTGGCGAACATCCGCGAGTCCGACGCGATCTGCCAGGTCATCCGCGCCTTCAAGGACGAGAACGTCGTGCACGTCGACGGCAAGATCTCGCCCAAGAACGACATCGAGACGATCAACACCGAGCTGATCCTCGCGGACCTCCAGACCATCGAGAAGGTCCTGCCGCGCCTCCAGAAGGAGTCGCGCATCAAGAAGGACGTCGCCCCGAAGGTCAAGGCCGTCGAGGAGGCCAAGGAGATCCTGGAGCGCGGCGACACCCTCTTCTCGCAGGGCATCGTCCAGGGCAGCGAGCGCAACGAGCACCTTCACGACCTGCACCTGCTGACGACGAAGCCGTTCCTCTACGTCTTCAACGTCGACGAGGACGAGCTGACCGACGACACCTTCAAGGACGAGCAGCGCGCCCTGGTCGCCCCGGCCGAGGCGATCTTCCTCAACGCCAAGCTGGAGGCCGACCTCGCCGAACTCGACGAGGCCGACGCCATGGAACTGCTTGAGTCGGTGGGCGCCGAGGAACCGGGGCTCGCCACCCTGGCCCGCGTCGGCTTCGACACCCTCGGCCTGCAGACCTACCTCACGGCGGGCCCCAAGGAGGCCCGAGCCTGGACCATCAAGAAGGGCGCCACGGCCCCCGAGGCAGCCGGTGTCATCCACACCGACTTCCAGAAGGGCTTCATCAAGGCCGAGGTCATCTCCTTCACCGACCTGGTCGAGACGGGCTCGGTCGCGGACGCGCGGGCGGCGGGCAAGGCGCGTATGGAGGGCAAGGACTACGTGATGCAGGACGGGGATGTGGTGGAGTTCCGCTTCAACGTGTAGCGGGTGACATGCCAGCACGACGCTGATCTGTCAAATGTGCAGGTCATAAGGGGTCCATCTCTCCAGAGGTGGACCCCTAGTCTTGTCCCGTGCTGGATGGGTGCTGGGTTAGCTGATTGACCATCAGTTATTTCCCCTCTCGGGTAACGCCGAGAGTGGTACGTTATCAGGTACCACTTGATGGGAGTGTTGGGCCATGTCTATAACCGCGAGCGAAGCCCGCAAGGAACTGTTTCCGTTGATCAAGAAGGTCAACGAGAACCACGAGGCCATCGAGATCGTCTCCAAGCGCGGCAACGCCGTGCTTGTCTCGGCCGAAGACTACGCCGCGCTGCGCGAGGGCTCCTACCTGCTGCGGTCGCCGGTGAACGCCCGGCGGCTGCTCAAGGCGTACGAGAATGCCCTGTCACGTATCAACGTGTCGGAGCGTGAGCTGATCGATCCCGAGTCGGCGGACGCAGACGCAGGTGCCGCGTGAGGCTTGTCTTCGAGGACCAGGGCTGGGAGGACTACACGTCCTGGCTCAAGAACGACCGCAAGATGCTTGTCCGGATCAACAGGCTTATTGAGGATGTCAGGCGTGACCCCTTCACAGGCATCGGCAAGCCAGAGCCGCTGAAGTATCACCTGCCTGGGGCCTGGTCGCGACGGATCGACGACGAGCACCGTCTCGTCTATCTGGTGATGGACGAGGAGATCGTCGTCCTCGCCGCCCGATATCACTACTGATCGGTGAGTGTTCGGCATGCTGGGGCGCCTCTTCCGCGCTGGGAAGACTTGCTTGAAACCTGGTTCTCGAAGGTGCGATCTCTGCGTGCGACGTTCCGCTTCGCTGTAGCTGAGCCCGTTCCAACTTCCATGTGACTAAATAGGGAGTCGCTGAATGGCTGATGTCACCTTCCTGAGCCAGGCCGAACCAGTTGATGAGTACGGTCGCGCTCTCTACGCGGTATCGCGATCAATTCTTAGGGCCCATTTCGATGAATTGTCGCAAGCGGACCTCGAAGACCTCAATTGCGATCGGGTGGATGTCACGTTTCGACAGCTCGCGAAGCTCGCTCGCCTCCACCGTGACAAGGGATCGCGCGGAGATGGGTTTGAGTGGGCAGTTCACGAGGCGATTGTCGGCGGCGAACCGCGCGTTGTCGATCTGGTCAGCGAAGCGCTCAGGAAGGTGAGCCCCAGGGGATTCGCTGACTTGGACAGGCCGACGTCTCTGATGTTCGGGCACGAACGTGCACGCCATCTCGGATTCACTGAGGCTGTTGTTAATAACGCGAGTGGTGATGCAGTGTTGCTGCCTGACGGGTCAGGTCGGCCGTTCGCATTTGGATCCTGGGTGCCGATCGCTGCCCGCGGTGTCGCCGCCGAACCTCAGTTGCGGAAACGGATCAAGAAAGTGTGGAAGACCGATCTGTTTCTGAGTAGTGCGGAGAAGGTGCGGTTTGCCGCCGCGACTATCAAGAGTAATTGGCATCAGCTCGAAGACGGTAACGGGCTCCGGGTGGCGATTGTTCCGCAGGCCCTGGACCTTTCGGCGGGATATCAGAGGTGGAACAGTCTCCACCTTATTGCACTGCCAGACCCGGACGGCTTCATGGGCTTGTTCAACGATGCGTATGAGGCAGTTGCTGAAGCGATTCTGACAGTTGGCAGGCATGATCGTGCACCCTATTACTACAAGCCGAGTGCGAAGGCGCAGAAGATTCAGGCGCAACTTGAGAAGTACGGGAAGGTGAAGGTGGTCGACATACTTGATGCCCTGAATGAAGCGGCGCAGCAGAATCTAATCGCTGTTGACCGAAAGCTCATGTCGGTGGAAGCGCCTACATGGCTCAATATCAATGAAAAGCGAACGCAGGTCATCGCGCCTAGGCCGGCGTTCGAGAAGCTCGACTGATCTCGGGGCGAGAAAACACTGTCCGGGCTGATGGCCTCGAAGTTGATTCTCAACCTCCCATGGCGCGAGGGATCTCCCGCAGCTGCGTGCTGTAGCGTCTGCCTCATGATGCCCTCGATCAGGTGGCGGTGGGCAGCTCCCTCGCCGCGGTCCCGGTAGTGGGTGCTGGATGTACCATCAGGCCCAGGACCTCGCGGTTGCCGTCCTCGGTGATGCCGGTGGCGACCACGACCGCCCGCGAGACGATCTGGTGGTTCACCCGCGCCTTGCCGTACGTCGCGTCCAGATAGACGTAGGGGAAGCGGACATGATCCAGCGGGCGGGTGCGGAACGCGGTCAGCGGCTCGTCCAGTGCCTGGCAGATCCGCGAGACCTCCGACTTGGAGATGCCGCTGTCCCCCGCCGAGTGCTTTGACCAGGTCATCGACGCTGCGGGCGGACACGCCGTGCACGTACGCCTCCATGATGACGGCGTAGAGAGCCTGGTCGATGCGGCGGCGCCGCTCCAGCAGGCTGGGGAAGAAGCTGCCGGTGCGGACCTTGGGGATCTCCAGGTCCAGGTCGCCGACGAGCGTGGTGAGCACCTTCTCGCGGTGACCGTTGCGGATGTTGGTCCGCGTCGGCGTGTGCTCGTTCCACTCGGCGCCGACATGAGCCGTCGCTTCGGCCTCGATCAGCTCTTGGGATCCGCTCGGCGATGACGCGGATGAGCTCGATTGCGTCCGTCGCGCGTAGTGACTCAAGGAGCCGTATCAGTTCAGACTGGGACAGGGTCATCGCTCACTCCTCATGGTTGAACTGGGCGTTCACCAAGGAGAGTTACGCGATGGCCCGCCACTTGTTCAGGGAGCGGTATTCACCCGTGGAAGTGCGCCCCGGGATCGGCTTCGGCCTACGCCGCCGATCTCGCGGCATCGATGGGGCTCGTTTGCTATGACCCGCAGGCTCGGCTGCTGCGGCCATGACCGCCTTCGGACCGAGGGCGGGTGCAGTCCGGCACGACCTTCCTGTGCGCAGGTAGCGTGACTGGCATGTCTGAGGAGTTGCCCGGTTTTCCCTACCACCCCGACCCCTTGGCGACCGGGGCGGTCGTTGAGTCCAGCACGACGTGCCTCTGCTGCAGGAGGGCGCGGGGGTTCATCTACACGGGCCCGGTGTACGCGGTCGAGGAACTTTCCAACCTGCTGTGCCCGTGGTGCATCGCGGATGGCAGCGCCGCTTCGAAGTACGACGCGCACTTCATCGGTGACCCGGCCGGGGACGATGTCCCGCTTGAGGTCGTGATGTCCGTCGACGCGTGTACGCCGGGCTTCCCCTCCTGGCAGGACCCGCAGTGGTTCTTCCACTGCGGTGATGGTGCGGCGTTCCTGGGGGCGGTCGGGATGGCCGAGCTGGCCATGTTCCCGGATGCCCTGCAGGCGCTGCGCAGCGAGGTTGGCGCGTGGGGGTGGTCTGCTGAGGCGGTGGAGAGCTATCTGGGTGCTCTGGACAAGGACAGTCAGCCCACGGGCTACCTCTTCATGTGCCGCACATGCGGCCGATACATGGCGTACACGGACTTCACGTAGCCGCAGTCAGGCGGCTGCTACGGCCGAGTCCAGCCGTTGGCGAACTCGCACTGGAGGTCCGTCCAGCGGCGCTGCTCGGCGGGGGCGTAGCCGGGGTAGCCGAGGCGCCCCACGCCCGTGACCCACTCGTCCCAGAGGCCGTCGGGCTCCGTGAAGCGGTCGGCGTGGCGGGTACCGAGGAGGGCGTCGAGGCGGAGGAGGGCGCCCAGGGCGGCGGGCTGGTCGTAGTGGAGGTCGGTGCAGGGGAGGTAGCGGTCGAGGTAGGCGGTGAGGATCTCAGCGTCGGCGTGTGTGCCGAAGCGAGCCAAGGCGAAGCAGTAGGCGCCGCCGGAATAGCAGACCTCGCTGGCCAGGAGCAGGTCGCCGATGCGTGCTCGGAACTGTTCGCGGCGGTCGACGCCGATCAGCCAGCCGGCGGTGAGACGCGAGCGCCATTCGAACCCGAGGAGGGCTTCCAGTTCCTCGTCGTTGATCGCGGCGGCGTCAGCGATCAGATGCCGGGTAAAGCGTGTGGTGTGCCACCACCGGGGGCCCAGGAACCGCCCGCCGTTCAGTACGAGATAGCGCGGGAGGCCCCCGTACGTCCTCGTCACGTAGCTCTCGACCACATGGCCGTAGCCGACTTCCTCGGGGTGCTGGAACGGCATCGGTCACCTCTCCGGGTACAGGTCGGTACGGTCGATCCAGGTGGGGGCGACGAAGATGGTGTCGCCGACGGGGGCTTCGGAGGCTTCCAGCAGGGACCAGGAGCGGGACTCCTCGACCAGGTGCTCCCAGGGCGCAGTCCAGTCGAGTTCCCAGCCCAGGGCGGGGCCGGAGACGCCGGATGTGCCGTCGGCGTCCACGCGCCAGAACTGGGAGTAGAGGATCACCTGGGCGTGGTCGGCCAGGTCGTTGATGATCTCGGTGACGTGGGCTGAAGGCCAGCCTGGGGCGTTGTCCGCAGTGGTGGGTCGCAGGCGTGCGGTGAGCGGCGGGACGACGGGGCTGCGTGCGCCGAGTTCGGTCAGGGCCCAGCGGATGCCGACGGGCTCGGTCCAGTCCGGTGGGGTCGCCCGTTCCAGGCTGGCGCGATAGGCGCGGCGCAGAGGCTCGACCGCACCGTCGATCTCCAGGCTCGCCAGGGCCATGGCCGCCCATTCGCGGACGGTCGGGTTGTCGCTGTCCAGCAGGCCGATGAGAGCGGGGCCGCAACGGGGATCGCCCGCCTCCTCGAAGACCTCGACGGCGGTCAGCTGACCGAAGCCGCCGAGGGAACGCAGTCCGTCGATGACGGCGGGGATGGCATCGGCGCCGATCCAGATCAGCTCCGCGCGGGCGTCGTAGGACTCGTCGGCATTGCCGTCGAGTTGCTGGACGAGTGTCTCGATGTGGGAGGTCATGACGCGGAGTGGTCCCGGCGCCAAAAAGTGGGGAGCCACCAGCAGAGCACCGAGCGGTCGTCGGGCCACGGGGCGCGGTCCGCGGCCGCCCAGTCCTCGAAGGAGTCCCGTGTCTGATCGATGGGGCGCCAGGCGGGGTCGAGGGGCTCGTCGTCGGCTGGAGGGCGGACGTACCGCCGGCCAAGTTTGTCGCAGGCGCCGAAGTCCTGGTAGTTCCGCTGGGCCTCGATCAGGGGGACCTTGTTCGCACCGCCGGGCATGGTCGGCCAGCGGAACTGGACCCCGTCGTCCTCCCAGAAGCAGACGGGGCAGATCTCGTACGAGCCGGGCATCGCGCCCAGCACGCGGTGCCCGCAGCACGGGCAGGGGTAGGAGTCGCTCACCTGCGCAGTGTCCTTGCCGGCCCCGCCGGTGTGCCAGGGATTTCGCCGCCTCGGAGCCCCCGGTCAGTCCGCAGCCAGTCCGCAGGACACCCGTAAACGGCCGTCGGGAGCCAACGTATGCCAACGAGGAAATCCCTGGTCAGAGCCCTGGAGGGCACTCCACCGCAGGTCAGGATCAGGCTTCAGACATTCCGCTTCAACGTGTAATACGCCCGGCGAAAGGCCGTCTGACCTGCGACGGAGCGAGTCGGGCGGCCTTTGCGGTCCGCGCGCCCCGCCGAGGTCGTCAACCGGCGGACCCCGCTCAGCCGAACCGGCGGACGCAAGCGGCTCGCAGCCGCGCGCCGTCAGTGGGACGTCGTCGTCCATGTCCGCCTCGCGACACTCTCCGGTCTCACCGGCGACCATGAACCCGAAGAACGCTGTAGGCGCCGATGGCCCCAGTCGGATGCGGGCGGGGCATTGGGCGGGGTTCAAGGGCAAGGCTTCATGGTGGCGTCGTCGAGGTCGGGAAACTCTCGTGCGGCCTGCGCGGCGGTTCGGAGCGAATCGCTCCGGGACGGCGGTGAGGTCGCGATTGACCTGTGGAGCCAGTCAGGCTCGGGCTCATACGGGGCGGCTGCTTCCCACGGGCCGCATACACGGAAGTCGTCACCGTTCAGGCGGCCCACATGTGGTGCCGTCCCAAGGCTCGGTGTTCGGGGGTGATACCGCCGTGCGGGGCGAGGGCGTCGGGAGGTCCAGCGTCGCTCCGGCCGGGCGGGTCTCGGCGGCCCGGGGCGAGCCGGTCGAGCGTGTCCTCGACGTCGTCGGCGTCCTGCCACCGGTCGCCCGGCCCACCCGCTGTGCCGTCTGCACTCGCCTCGTCCACGGGTTGTTGTCTACGGGTGGTACTTCTCGGCGATGGTCTCGGCCTTGCCCAGCGTGGAGTCCAAAGTGACCCGGACGGTCACCGCGCTGGTCTTCGCGGCCTTCTCCAACTGGCCGACGGTGCACTTCGAGGTGCCATAGCCCTTGCTGTCCATGGTCACCTTGCCGTAGGTGTCGGAGCAGATCGCGGCCGCGCCGAGGATCCTGGTGGCGTTGGAGACCATGAACGCCTGCTTGGTGCCGCCGTTGTCGGGAGTGACGATCAGCTTGCCGGGCGCCAGATAGCTCAGCTTGCCGACGAGCGTGCGCTGGTGGCCGTCGGAGCCGCGGCTCGGGCCGGAGGTGTCGACCGGCGGGCAGGTGCCGGTCTTCTCGCCGATGCTGTTGATCTCGGCGTTGGACCGCGGGTCACCCGCGTAGTTCCTCTGGTCGGTGCACTTCACTCCGGACGTCGTGGCAGCGCCCGGACGGGAAGCATGGGAAGAACCCCGGTGGCTCGCGGCGGACTTGGTGGTGGCGGGCCGGCCGGCGGCGTGTGCGGGGCCGGCGGTGGCGGAGCCGCCGGCAGTGGCGCTGGCCGTGGCCGTGGCCGATGGACCGGTGGCGGAAGAGGCATCCGAAGACGTCGCGTCTCCGGGCCCGCAGGCGGTCAGCGCGAGCCCCGCGGCGACCAGCA
Organism: Streptomyces beihaiensis; assembly: GCF_026274175.1. Taxonomy (GTDB): domain Bacteria; phylum Actinomycetota; class Actinomycetes; order Streptomycetales; family Streptomycetaceae; genus Streptomyces; species Streptomyces beihaiensis. Next base: position 39,751 of record NZ_JAPHNL010000257.1, read on the forward strand.
CGGCCGCCGACGCTCCCCAACGGGCATTCCTGATACGCATGATGTCTCTCTTCCACTCTCGACGCTGTCCCCACCGGAGCAGGTGGCGGTGCGGCCAGCCCGGCCCCTTGCGAGGCGGCCCCCCGGCTGACATGTCGACCCTCGCACGGGCCGACCGCCCACGTCGTCGGCTGTTACAGCCGCGTAGCACAACGCCATACGCGTCCCGACAATCGGCACAAGAGCATCGCCCGGATGTGGGAACGGACCCTGCGACGCGTCCGTCCAGGGCGCGTTGATGCCGGACCGACGCCTCACGTACGCGGACACACCGGGGGTCAGGACCCGCGTCCGGCTGAGTTGAGCAGGTCACGTGCGCAGGGGAGAGAGACAGAGAAGCCCGGCGGGGTTCGCCGGGGAAGACGGTCGGCGCCCCAGTGGCCCGGCTGATCACCTGGGACAGTGGGGCGGCCGACCTTCAGGTCATCCGTACCGCGCGGCGCGTCTGCGTCTGTCGACGCGGACCGGGCCACCTCGTCGGCGGGCAAGTGGCGCGGTGAGACGTGACGTACAGGGACGCGCGTGCGGGTCCACGGCGGTCTCAGACACTCACCGAGGCCGGGCTGAGCGTGGTGGTGGTGCGTCGGGTGGCGGCGGAAACGGCTGCCATCGCGGCGCAGTTGAGGATCAGAGCGATGACGCCCACGTTCAGGTCCTTGACCGCTTGGGGCAGGCCGGGCAGCAGGCTGCCCACGCTCGTGCCGGTGAGCGTCACCACGATGACCGCCGCGACTCCGACGATCATGCCGGCCGCGGCCCCCTGCTTGGTCACCAGCTGACGTGGTGCCAGGCTCGCCAGCAGGGCGGGGAAGAGCTGGGTCACGAGGGCGTACCCCATCAGGAGCAGGGAGACCAGCGAACTGCCGCCGTTGAGGGCGAAGTACAGCGAGATCAAAGCGATCACCGGCACCAGCCTCTTGGCGAGGCGGGCGGTGTCCGCGTCGCTGCTCGCGGGGCGGGCGAGCTGGTACACGTTCTTGGCCAGGCACGTGGCCGAACTCATCAGAAGCAGCGAGCCTGGTACGAGCGCCGTGAGCAGTCCGGCGCCGCCGACGACACCGACGAACCAGGGCGGGAACGACGCGGTGGTGATCCGCAGCAGCGACAGGTCGGTGTCCGAGCCCGTGAGCCCCGGCACGACGAGGATCGCGGCGAAGCCGACGAAGAAGACGAACAGCAGAACGAGCTGGTACAGCGGCATGAAGATGGCGTTGCGGCGGAACACCCGCTCGTTCTGGGCGCTGTAGGAGGCGCCGAACGTGTGCGGCCACATGTAGAAGCCGAGCGCCGACAGCAGCACGGTGGAGGCGAACCATGCCGGGCTCATCCCGCTGGAGTGCAGGGTGAGGAAGTGCGGCTGGGCCGCGTCGACCTGGTGGAACATCGCGCCGATGCCGCCGAAGTAGTGCAGCGGCAGGTATATGCCGAGGATCAGGACGACGGCCAGGATGGCGATGTCCTTCAGCAGCGCGGTCCAGGCCGATCCGTGGATGCCGGAGACGGTCACGTAGAGCGTCAGCGCGACCGTGCCGATGACGATGGCCCAGTGCGGGGAGACGTGTCCGTACGAGGAGACCGAGACGATGATGCCCAGTCCCTTCAACTGAAGGACGAGGTACGGCACCATCGCGACGACACCCACGAGCGCGACCAGTCCGCCGAGCAGCGGGCTTTGGAACTTCGAGACGAAGAAGTCGGACTGGGAGACCAGCCGGTGTTCCTTGGCGTATCGCCAGATCGGCGGCAGCAGCCAGTAGGAGATGACGTAGGCCAGTGAGGCGTAGCAGAGGATGTAGAACGCGGGCGCGCCCTTGCCGTACGCCCAGCCGGAGGCGCCGAGGAACGTGAACGTCGTGTAGATCTCGCCCGCGAGCAGCAGAAACACGAAGATCGTGCCGAAGCCCCGGCCGCCGACCGACCACTGTTCGAGGTCCATGTCCTTGCCTCGTCGGGCGCGGAGCCCCAGCCCCATCGAGGCGGCGAGGAAGACGAAGATGATGGCGAGCGCGGTCATGACGTGTGCTCCTCGGGCTGTGCGGACTCGGGGAGGGTGCTGCGATTGGCCGGGTCGAGCCGGTAGATGACGGCCATGGTCACCGAGATGAGCACGACCCAGATGACCAGCCAGAAGAGGATGAAAGGCATGCCCAGGACGTAGGGCGTCACGCGGTTGGCGAAGAAAATGCCAACCAGTATCCCGACAAACGGGGCGACACCGAGCAAGTGGACGGACTTCACGGTAGGGGAACCTCCTGCGGCGGCCCGTGTGGCCGCCAGGGAAAGGTGTTCCGCCGTCTGCGGCGAGGTGTGGTGACGGGGCCGGTCGGGCGGGAGCGGGTGGGGTGCCTCCGCCGGGGGTCGGATCAGCGACCCTCGGCGGAGCGGCAAGCGGAGCGTCCTTTGTAACTTCCGTGTAGCGAAATATTGTTTTCGCTTAGGGGAATATATAGATTCACGCCGCGGTCGAGGTCAAGAGATTCGCGCGAACCCGCATAAATTCGACATTTTGTTGAATGTCGACCGCTCCAATGCCGTCCCCGCCCGTGATGCTCCGGGCGGTCGGCCCCGACCCGGCAGGCGGTGCCAGAGCCTGCCGGTCTACGGGTATGTGTATGTCAGTCGTGGCTGAAGTGGATCCTCGGCAGTACGCGGCGCAGCCAGGCGGGGGTGTGCCAGGCGGCCCTGCCGGTGAGGCGGAGCAGTACCGGCAGCAGGACCAGCCGGACCAGCGCGGCGTCGAGCAGGACCGCGACGCCGAGCACGATGCCCATCTCCTTCGGCGGCAGCGGCCCCGACAGGGCGAAGGTGAAGAAGACGGCCACCATGACGGCCGCCGCGGCGAAGACGACGCGGCCCGAGTGGCCGAGTGCGGCGACCGCGGCGGTGCGCGGGCTGCCGGTCCGCTCGTAGTGCTCCTTGGCCGTGGAGAGCAGGAACACCGTGTAGTCCATGGCGATCGCGAAGATCATCGCGAAGAAGAAGACCGGAGCCCAGCCGTCCAGGAAGCCCTGCGGGGTGAAGCCGAGCAGTCCCGCGCCGTGGCCGTCCTGGAAGACGAGCCGGGCGGCGCCGAAGGCCGCGGCGGTGGCGAGCAGGTTGGTGACCGTACCGATGAGCGCCACCAGCGGCGCCTGCAGGGCGATCAGGAGCAGCAGGAAGCCCAGGGCGAGGACGACTCCCATGACGAGCGGCGTCTTGGCGTCCAGTGTGCTCTGCAGATCCAGGTTCTCGACGGCCGCGCCGCCCACGAGCGCGCCGTCGGGCAGGTCGTGGCGGAGCGTGTCCACGGTTCGCGCGAGCGACGGGTCCGACGGGTCCACCGCGGGCACGGCCTGAAAGAGCGTCAGGGCGCTGCCGTCCTGGGCCCGCTGCCCCGGCAGCACGCCCGCGATCGCCTTGTCGGCCTTCAGTACCTGCTCGGCCCGCGCCGCGACACCGCTCGGCGTGACGATCTGCAGCGTGCCGGGCGCGCCGTCACCGAACGCCTTCTGCACGGTCTCGTACCCGACGCGCGAGGAGTCGTGGGGCGGGACGACGGTGATCGACGGCATCGCGGTACGCAGCCCGAGCACCGGCGCGGCGAGCGCGACGAGGACGAGCAGCGCGGGCAGGCCGTGGCGGACCGGGTGCCGCCACAGCCGTTCGCCCCAGGCGGTGAAGCGCGGCGAGGGCCCTTCGCCCGTGGCGGTCGCGCGGGCGAAGGGGAGCGAGGCCGCGTTGACCCTGGCGCCCAGGCGGCCGAGGACGGCGGGCAGCAGGGTGAGCGTGGCGGCGAGGACGAAGACGACGGCCAGCATGATGCCGAGCGCCATCGAGCGGAAGGCCGGGGCCGGTACGAGCATCACCGCCGACAGGCTGACCAGGACGGTCAGTCCGGACAGCGCGACGGCCTTGCCCGCGGTGTCCATCGTCTCGGCGACGGCCCGCACGGGCGCGCCGTGCCGGGCGAGCGCGGCGCGGAACCGTACGACGAGGAAGAGCGCGTAGTCGATACCCAGGGCGAGCGCGAACATCATCGCGAAGTTCATCGCCCAGATGGATGTCGGTGTGAGGTGGTCGAGGAGCACGAGCGCGCCCGCCGACGCCGCGAGTCCCGCGATGGTCAGCAGCAGCGGAAGCCCGGCGGCCACCAGGGAGCCGAAGGCCAGGACGAGGATGGCCATGGTCACCGGCCACGACACCATCTCCGACTTCATCATCGAGTCGTGGTTGGCGGTGTTGAAGTCGCTCCACATCACCGACGAACCGGTCGCCGTGACCTGGATGCCGTGGCCCGACAGGTCCGCCAGGGGCTTCTTCAGGTCGTCGGCCGCCCTGACCATGTCGTTCGTGTCGGCGGCCGCCCCCGCCAGGAGGACGGCGGTCTTCCCGTCGCGGCTGATGGTCGCGCCCGGTTGTGGCGGGACGACCTGGGAGACGCGGGGGTCACCCTCCAGCAGGGCGGTCGCCTTGCCGATCACCTTCTGGGCGGCGGCGTCGGACACCGGCTTGTCGGAGGCGACGACGACCTGGAGGGCGGAGGAGGCGTTGCCCCCGAAGTGCTCACGGGCCAGTTCGCGCACCGTGACGGACTGCGAGCCGCTCGCCTGCCACCCGGCCCCGGCCAGCGCCGACGTCACCTGAGGGGCGAAGGCCCCGAGGCCCGCCACCACGGCCAGCCACAGCACCAGGACGAGGCGGAGGTGGGTGGTGGCCCCTACGCCGAGGCGTCCGAGGCGCCCCGGCGGCTTGGGCGGCTTCGTCGGCCCCTGTGGGCCGCGGGCGTCCGCCGTGGTCGCTGTCGTGGACGGGGTGGTGGTCATCTCGGCTGTCTTCCTCTCGGCACACAGATACCCCCGGGGGTAAGTTCCCGTGTAGCGTACGGGTTACCCCCGGGGGTATGCAAAGAGGGTGTGCGGGCCCTTGGCTCGGCGGTCCCTGGCCCGGCGGCCCACCGGTCCGTTGGCCCACCGGGCCGTTGGCCCCCTGGTCCGGTCCGTTGGCCCCCCGGTCCGGCGGGCCGCGCCCGGGAGGACGAGGGGCGCGCGTCACCCCTGTGCCGCGAGCCCCGACTTCAGGCCCGCCCCGCACAGCGGCACCACCGCGCTGCGGCCTGCCAGGGTCGCGCCCAGGGGGCCGCTCTCGCGGGTCGCCGCCCAGCAGGCCACGCCGGTCGACTCGACGTACAGGCCCTGCGAGGCGAGGTCGAGCTGGGCATGGCGGATCTGGTCCTCCGTCACCGTGTGGAAGGCACCGCCGGACTCGCGGACCGCGCGCAGGATCTGGCGGGCCCGGGGTGGGGCCGGGATCGCGATGCCCTCGGCGAGGGTGGGGGCCACCGCCACCGGTTCGGTCACGTCGTCCGCGCCCTGCTGCCACGCCCGCGCCAGCGGCGCGACCGCCGCCGCCTGGACGGCGTGCAGGGCGGGGCGGCGGTCGATGAGGCCGGCCGAGTGCAGCTCGGCGACGGCGAGGGCGGCGCCGAGCAGGAGCGTGCCGTTGCCGACGGGCACGACGATGACATCGGGCAGGCGTCCGCCCAGGTCCTCCCAGAGCTCGTGGACGTACGTCTTGGTGCCGTGCAGGAAGTACGGGTTGAAGACGTGACTGGCGTAGAAGACGCCGTCGCCGTCCGCCGCGGCGCGGGCGGCGCGGGCCGCCGCTTCCCGGCCGCCCGTGACCGGCTCCACGCGCGCGCCGTGCGCCCTGATCTGTTCGAGCTTCTTGGGTGACGTGCCGTCGGGGACGTACACCGCGCACGGCAGCCCCGCGCGGGCGCAGTACGCGGCGACGGACGTGCCCGCGTTGCCGCTGCTGTCGGCGACGACGAGGTCGGGGCGCAGGTGGGCGGCGAGCGCGGTGAGCAGGACGGCGCCGCGGTCCTTGAACGACAGCGTCGGCATGAGGAAGTCCAGTTTGGCCGAGACGTCGCCGGTGAGCGGGACGAGCGGGGTGCGGCCCTCGCCGAGGGTGAAGTCCGGCCTGGGCAGCGGCAGGCACTCGGCGTACCGCCACAGTGAACCGGGCCGGTTCGTCAGGGACTTGAGCGGGGCCGGGGTGGGGTGGTGATCGAGGTCGAGCGGGCCGCGGCAGGCGGGGCAGCACCAGGTGAGGGAGGCGGAGGGGATGCGGGTGCCGTCGGTCGGGCAGTAGCGATCGGGGAGGGCGCTCATGGGGGAGAGGGTAGGCGGGGTGCGGCCGGTGCGGCCGGTGCGCCGGGGGTCGACGTGGCTCGTACGCACGGTCGATGTCTGGGTTGATGTGTGAATCCCGCACTACCTGGAGAAACTCACCCGGTAAAGCCCTTGGCGGCCGTCAGTCATCACATCGAGTGATTCTTTGGCCTTTGCTTGCACGGCTCAACTCACGGTTGTCACGCTGTTGCTGTCTGTCGATCAGGCAGTGTTCAGCCCGCAGTTGTTCGGTCTTGGTCCGTGGTTGTCCGGTGGGGGGAATTCGGTGGGAGTTGTCAGTGGCATTCGGTGAGCAGCCGGCGTACCTGCGCGTCGCGGGTGATCTCCGCAAGAAGATCGTCGATGGTTCGCTCCCGCCGCACACCCGCCTGCCTTCCCAGGCGAGAATCCGCGAGGAGTACGGCGTCTCGGACACGGTCGCCCTCGAAGCCCGCAAAGTGCTCATGGCGGAGGGACTCGTCGAGGGGCGCTCGGGCTCGGGGACGTATGTGCGCGAGCGGCCCGTGCCGCGCAAGGTGGCCAGGTCGGGATACCGGGCGGACGGCGGATCCACGCCGTTCCGCCAGGAGCAGGCCGACCCGGCGGCCCGCGGCACCTGGGAGTCCCGCAGCGAGCAGGAGGCAGCGGACGCCGCCGTCGCCGAGCGGCTCGGCCTGCGCCCCGGCGACCGCGTGATGTGCACCAAGTACGTGTACCGGGACGCGGGCGAGACGATGATGCTGGCCACGTCGTGGGAACCGCTGGCAGTCACGGGGCGCACGCCCGTGATGCTGCCGGAGGAGGGGCCGCTCGGCGGCTGCGGCGTCGTCGAACGCATGGCGGCGATCGACGTGGTGGTGGACAACGTGACGGAGGAAGTGGCCGCCCGCCCGGGTCTCGCCGAGGAGTTGAGCGCCCTCGGCGGCGTGCCGGGGCATGTCGTCATCGTCATCCACCGCACGTTCTTCGCCTCCGGTCGCCCGGTCGAGACGGCCGACGTCGTCGTCCCGGCGGACCGGTACCGGATCGCGTACCACCTGCCGGTGAAGTGACGGGCACGGGCGCCGATAGCCGGACAGGGCGTCCGCGTCGCGTGACGACGAGTTAACCGGGGGAGGCGCCCCGTAACAGCGGGGCAATCCCGCGCCGCCCGGAATTGTCATGCACGGCTCCTACCTTCCTGCTGCGTACTTGGTATACCGCAGCCGGACGAACGGGAGCCGATCTTGACCGAGCCCGCCCTGACCAGCACCCACCCGGCGGCTCCGGCGCCGTCCGGACCGCCCGAACAACCCGCGCCCTCCGCGCCCTCCGCGTCTTCCGCGCCCTCCGCGTCTTCCGGGGCTTCCGCACCCTCCGCGCCCTCGGCGCCTTCCGTCCCCTCCGCGCCCTCCGGTGCGTCCGGGCCCGACGCGCCCAAGCGCAGTTACGCCAGGCTGGCCGCCGACGAGTCGCGCGAGGACTTCTCCCTGCGCTACGCCCCGCACTCCTACCGGCGCTGGTCGCCGACGATGGTCGCCTCCACCGCGCTCGGCGGCATCGCCTACCTCGCCGACTTCGCGATCGGCGCGTCCATCGTCTTCACGTACGGATTCACCAGCGGGCTCGCCTCGATCCTCTGCGCGGCGACAATCATCTTCATCACCGGCGTCCCGATCGCCCGAGCCTGCGCCACGTACGGCCTGGACATGGACCTGATCACACGCGGCGCCGGGTTCGGTTACTTCGGCTCCACCCTCACGTCCCTCATCTACGCCTCCTTCACCTTCATCTTCTTCGCGCTCGAAGGCTCGATCATGGCGCAGGCGATGCACGAGGTGGCCGGACTGCCGCTGCCCGTCGGCTACTTGCTGACCACACTCGTCGTCATCCCGATCGTCTTCCGCGGGATGGGCGCACTCGCCAAGGTGCAGGCGTGGACCCAGCCGCTCTGGCTCATCGGGCTCGTCCTGCCCTTCGTCGTCCTCGCCTTCCACTCGCCGGGCTCGTTCTCGGCGTTCACCCATTTCGGCGGCACCGAGGGCGCGGGCAGCGGCTTCTCCTGGACCGGATTCGGGCTCGGCACCGGCGTCGCGCTCTCACTCATCGCGCAGATCGGTGAACAGGCCGACTACCTGCGCTTCATGCCGGCCCGCACGGAGTCCCACCGCGGGCGATGGAATCTGGCCGTTCTCGCGGCCGGGCCCGGATGGGTGATCATCGGCGCCGCCAAGCAGCTCGGCGGGGCGCTGCTCGCCTTCGTCGCGCTGGGGGCCGTCGGCAGGACCCACGCGCTCGAACCCATCGCGCCGCAGGTCGAGGCGCTCAAGCCGTGGCTCGGCTCGGCGGCGCTGCCGGCCGCCGCGCTCTTCGTCGTCGTGTCGCAGATCAAGATCAACGTGACCAACGCGTACAGCGGTTCGCTCTCCTGGTCGAACTTCTTCTCCCGCGTCACCCACCGCCACCCGGGCCGCGTCTGGTACATCTTCCTCAACCTCGCCATCGCGCTGACGCTGATGGAGATGAACATGTTCGCCGCGTTGAACAGACTGCTCGGCTTCTACTCGAACGTGGGCATCGCCTGGATCGCGGCGGTCGCCGCCGACCTGGTCATCAACAAGCGGATGGGCTGGAGCCCGAAGTACATCGAGTTCAAGCGCGCGTACCTGTATGCCGTGAACCCGGCCGGGTTCGGCTCGATGGTGATCGCGTCGACCGTCTCGATCATGGCGTTCTTCGGCCTCTTCGGAGAGTACGCCGAGGCGTTCTCCACGTTCATCGCCGCAGGTCTGGCCCTGGTGCTCTGCCCGCTGATCGCCTGGGCGACGAAGGGCAGGTACTACCTGGCGCGGCCGAATCCGGTGAACGGTCCGGATGCCGCCGTCGAGGACGTCACCGCCACCCACACGTGCCGCGTCTGCGAGACGGCGTACGAGCTGCCGGACATCGCCGACTGCCCGGTCCACTCCGGACCCGTCTGCTCGCTCTGCTGCTCCCTCGACTCCGGTTGCGGCGACGCGTGCACCAGGAGGCCGACGGGGGAGCCGGTGCTCATGCCGATGCCGACGCTGCGCACGGACTGACCGGCCTCAGCACCACGAGGGGGGCGCGTCCGGGCGGACGCGCCCCCCTCGCCACGTCCGCCGATGGCTTGTTGCGTACCTCTTTGTGTAAACCCGTATCCGCTCCGTAAATGTCTGGCGTAGGCTCGGGCATATGCGGGGTGAGGTTTCCTCGGGGGACGGGGAAGCGGAACGGGACGGGGAAGCGGAGGGGCGCGATGACCGACAGCACGACCACACTTCCGTGGCTCGTCGTACGCGAGGACGGGAACGGGAACCGCTACCGCGTGGGGAGGTACGCGACCAGGGCGGAGGCGCAGCGCCTCGCCGACAGCCTCGACGACCGCAACGCCGAGCGGCTCTACTGCGTCGAGCGTCTTGAGCAGCCGAGCGGCAGGGAGCGCAACGGGACGGTACGCAACGGGTCGGCGCGCAACGGCACGGCGCGCAACGGCACGGTGCGCGGCACGTGACCGCGCGCTCCGGCACGTGACCGCGCGCTCCGGTGCGTCACACGCGCCGAGTGCGCCGCAGGACCCGTACCGCGGGCCACGCGAACAGCGCGTCGACGCCCCACATGAACAGGCTGGTGACGATCCACTCACCCGTGCTCGTCTCGGAGTCGGTGGCGCCGCCGATGCAGTACAGCAGCGCGATCAGGCCCCACACCACGGTGAGCAGACCGAAGACGACGAGCAGCGCCGTCTGACCGCCGGTCCGCCGGGTCGGCGCCGTCGCCCCCGCCGCGCGCACGCCC
>NZ_JAPHNL010000258.1 GCF_026274175.1 Streptomyces beihaiensis
AAAGCATCAACACAGCAACAACAACTCTCCACTCAACAAACATCTTCACCACTCAATTCAATTCTTTGGGCATATTACTACTGGGTTTCCTCTAAGGACAACTTGAGATCGATTCACCTCAAAGCAACTCAACTCAACCAACCACTTACACCAACTCAACTCCTCTAAACTCTTTCAACATGTCTCCCATCGTTGTTCGATCTGCCGCCCGCGCTGTTCAGCGCCGCCAATTCTCCCTCCTCACTGCTATGCGAAACGCTGGCCGAGCCATGGAGTCTCACCCATTCGAGCGTCTCCCCATCACTCAGCAGCCTGCTAAGCCCGAC
>NZ_JAPHNL010000259.1 GCF_026274175.1 Streptomyces beihaiensis
CGCGCCCCGCGCCCCGCGCCCCGCGCCCCGCGCCCCGCGCCGGTGACGAGCGCGACCTTTCCGTCGAGGGTGACGCTCATGTGACCTCCGGTGCGCTCTGCGGCCGTACGACACGGGCCCGGCACGCCGCGGGGGTGCCCCACGCGTCGCGCAGCGGCCGTGCCTTTCGCAGCCACAGCGACAGGTCCAGCTCCTCCGTGTAGCCCACCGCGCCGTGCAACTGGAGCGCGGTACGCGCGGCGGTGTAGGCGGCGTCACCGGCCGCGGTCTTGGCCGCCGCCACGTCCACCGGGGACTTCGAGAGCGCCGCGCCGAACAGTAGCGGCCGCGTGAACTCCAGCCCGATCAGGGCGTCTGCCAACCGGTGCTTGACCGCCTGGAACGAGCCGACCGGCACGCCGAACTGCTCCCGCCGCTTGACGTACTCGACGGTGCGGCGGAGCAGTTCGAGCCCCACACCGAGCGCCTGTGCCGCCGTCAGTAACGCGGCGAGCTCCGTCGCCCGCCCCACGGCCGCGCGTATCGCCGAGCCTCGGGCCACCACGGTGCCGCCTTCCGGCGCGAACAGCCGCCGTGCCGGATCGGCGGACGGCCGCAGCGGGCCGTGTCCCGTGGCCAGGCGCAGCTCGTCACCCGATGCCACGAACACCGCGTCCGCGGCGTCGGCGTCCAGCGCGTACGGGCCCGACGCGAAGCCCCCGCCGGAGCCCTTCCCGGGAGCGGCGACAAGCGTGGCCAGCGCCTCGCCGGAGGCGATCCGGGGCAGCCACTCCTTGGCCCGGCCGGGGTCGGGGAGCTCGGCCAGCAGCGTGGCCACCGCGGCCGTCTCCACGACCGGGCCGGGTATCGCGTGGCGTCCCGCCTCGACGTACGCCACCGCCAGCTCCACGGGGAGCGGGCCCACCCCCTCGTACGTCTCCGGCACCGCCAGGGCGAACATCCCGGCCTCGCCGAGCCGCGCCCACAGCGACCGCCCCGGCCCGTGGTCACCGCACGCCCATGCCCGGACCGCCGAGGGCGTGTCTGCCGCGCCGAGCATCCGGTCGAGCGTCCGGCCGAACTCGGCCTGCTCCGCGTCCAGGAGGAACCTCATCAGCGGCGTCCCTTCGGCAGGCCGAGCAGCCGCTCGGCGATGATGTCGCGCTGGATCTCGTTGGTCCCCGCGTAGATGGGACCCGCCAGCGAGAACACATACCCCTCGGCCCACTCTCCGTCGGCCGCTTCGCCCTCCGCCCCCAGCAGTTCGAGCGCCGTCTCGTGCAGCGCCACGTCGTACTCGGACCAGAACACCTTGTTCAGGCTGGACTCGGCGCCGATCCGCCCGCCCGCCGCGAACCGTGACGCGTGGGCGTACGTGAACAACTGGTAGGCCCGCGCCCCGATCGCCGCGTCCGCCACCCGCTCACGCAGCGCCGGGTCCGCACCCCGCTCCCGCCACAGCCGCACCAGCCGCTCCGCCGACGCCAGGAAACGGCCGGGGGAGCGGAGCATCAGCCCCCGCTCATTGCCGGTCGTCGACATCGCTATCCGCCAGCCGTTCCCGACCTCCCCGATCACGTCGGCGTCCGGCACGAACACGTCGTCCAGGAAGAGCTCCGCGAACGCCGGTCTGCCGTCTAGGCGGCCGATCGGGCGGACCGTGACGCCCGGCGCGCGCAGGTCGAACATCACGTAGGTCAGGCCGTGGTGCGCCTTGGCCGCGGCCGGGTCCGTGCGGAAGATGCCGAAGGCCCGGTCGGCGAACGCGGCCCGCGACGACCAGGTCTTCTGCCCCCGCAGCAGCCACCCGCCGTCCGTGCGCACCGCCCGCGAGCGCAGTGAGGCCAGGTCCGAACCCGCCTCCGGCTCCGACCATGCCTGCGCCCAGATCACCTCGCCGCTCGCCATCGACGGAAGGACCCGCGCCCGCTGCTCCTCGGTGCCGTGGTCGAACAGCGTCGGTGCCAGCAGGTTGATGCCGTTCTGCGAGACCCGTCCTGGCGCGCCCGCCGCGTAGTACTCCTCCTCGAAGGCCAGCCACCCGAAGATGTCGGCGCCACGACCCCCGAACTCCCGGGGCCACGACACCACCGACCAGCGGCCCGCGGACAGTTCGGCCTCCCAGGCTCGGTGCGCGGCGAAGCCCTCCGCCGTCTCGAGCGAGGGCAGCGGTCGTCGCGGCACATGCGCCGCGAGCCATTCCCTCGCGTCGGCGCGCAGTGCCTCCTGCCCGGGTGTGAAGTCGAGGTCCATCGCGCTCACCAGCCTTCCCTAACAAGTGTTTGGTAGGTTACCGTAGGCGCATGATCGGTGTCGAGGAGTTTCGAGCGGAATACGTGCCGGGGCACGGCCTGCTGGCGGGCCGCGGCGCCGTGATCACCGCCGCCGCGGGCGCCGGGATAGGCGGTGCGACCGCGCGCCGCTTCCTGGAGGAGGGCGCCCGGGTCGTCATCAGTGACGCGCACATACGCAGGCTCAAGGAGAGCGAGCGGGCACTCGCCGACGAGTTCGGTGCCGACCGTGTCCATGCCCTGCCCTGCGACGTCACGGACGAGACGCAGGTCCAGGCCCTGTTCGCGTTCGCCGCCGAGGCGTACGACGGCCTTGACATCGTCATCAACAACGCGGGCCTGGGCGGGACGTCGGAGCTCGTCGACATGACTGACGAAGCCTGGAGCAAGGTGATGGACGTGACGCTGAACGGCACGTTCCGTTGCACCCGGGCCGCCCTGCGCGCCTTCCGCGACTCCGGCCGCGGTGGCATCGTGGTCAACAACGCCTCGGTGGTCGGCTGGCGCGCCCAGACCGGACAGGCCCACTACGCGGCGGCCAAGGCCGGCGTGATGGCCCTGACCCGGTGCGCCGCGCTGGAGGCGGCGCAGTTCGGCGCGCGGGTCAACGCGGTGGCTCCGAGCCTCGCCCTCCACCCCCACCTGGCGAAGGTCACCTCGGAGGAAATCCTCGCCGACCTCACGCGGAAGGAAGCGTTCGGGCGCCACGCGGAGCCTTGGGAGGTGGCCAACGTGATCGTCTTCCTGGCCTCCCGTTACTCCTCGTACATGACCGGCGAGGTCGTCTCCGTCAGCAGCCAGCGCGCCTGAGAAGAAGCCGTCCTGGTGAGCCACCGCCGCCGTTCGAAAGACAAGCAAGCCGGGCAGGCGAGCAAGTCGACCGACAGGCAAGTCGACCGACAGGCAAGTCGATAGGCAAGCAAGTCGAAAGGCACTCAAGAGGCGCTCGAAAGGAGCGAACCGCCGTGGCCGAGGCATACATCGTCGACTCCGTCCGCACCCCCGTCGGACGCCGCCGAGGCGGACTCAGCGGCGTCCACCCCGCCGACCTGGGCGCCCATGTCCTCAAGGAACTCGTGGCACGCACCGGTATCGACCCGGCCGCCGTCGACGACGTCGTCTTCGGCTGCCTCGACACCGTAGGGCCGCAGGCCGGTGACATCGCCCGCACCTGCTGGCTCGCCGCCGGGCTGCCAGAAGAAGTGCCGGGCGTCACCGTCGACCGGCAGTGCGGATCCTCGCAGCAGGCCCTGCACTTCGCCGCGCAGGGCGTCCTGGCGGGAACCCAGGACCTCGTCGTGGCCGGAGGCACCCAGAACATGTCCATGATCCCCATCGCCTTCGCCTCCCGGCAGGCCGCTGAACCACTCGGCCTCACCCAGGGCCCCTACCTGGGCAGCGAGGGCTGGCGCGCCCGCTACGGCGACCAGCCGGTCAACCAGTTCCACGGCGCCGAGCTGATCGCCGACAAGTGGGGCATCACCCGCCGCGAGCAGGAGGAATGGGCCCTGCGCTCCCACCGGCGCGCCCTGCGCGCCATCGACGAGGGCCGCTTCACCCGCGAGACTGTCGCGTACGGAGAGGTGACCGCCGACGAGGGACCGCGCCGCGACACCACACTGGAGAAAATGGCCGCGCTCGACCCCGTCGTCGAAGGCGGCACCGTCACCGCCGCTTGTTCCTCCCAGGTCTCCGACGGCGCCGCGGCCCTCCTGATCGCCTCCGAACAGGCCGTACATGACCACGGCCTGACGCCACGCGCCCGCATCCACCATCTCTCCGTGCGCGGTGAGGACCCCATCCGGATGCTCTCCGCACCGATCCCCGCCACGGCCCACGCCCTGAAGAAGACCGCCCTGAGCATGACCGACATCGACCTGGTGGAGATCAACGAGGCGTTCGCGCCCGTCGTGCTCGCCTGGCTGAAGGAGACGGGCACCGACCCGGACAAGGTCAACGTCAACGGCGGGGCCATCGCCCTCGGCCACCCCCTCGGCGCCACCGGAGCCCGGCTCATGACGACTCTCGTGCACGAACTGGAGCGCACCGGCGGACGGTTCGGGCTGCAGACCATGTGCGAAGGCGGCGGCCAGGCCAACGTCACGATCGTCGAACGCCTGTGAGCCACGTGGCCCACGTGACAACGGCGATGCCTGTGACCTTCGTGACCCCTTTGGATCCTTTCGCCCCCGTGTGGCCCGGGGGCCGCCACCCGGTCCGGCGCGGGGCGGGACAATAGGGAGGTGCCTACGAAGAAGAAGCCCCAGGCGAGTGCCCCGCCCGAGCGGCGCCGAGAACTCCTCGGCACCGCCGCCGAGGTCTTCGCCGAACAGGGGTACAACGCGACGACCGTGCGCAAGATCGCCGACCACGCCGGGATGCTCGCGGGCAGCCTCTACTACCACTTCGACTCCAAGGAGTCGATGCTCGAGGAGATCCTGCGCACCTTCCTCGACGAACTGTGGTCCGGTTACGACGCCGTGCTCGACGCCGACCTGGGCCCGCGCGAGACACTGGAGGCGCTCGTCACCGAGTCGTTCCGCGAGATCGACCGGCACCGCGCCGCCGTCGCGATCTACCAGAAGGAGTCCCGGCAGCTCGTCGCGCAGGAGCGCTTCGAATTCCTCGCCCAGTCACAGCGACGCTTCGAGAATGCCTGGCTGACCACGCTGGAGCGCGGTGTCGCCGAGAAGGTCTTCCGCGCCGACCTCGACATCCGGCTCACCTACCGGTTCGTGCGCGACACCGTATGGGTCGCCGCGTCCTGGTACCGGCCGGGCGGACAGCACAGTCCGGAGGAGATCGCCCGGCAGTACCTGTCGATGGTCCTGGACGGGATCGCCGTACGGGAGGTGTGAGCGGCCTGCCCGCCGGGGCGGGTCACTCCGGTGCCGGAACCGGCAGTGCCTCAAGCACCTCCCGCGCCTCCCGCATCACCCGCGCGACCAACTCCGCACAGCTCGGCAGGTCCTCGATGAGCCCCGCGACCTGGCCCGACGCCATGACGCCGAGATCGGTGCGGCCCTCGACCATGGACGCCTTGAGCAGCATCGGCGTGTTGGCGGCCAGCAGCACCTGGCTCCACGACAGGTCCCTCCCGTGCTTCATGGCCAGGCCGTCGCGAACCATCCGCGCCCAGCTCAGCCCGGACAGCCTCCGGAACCGTGCCGCCCGGCGGACGGCCTGGTACAGGGCGCGTGTCCGTCCGGCGCCCTCCAGCGCGTCGACCAGATCGCTGCGGAGCATCCGGTGGGGCAGCCCGTCCACCGCGCGGGTCACCGTCACATCCCGTACCGACGCCGCGAGATACCGGGCCTTCACCGCGTCCGGAACGGTGGAGTCCGATGTCAGCAGAAACCGCGTGCCCATGGCGACACCCGCCGCCCCGTAGGCGAGCGCGGCGACCAGTCCACGCCCGTCGTGGAACCCGCCCGCCCCGACCACCGGTATGTCCACCGCGTCCACCACCTGCGGCAGCAGCACGCTCGTCGCCACGTCCCCGGTGTGGCCACCGCCCTCCCCGCCCTGCACGATCACCGCGTCCGCGCCCCATGCCGCGACCTTCTCGGCGTGCCGCCGCGCGCCGATCGACGGGATGACGACGACGCCCGCGTCCTTCAGCTCGGCGATCAGCTCCCGGGAGGGCGCGAGCGCGAACGAGGCGACCTTCACCCCTTCGTCGACGATGATCCGCACGCGCTCGCGGGCGTCCCCCGCGTCGGCCCGCAGGTTCACCCCGAAGGGCCGGTCGGTGCGGCTCTTGACCTCCTTCACGGCAGTGCGGAGTTGCCCCAGGGGCATCGTCGCGGAGGCCAGCACCCCGAGCGCCCCCGCCTCGGCCGTCGCCGAGACCAGGCGGGGACCTGCCACCCAGCCCATGCCGGTCTGCACGACAGGGTGGCGGATTCCGGTCAGCTCGGTGAGCGGGGTGGACAGCGTGAACCCGGAACCAGCGGACGCCGTCATGCCGGGCCGACCTCTCGTTCCCGCAGCCCCTCCGGGTCGATCACCTCACGGATCAGCCGCAGCTCCTCGGGTGTCGGCTCACGTGTGAAGGGCACCCCGTTCTCGGGCAGCACGAGCGGGAACCCCGTCGCCTCCTGGACCTGCTCCACCGTGACCCCGGGGTGCACGGACACCAGCCGCATCGCGTGGCCGGGCGACGCGAAGTCGAGCACGGCCAGGTTCGTCGCCACGCGCGGAATGCGGTGGTAGCGGGTGGCGGAAGGCCCCGCCGCGGCCGCACTGTCGTAGCCGACCCCGCTGATCATGTCGACCTTCTCGACGAAGACCCGTGTGCTGTGCCGGGGCACCCAGTAACTCACCGCATTGTTGAGTGTGTTGACCGGAGCGCCGCGCACGCCCAGGAGCTGGCGGTCGGGTCTGGCCCAGTCGCCGATGCACGAGATGTTCATGTTGCCGAACCGGTCGAGCTGGCTCGCGCCCATCATGACGTGCCGCTTGCCGCCCGTGACGAACGCCAGATGCTGCCGGTACGGAAGCCACCCCTCCACCGCGCCGTCGAGGCCGACCAGCATCGCCTCCCCGTCGGTCAACAGCAGGTCGGGGGAGAAGGCGCGCTTGGCGAGGCGGGCACCGAACGCCGGTACCAGGCCGCCCATCGCACTGGCCAGCACCTCGCCGTCGCCCCGCCAGGCGTCGGCGCATGCGATCACGGAGTACTCGGCCCGGGTCACCTCCGTCACGGTGGTCACTTCTGC
The DNA here is from genome assembly GCF_026274175.1 of Streptomyces beihaiensis. Taxonomy (GTDB): domain Bacteria; phylum Actinomycetota; class Actinomycetes; order Streptomycetales; family Streptomycetaceae; genus Streptomyces; species Streptomyces beihaiensis. The sequence goes on from NZ_JAPHNL010000259.1 coordinate 6,992, forward strand.
TCCTCGTGCCAGACCTGGACGGCCGACTGGTACTGCTTCTCGTCGCCGCCGGGGGGCAGGAACCGCTCGGCGAACTCGGACCAGGGCGTGGTCGCGTACATCTTCTGGAACGCCTCGTCCCGGTCGTAGTCGGGCACACAGGACGTGAAGTGCGCGCCGTTCGGCGTCTCGACGACCCCCGTCACCGCGTGCCGCTTGATGAGCAGGGACTGCGGGACGCTCCCCTCGAAGCTCTCGACGACCCGCTCGCACGACACGTACGCCGTGTCGGCCGCCTCGCAGAACAGGTCGTCGAAGTACGGGTCCGGGCCCAGGTACTGGCCGTTGCCCCGGCGGTCCGCGCGGTTGACGTGCACCAGCGCCGCGTCCATGCGCAACGCCGGCATGGCGACGAACATCTCCGCGTCCTCGTACGGCGACGTGACCGTCCGCAGACCCGGGTTGACGCGCATGACGTCCGAGCCGATGCCCGCGCGGACCGGCAGGAACGGCAGCCGGTTCGCCGCCGCGTGCAGCCCCCACATGAACATGGCCTCGTCGACCTCCATGAGCTCGAACGCGCCCCGCTGGCGCGCCGCCCGGAAGTTCGGCTCCAGCGGGATCGAGTCGAGCGTCGCGAACGCGGCGACCAGCTTGCGGATCTTCCCCGCCGCCGCCAGCATCCCCACGTCGGGACCGCCGTACGAGACGACCGTCAGGTCCGAGATGTCGCTGCGCAGCAATGCCCGTACGAGCGCCATGGGTTTGCGGCGAGAGCCCCAACCGCCGATGCCGAGGGTCATGCCGCTGCGCAGGCACGCCACGGCCTCCTCGGGTGTCAGCAGCTTGTCCGCCGTGTTGCTCGTGGTCACTTGTCCTCCTGCGCGAATGTGTCGCGGACCCGGTCGGCGACCCCGCTGAGGTTCGCCTCGAACGTGAAGCCCTGCTCGAAGCGGTAGCTGCGGTGCACGTCCACCGGGTCGATGCCGTTGAGCGCGGCCTTGGCCAGACGCAGCAGGTAACCGTCCTTGCGGGCGATCTCCCGGGCCAGCTCCAGGGCCGCCGCGCGCAGCCGGGGCCGGGGCACGACCTGCCACACCGAGCCGTGCGCACGCAACTCGGCGGCGGTGGCCGTGCGCGAGGTGTAGAAGAGCGCGCGCATGAGGTGCTGCGGCACCAGACGGGACAGGTGCGTGGCCGCGCCGAGCGCGCCCCGGTCCAGCTCCGGCAGGCCGAACGTCGCGTCGTCGCTCGCCACGATCGCGTCAGCGTTCCCCACGAGCCCGACGCCGCCGCCCAGACAGAACCCGCCGACTGCGGCGATCACCGGGACCTCGCAGCGGTACACCGCCGAAAACGCCTCGTAGCAGCCTCGGTTGGCGCCCAGCAACGTGGAGCGGCCACCCGCTCCGCTCGCCGCCTCGCGCTGCATCTCCTTGATGTCCACCCCCGCGCTGAACCCGCGGCAGCCGTCGGCCGCGCACAGCACGACACAGCGCACGCCCGGGGCCCGGCCCGCGGCGAGTATCGCGTCCGCCACGTCGTACCAGCCCTGCACCGGCAGCGCGTTGACCGGAGGGAAGTCCATCGTGACGACGGAGATCCCCTTTTCGGGTGAGGAGGTGGAGACACCCATGGCGTTCAGCTACCTTTCCACCTAACGTTTGTTTGGTACATCGACGACGGTAGCAGGCACGACCGACAGGCGGAACGGGGCGAGCGGGATGAACAGGATGAGCGGCGGGACAGATCTGAACGGCCGGGTCGTGGTGGTCACGGGCGGGACGAGAGGAGTGGGCGCGGGCATCGTGGACGCGTTCGCACGGACGGGCGCGCGAGTGGTGGTGTGCGCCCGCAGACCGCCCAAGGCACCGCTGCCCGGCTGCGAGTTCGTTCCGGTCGACCTGCGCGACGCGGATGCCGTCCGGGAGATGTTCGCGAGACTCGACCGGGTCGACGTGCTGGTGAACAACGCGGGCGGCACCCCGTACCGGCGCCTGGACGAGGCGGACGCGCGGCGGCACGCCCGCGTGCTCGAACTCAACCTGACAGCACCGCTGACCGCGTCGCTCGCCGCCCGCGAGCAGCTCGCCGCGGCGGGCGGCAGCGTGGTGATGATCGGCAGCGTCAGCGGCACCCGCCCCTCGCCGGGCAGCGCGGCCTATGGGGCGGCCAAGGCGGGCCTGGAGAACCTGGCCCGGTCCATGGCCGTCGAGTGGGCCCCTCACATACGCGTGAACACGCTCGTGCTCGGCATGGTCCGCACCGAACTCGCCGCCCTGCACTACGGGGACGAGGACGGCGTGGCCGCCGTCGGCGCCACCGTGCCGATCGGCCGCCTCGCTGAGCCGCACGAAGTAGGAGAGGCAGCCGTGTTCCTGGCATCGGACGCGGCCTCATACATCACCGGGGCCAGCCTGCTCGTGCACGGCGGGGGAGAGGCCCCCGCGTTCCTGGCGGCGGCGACGGTCAACAAGGACGACAAGACCAGCAACGTCCACGACGGCGGGACACCGACACCGAGACCGGGGAGACCGGGGAGACCGACGAGACCGACGAGACCGACAAGGGCGAGCAAGGGCGAGTAAGCGCGAGCGAGGGGAGACGAGATGAGGCACAGCAAGGAGAGCGGAGGGCTCTGCGCGGGGCGGGTCGTCGCCGTGACCGGGGCGGGGCGCGGCCTCGGGCGCGCGCACGCGCTCGCATTCGCGGCCGAAGGGGCGAAGATCGTCGTCAACGACCTGGGCGTGGGGCTCGACGGCACCCCCGCCCCCGACAGCCCCGCCGCCCAAGTGGCCCAGGAGATAAGGAGCCTGGGCGGCGACGCCGTGGCCCACGGCGGCGACGTGGCGACCGAACGGGGCGCGGCCTCCCTCGTCGCCACGGCCGTCACCACCTTCGGCCGCCTCGACACCTTGGTCAACAACGCCGGATTCCTGCGCGACCGGATGCTGGTGAATCTCGACGAGGACGACTGGGACGCCGTCATGAGGGTCCACCTCAAAGGCCACTTCCTGCCGCTCAAGCACGCGGCCGTGCACTGGCGTGCCGAGACCAAGGCGGGCCGCACCCCGGTGGCCCGTGTCGTCAACACCTCCTCCGGAGCGGGCCTACTGGGCTCGGTCGGCCAGGGCAACTACAGCGCGGCCAAGGCCGGCATCCTCGGCCTGACCCTGGTCGCCGCGGCGGAGCTCGGGCGCTACGGGGTCCAGGTCAACGCCATCGCACCGGCCGCCAGGACCCGCATGACCGAAGCCGCCTTCGCCACCACCATGGCCGCCCCCGCCGACGGCGGCTTCGACGCGATGGCCCCGGAGAACGTCTCACCGCTCGTCGTCTGGCTCGGCTCCGGCGCCCCGAGCGACGGCGTGAGCGGCAGAGTCTTCGAGACCGAAGGCGGCCGGATCACCGTCATGGACGGCTGGCGGGCAGGGCCCGGCATCGACAAGGGGCAGCGGTGGACGCCCGCTCAGGCGGGCAGGGCGGCCCGCGAACTCCTCACACGGGCCGAACCGCCCGGCCCCGTGTACGGCGCGTCATGACCGCGGCCTCACGTGTCGCACTCCATGACCGTCCGGCACAGCGAACACCGCGCGCGCACCCGGCCCCGCACCGGAACCCTGATCCGCTGGTGGCACGTCGGACAGGGGAAGGCCACCCGCAGCCCGCCGGAACCGTCCGGGGAGAAGGCGTACGGGCCGCCGGGCGCCGGGCCGCGCGCGCCGTGATCGCGTGCGTAGCGGCGGTCCTTCGCGTAGCGTCGCCGCCCCGCCCAGCCGGCCGCCGCCAGCGGCGGCTGCCGCTCGTCCTGGCGCGCCTGCGCCAGGCCCTGCGTGTACGCCGTGTACGCCTGCGGACTGGTGAACCACGTCTCCGGAGCCTCGCCGAACGCCAGCGACCGCTTCGCGAGCACGTAGCCGAACTCCTCCGGCGTCAGATAGCCGAGCTTCTGCGACGAGGCGGAGTCCTCCCGGTAGGCGTCGAGCAGCAGCCATCCCGCGCCCAGGTACGTCGCCGCGACATCGGTGAGGATCTCGTTGTCCCGCGTCCCCGGGAACGAAAGATCGAGACGGTGCAGATACACATGCATGATCTCGTGGGCGAGCGCCGCCCCGATGTCCCTGCGATGTGTGCGGAAGCGGTCGTTCAGCTCGATGAAGTACTCCGGGCCCGCCGCCAGCTCCACACTCGCCGCGTGCTGCATCTCGCGGAAACTCACGATCATCCGCGCGTCCGGCAGCCGGTAGTGCCGCACCAGCTCGTGCGCCACCCGCTGGGCACCCAGATAGAGATCGTCCTGATCGCAGAAGGCCACGTCGACCGGGGCGACACTGGGGGCGAACGAGTGCAGGCTGTCGTACGACAGACGCTTGTACAGCGCGGTGACCGCCGACCGTACGGTCTCCAGGTGCGGATATCCGTGCACCACCGGTCCGCCGTTCGCCACGCACGCACCCCCTGCCGCAGCCGGGCCGTGTTCCTTCGGGGCAGGCCCCCGGACCCGGCGTCTTCAGAGTACGGCGCCCGCACGCAGGCGAACACCGCCGCAACACCGCACGACGGCGCACACGGCCCCGCCCGACCGGTCCCGCGAGGAATCGGCGCGGCCGGGCGCGGCCGTCCGTACTCCTCCAGCGCACCGGCTCCGCCGACCGTCACACGCGGCAGGCGGCAGCTGCCCGGCCACGGCCACCGCCCGCGGCGGGCGACGCCATTAATCCAACACCTGCCTCCGCTTTGTCCATGGGCGCACACGCCATGGCCGACGCATCGTGATCGGCGCGCCGAGCCACCGCCAGAACAGAACCCGCCGTGAGAAGGAGCGTGCCGTGCAGCCCACACGCCAGCCGTCGCACCAGCCGGACGAGCCGAAGCAGCCGGACCCGGACGAGACAGGGCACCGGCCGGGCCCCAGCCGAAGAGCGGTCGTCGCCGCCACAGCCGCCGCCGGAGCGAGCGCCGCACTCGGCGGCCTGACCGGCCCCGCACAGGCCGCCACACCCGCCACACCCGCCACCCTCGGCACCGCCCGGATCAGCTCCCCGGAACTCGACGTCCGCGTCCACCCCGCCTTCCCGGCCGTCGTCTCCTACACCGACCGGGCCACCGGCGCCGTGCTGCACGCCCAGCCCGACCCGGTCACCACCCTCCTCGTCGACGGCACCGAGCACACCCCGGAGGTCACCTCGACGATCGGCTCCGACCGCGCCGACTACCGCCTCACCCTCACCGGCGGCACCACCATCGACGTCCGCATCGGCGTCGAAGGACACCGCGTCGACTGGCGCGTCACCGACATCACCGACACCGACGCGCTGCGCGTCGGCACCCTGGAGATCCCCGGCCTCGCCCTGCTCTCCGTCCGCAGCGACCAGCCCGGCGCCACCCTGCTCGCCGCCCGCCTCCAACTCGACAAGGCCAAGAGCGGCGACACCCTCGTCACCCCGACCGCCGACAGCACCCCGGTGGCCCGCACCGGCTGCGCGTACGCCGTCGTCGCCCACGACGGACTCGGCGGCGCCGTGGAGACCAACACCGTCTACGACAAGCCCTCCGGCAGCGACGGCACCACCTGGGAGAACGGCCGCCTGTGGCACGACGTCGTGCGAGCCGCCGACCACACCGCCGCCCGCCTCACCCCCGGGCAGTGGACCCACCGCGCCGCCACCTCACCGGTCGACGCCACCGAACCCCTCCCGTACGCCGCGGTCATCGTCACCGGCGACCGCAACGGCGACGGCACCGTCGACTGGCAGGACGCCGCCATAGCCTTCCGCGACATCGCCGTCACCCCCCTCGGCGCCGACGAACAGCACCTGCGCGTCGTCCCGCACATCCCGTTCAACTTCGCCTCCCAGGCCACCAACCCCTTCCTCGCCACCCTCGACAACGTCAAGCGCATCCACCTCGCCACCGACGGCCTGCGCCAATACACCCTCCTCAAGGGCTACCAGTCCGAGGGCCACGACTCCGCCCACCCGGACTACGCAGGGAACTACAACACGCGCGCGGGCGGCCTCGACGACCTCAACACCCTCGTGCGCGAAGGCAGCAAGTGGAACAGCGACTTCGCCGTCCACGTCAACGCGACCGAGGCATACCCCGTCGCCCACGCCTTCTCCGAGACCCTCGTCGACAAGACGAACAGGCAATGGGACTGGCTCGACCAGAGCTACCGCATCGACCAGCGCCGCGACCTCGTCTCCGGCGACATCATCAAACGCTTCGCAGACCTGCGCCACGACGCCGACCCCGCACTCGACTCCATCTACGTCGACGTGTTCCGCGAATCCGGCTGGACCTCCGACCGCCTCCAGCGCGCCCTGCGCGACCAGGGCTGGCACGTGGCCTCCGAATGGGCACACGGACTGGAACGCTCCTCCCTGTGGTCGCACTGGGCCACGGAGACCGACTACGGCCCCGACACCTCACGCGGCATCAACTCCCGCCTGGTCCGCTTCATCCGCCACCACCAAAAGGACGTCTTCGCTGACAAATGGCCCCTGTTGGGCACCGCCCGCATGGGCAACTTCGAAGGCTGGCGCGGCAAAACCGACTGGACCACCTTCTACCGGCTCATCTGGACCCACTCCCTGCCCGCCAAATACCTCCAGGCCCAACCCATCAGGACATGGACCGAGCACGAGGTCACCTTCCTCGACCCGGCGCACACCACCGTCAGTGACGCCACCGGCGCCCGCCGCATCACCACCGACGACCGCCTCGTCTACGACGACGGCAGCTACCTGCTGCCCTGGGAGCCCCGCAGACCTACCGACCCCGACCGGCTCTACCACTACAACCCCAAGGGCGGCACCAGCACATGGCACCTCCCGCGTGCGTGGGAGAGCCTGACCCGCACCGCCCTGTACCGGCTCACCGACCAGGGCCGCACCTTCGTCACGTACGTGCCCGTCAGCGCCGGCAAGGTCACCCTCAAGGCCGCCGGAGACCAGCCGTACGTCCTCTACAAGGACCGCGACGACCTCGACCGCGACCCCGACTGGGGCCAGGGCACACCACTGCGCGACCCCGGATTCCACTCCGGCACCCTCGACGCCTGGCAGGTCACCGGGCCCGCCGGCGTCGAGCTCAGCGACCTCGGCGACCACGAACTCGTCATCGCCCCCGGTGCCGCGGCCACCGTCAGCCAGCGCCTGAGCCGCCTCGCCCCCGGCCGCTACGCCGCGTCCGTCCAGGTCGAGGTCGGCACCAAGGCGGGCGCGCGCCGCAAGGCGTCCCTGACGGTCCGCACCGCCGACGGCGTCACCGCCACCAACTGGACCGAGACCTCCACCGCGGTCAACTACGTCGCCGCCGACCGCAAGCACGGCACCCGCTTCCAGCGGATGTTCACCTACTTCACGGTGCCCGAGGGCGGCGGCCCCGTCACTCTCGCCCTGACCGCCGAAGCCGGACCGGACCGTGTCCGCTTCGACAGTGTGCGCGTCGCCGCCACCGACCGCCCCGCACCACCCCGGGCCACCGTGGCCACCGAGGACTTCGAACACGTCCCGCAGGGCTGGGGCCCCTTCGTCAAGGGCGACGCGGGCGGCTCGACCGACCCGCGCACCCACATCGGCCAGCGCCACACCCCGTACACACAGCGCGGCTGGAACGGCAAGGCCATCGACGACGTCATCGACGACGGGCAGTCCCTGAAGTCCCGCGGCGAGAACACCGGGCTCGTCTACCGCACCGTACCGCACACCGTCCGCTTCACCCCGGGCAAGCGCTACCAGGTCACCTTCCGCTACGAGAACGAGAAGGCCGCACAGTACGCCTGGGTGACCGGCGTCGACACCGGCGCCACCACCAAGGAACTCGACCGCAAGGACCTGCCGGTCGCCACCGCCCCGACCGCCCTCGCCTACACGTTCACCGCGCCGGGCAAGGGCGAGGCATGGGTGGGGCTGCGCAAGACCGGCGGCGACGGCACCGCCGAGTTCGCCCTGGACGCCTTCGAGGTGACCGAACTGGCCTGACAGCGGCCCCCACGCCCGTCGCCACCCGCCGCCTCGCCTCAGCCCGCAGCCCCAGAGGGCAGGGCGGGGCAAGGCGGCACCCCGGCGCGGGCGAGCGCTCGGGCCGGACCCGGCTCGTCGCGGCCCGTCGCGGCGTGCGACCGACCCGGCGCCGCGCGAGCGCACCCCCGCCCCCGCGCGGTCACCGCAACCGCACCAGCGGCTTTGCCGGTGCCCGGTCCGTCTCCAGGACCCACACCTCGTTGCCGCCCTCCCGCAGCACCGGACCGGGCACATACAGCGACCGCTGCGGGCCCACCGACCAGTACCGGCCCAGACAGAACCCGTTGACCCACACGAACCCCCGCGTCCAGCCCGGCAGCTCAAGCGCCGCGTCCCCCGCCCCCGACACCTCGACCACGCCCCGGTACAACCCCGGCAGCCCGCCGCCCGGCGCCCCGCACGGCAGCGCCGCCACCGCCGCCGCGCCGAACACGTCCAGGCGCAGCCCCCGCGCCCGTACACCGTGCAGATACTGCCGCTCGTGCAGCAGCCCGCCCGTCACCCCCTTCGACTCGCCCTGCAGCGGCCCGTAGTTGACCCGCCCCAGCGACTCCACCCACAGCTCCACGCGCGCGTGCCCCGCCACAGGCTCCGCAAGACACGGCTGCTCCTCCGTGAGCACCCCGGCCCGCTCCCCGTCGACGTACACCACCGCGATGTCCCGCAGCCCCCGCGCCAGCAGCGGATACCGCCCGCGAGGACCGGGCACCGTCACCGCGTACCGCACCAGGCCACGGTCCACGTCCAGTTCCTCGAACGACGGCGGCACCGCGAACTCCCCCTCCGGCCCGCCCAGCGCCTCAAGCACCCCGCCCATGGCCGTGAACGACGACAACAGACCCGATGCCGGCGCCGCCAGCACCGGCGGCTGCTCCGGCACATCCGGCAGCGGCCCCCGCGCATAGGGCGCCAGTACCTCCCGGAACCGCCAGAACTTCTCCGTCGGCCGCCCGAACTCGTCGACCGGCGCGTCATAGTCGTACGACGTCACGTCCGGCTCCAGCGGGCCGTCATGCAACGCGCCGCCCCGGTTCGCGCCCGCCCAGCCCGCGAAATTCGAACCGCCGTGCGCCATGTACAGGTTCACCGACGCACCGCACTCCAGGATCTCCGCAAGCGCCCGCGCCGCGTCCGCGGGCCGGCGCACCACCGGCTCGGCACCCCAGTGGTCGAACCAGCCGCACCAGAACTCCATGCACATCAGCGGCCCCTTCGGCCGGTGCCTGCGCAGCGTCTCGAAGCTCTCACGCGCGCGCGAGCCGAAATTCACCGTCGCCAGCACCCCCGGCACCGAACCACCCGACAACATGTGATCTTCCGGCCCGTCCGCGGTGAACAGCTCCGCCGTCACACCGAGCCCCGCCAGCAGGTCCGCCAGAGCCCGCAGATAGCGGCCGTCCGACCCGTAACTGCCGTACTCGTTCTCCACCTGCACCATGATCACCGGGCCGCCCCGGTCCACCTGCCGCTCCACCACGTACGGCATGAGCGCCCCGAACCAGCGCTCCACCGCCGCCAGGAACTCCTCGTCCCCCGTACGGATGCGCCTGCCCAGCGGGCCCGTCACCCAGTGCGGCAGCCCCCCGTTCTCCCACTCCGCGCAGACGTACGGGCCAGGACGCACGATCGCCCACATACCCGCGTCCCGCACCGCGTCCAGGAAACGCCCCACCATCGCCACGTCCCGCACCTCACCAGGACGCGGCTCGTGCAGATTCCACGGGACATACGTCTCCACACAGTTCAGGCCCATCGCCCGCAGCATGCCGAGCCGGTGCGCCCACTGCTCCTCATGCACCCGGAAATAGTGCAAGGCACCCGACAGCAGGCGCACCGGCGCCCCGTCCACCTCGAAATCGTCCTCGCCCACCCGGAAATCGGACATCACGTGCTCCTCTTCACCTGAAGCGGCGCTCCACGCGCCCCCCTCACCCACACCCTCACCTCTGGCGGGCGACCCGGTCCATGGACAAAGATCGGCTGGTGTTGGACGGGGGAGCCGGCCCACGAGCACCACGGGAGGGGACAAATGTCCACATACCACACATGGATGCGGTACTTCACCCCCAGCCCCGTCCACCACCGCCTCGGCCTGGTCTGCCTCGGCGTCGGCCTCCAGCACGGCCTGCTGCCCCCCGTCGGACCCCGCACCCTCGGCCACCACGTCGCCGTCGTCATCACCGCCGGAAGCGGCTGGTACCAGCAGGACGACGGCCGCCGCACCCCCGTCACCGCCCCCGCACTCATCTGGCTCACCCCCGGCCGCTCCCACCACTACGCCGCCGACCCCGCCACCGGCTGGGACGAATGCTTCGTCGACTTCACCGGACCCGCCACCACCACCTACACCGAACTCGGCTACATCCAGCCCGACCAGCCCGTCGTCCCCCTCTCCGACGCAGCACAGCCCCGCGCCGCCGTCGGCCGCATCGCCCGCGCCGCACGCCGCGGCAACCCCCTCCTCGAAGTCGAGACCGGCGCCGCCGTCCACGAACTCCTCGTCGCCCTGCGCCGCGCCCGAGCCGACACCGCCCCCGACGGCGACCCCGTCCTCCAAGCCCTCGCCCGCGACGCCTTCCAGCCCCTGTCCGTCGCCGAACACGCCGCACGCCACGGCATGACCACCGCCGAACTGCGCACCGCCGTCCGCCGCGGCGCCGGCTGCAGCCCCAAGGACTACCTCCTCGGCATCCGCCTCGGCCGCGCCAAGGAACTCCTCGCCGCCACCGAACTGCCCGTCGCCGCCGTCGCCCGCCGCGTCGGCTACGACGACCCCGCCTACTTCTCCCGCCTGTTCACCCGCCGCGTCGGCACCCCACCCGTCCGCTTCCGCGAACAACAAGGCCGCGCCGTGCCCGGCGGATGGTCCGACCAGATCCCCGACCCCGACGACCCGCCCATGCTCCACGTAGGCTGATCCGCCATGACCACCAGCACGCCCCACGAACAGCCGAACCGACACGAGACCGACCCGGCCGTACGCGCCGAACTCGGACGGCTGCGCGACAGCATCGACAACATCGACGCCGCCGTCGTCCACATGCTCGCCGAACGCTTCAAATGCACCCAGCAGGTCGGCCACCTCAAGGCCGCCCACGATCTGCCGCCCGCCGACCCAGCCCGCGAAGCCCGTCAGATCGAACGACTGCGCCAGCTCGCCGAGAACGCCAAACTCGACCCCGCCTTCGCCGAGAAACTCCTGAACTTCATCATCAGCGAGGTCATCCGCCACCACGAGCAGATCGCCGAGCAGAACAGCAACCGCTGACCGATGTCAGTGGCATGCGGCAGCATGTCCTCATGCCCGTACTGACGCGCGACGAAGCGCAGACCCGAGCCAAACTCCTCGACGTCCGGCACTACAGTGTCCACCTCGACCTGACCCGCGGCGCCGACACCTTCGACTCCCGCACCGTCATCAGGTTCGCCGCGCACACCACCGCGGACACCTTCGTCGAGGTCAAACCCGCCGAGCTGCGCTCCGTCACCCTCGACGGGCACCCCCTGGACCCCGCGGCCCTCGACGACAACCGACTGCCGCTGCCCGGCCTGACCGAGGGCGAGCACGAGCTGGTCGTCGACGCCGCCATGCGCTACTCGCACACCGGCGAAGGCATGCACCGCTTCACCGACCCCACCGACGGCGAGACCTACGCGTACACGCAGCTGTTCATGGAAGACGTCCAGCGCGTCTTCGCCGCCTTCGACCAGCCCGATCTCAAGGCCGCCTTCGACGTCACCGTCACCGCCCCCGACGGCTGGACCGTCCTCGCCAACGGCATCACCGAACACCTGGGCGACGGCACCTGGCGCGCCGCCACCACCCCGCCCCTGCCCACCTACCTCGTCGCCGTCGCCGCGGGCCCCTGGCACTCCGTCCGCACCGAACACCGCGGCCTCCCCTTCGGCCTGCACTGCCGCCGCTCCCTCGCACCCCACCTCGACGCCGACGCCGACGAACTCCTCGCCATCACACGCGCGTGCTTCGACCGCTACCACGAGAAATTCACCGAGCCCTACCCCTTCGACTCCTACGACCAGGCGTTCGTCCCCGAATTCAACGCCGGAGCCATGGAGAACCCCGGACTCGTCACCTTCCGCGACGAATTCGTCTACCGCTCCGCCGTCACCGACACCGAACGACAGACCCGCGCCATGGTCATCTCCCACGAAATGGCCCACATGTGGTTCGGCGACCTCGTCACCCTCGCCTGGTGGGACGACATCTGGCTCAACGAGTCGTTCGCCGAATACATGGGCTACCAGACCCTCACCGAAGCAACCCGCTTCACCGACACCTGGGTCGACTTCGGCATCGTCCGCAAAGCCTGGGGCTACGACGCCGACCAACGCCCCACCACCCATCCCGTGGCCCCCGAAGCCGTCGACAACACCGCCGACGCGCTCCTCAACTTCGACGGCATCTCCTACGCCAAGGGCGCCAGCGCCCTGCGCCAACTCGTCACCTGGCTCGGCGAGAAGAACTTCCTCGCGGGCATCAACACCCACTTCGCCCGCCACAAGTTCGCCAACGCCACCCTCGCCGACTTCATCGACTCCCTCGCCCACCACACCGACCGCGACGTCCACGCCTGGGCCCACGCCTGGCTGCGCACCACCGGCGTCGACACCCTCACCACCCGCGTCACCGAGACCGACGACGGCTGGACCCTCGCCGTCGACCACGCGGGCACCCGCCCCCACCGCCTCACCGTCGGCCTCTACGACCTCGACGCCTCCGACGGCCACGCCCTGGCACTCCGCGAGAACCTCGACATCGACGTGCCCGCACCCGGCGAACCCCTGGCGTTCCGCGGACCGCGCCCCGCCCTGATCGTCCCCAACGACCAGGACCTCACCTACGCCAAGATCCGCCTGGACACCCCATCGGAAGAAGCCACCGTACGCGGCATCTCCCGCGTCCCCGGACCCCTCACCCGCGCCGTCCTGTGGAACACCCTGCGCGACATGGTCCGCGACGGCCAGCTCGAACCCGCCGCCTACCTGGAGGCCGTCGCCGCACACCTCCCCGAGGAGACCGACCTCGCCATCGTGCAGGGCGTCCTCACCTTCGCCCGCACCCAGGCCGCCGACCGCTACACCGCCCCCGCCGACCGGCCCGCCGCCCTCACCCGCCTCACCGCCCTGTGCGAAGACCTCATCCGCCGCACCGAGGACGGCAGCGCACCCGGCCTCCGCCTCACCGCCGTACGCCACTTCATCGACACCGCACAACACCCCGACGTCATCCGCGGCTGGTACGACACCGGCGCCGTACCCGGCGGACCCGAACTCGACCCCGAACTGCGCTGGCGGATCCTCGGCCGGCTCAGCGTCCTCGGCGCCGTCGACGACGTCGTCATCGACGCCGAACTCGTCCACGACCCCAGCGCCACCGGGCAGGAAGGCGCCGCCCGCTGCCGCGCCGCCCTGCCCGACCCCCAGACCAAACAAGCCGCATGGGCCGCCCTGTTCACCACCGACCCCGACCGCGACCTCTCCAACTACCTGTTCACCGCCACCGCCCAAGGCTTCTGGCAGCCCGAACAGACGGACCTCCTGCGCGACTACGTCCCCCGTTACTTCACCGGCGCCACAGCCCTCGCCGCGCGCCGCGGCCCCGCCATCGCCGAAGCGGCAGGCCGCCACGCCTTCCCCGCCTACGCCATCGACACCGACACACTCCACCTGGGCGAGCAAAGCCTCACGCACCCCACCCTCATCCCGGCCCTCCGCCGCAAACTCACCGACCAGCTCGACGACCTGGCCCGCGCGCTGCGGGTCAGGCAGCACTGAGGCCGTCCGGTGGATCTTGTCGGGGTCGCGGGCCCCGGCACGCGGCCCCGCCCGCACCGATCGGCACGGCAGACAGAATCCGACCTGATCCACCGGACAGCGCGCATGGCCACCCGCCGCCGAGCGGGGCCACCCGCCCCGCTTCCCGGCCGGCACCCCGCCGGGAAGCGGCTACCCCTCCCGCGCCGCCGACGTCAAGGACATGTCCGCATACCGTTCCCCCGCCACCTGACCGGCGATCGGCTCCAGCACCGCCAACTCGTCCGCGGACAACGTGATCCTCGTGGCCGCCGCGTTCTCCAGCAGACGGCTCCGCTTACGCGTACCCGGGATCGGCACCACCGCCAGACCATGCACCTCCGCTCGCTGCTGCAGCCAGGCCAGCGCGATCTGCGCCGTCGTCGCCCCACGCTCCGCCGCCATCGCACGCATAGGCTCAAGCAGCGCCGCGTTCACCCTCGCGTTCTCACCCGAGAACCGCGGCATCGACCGACGGAAATCAGCACCCGACAACTGGGCACTCGCGTCACTGAACGCCCCCGTCAAAAAGCCACGCCCCAGCGGCGAGTACGGCACGAACGCCACTCCCAACTCCGCCGCCGCACCCACCGCGCTGCGCTCCACATCCCGGCTGAACACCGACCACTCCGTCTGCAACGCCGCGATCGGATGCACCGCGTACGCCTCCCGCAGCTCCGCACCCGTCACCTCACTCAGCCCCAGATGCTTCACCTTCCCCTCCCGCACCAACTCCGCCATCGCGCCGACCGAGTCGGCCAACGGCACGGACGGATCCCGGCGGTGCATGTAGTACAGATCGATGACGTCCACGCCCAGCCGCCGCAGACTCGCCTCCACGGCCCGCTTGATATACCCGGGGTCATTGCGGATCGCCCGGTACGACGGATCATCGGCCCGGTACTCGATCCCGAACTTCGTGGCCAGCGTGATCTCGTCCCGATGCGCGGCCACGAACGGCGCCAGAAACTCCTCATTGGCTCCCACGCCATACATGTCCGCCGTGTCGATCAGCGTCACCCCCGCCTCGACCGTCGCCTCCAGCGTCTCCCGCGCCGCCGCCACATCCGTCTCCCCGTACGCGGCACTGATCCCCATGGCACCGAAACCCTGCACCCCCACCAGCGGACCGCCGTCGCCCAGCTCCACCGTCCGGATCTTCTCCACCACCGCGCTCATCCCAGCCTCCAATCCCGTCACTCCAGCCTCCATGCCCGTCACTCCCGCCTGCACGCCGCTCATCCCTGCCTCCCCGCCTCCGTGTCATCCGCGCCCATGCCACTCATGGCCACTTCACGCACCCTCTGACACCTCCGCCGACGCCCCTTCCGACGCCCCGTCCGGCATCTCCTCGGACGCCTCCCGTGGCACCCGGCCGACACCACCCGCATAGAACTCGATCTTCGTGTCGATGACAGAGAGCGCACTCCGCAACTCCGCGATACGCCCCAGCACATCGCGCCGCGTCCGCTCCAGAATCTCCCGCCGCTCGTCGTACGACTCCGCGCCCAGATGCACCAGAGCCGCGAACCGCACCATCTCCGCGACCGGCATCCCCGTGAGACGCAACGCCGTCACACAGCTCAGCCACTCCACATCGCGGTCACTGAACACCCGCCGCCCCGTGTGCGTCCGTTCCACCGCGGGCAGCACACCGATCTCCTCGTACCAGCGCAACGTCGGCGCACTCAACCCCGTGAGAACCGACACCTCACTGATCGTGAAAGGCCCCTGGTGGGCCGATGCCGACATCGACTGTGGCCGGGACTCTGGCCGTGACTGTGGCCTTGGCTCGGAACCGCTCTCGATCACCGTCATGCCCCACACGCTATGAGGTTCAAGCGCACTTGAAGCAAGCCCCCAGGTGCGCTGTCCGGCGAATCCCGTCGAAGTCACAGGGCCCGGCGTACGCGCCCACGCCACATCAAGGGCGGGACGGCGCGTGGGGGAGCCCCGGGGAGCCCCTACAGCGTCCGCCCCCGCCCCGCACCGACCAATACCCCTTTCGGGTCTCCTTCGTTGGTACATCAGGCACACCACCCCGCCGACGCCCAGGCTGGTGAACCACAGCCGAACAGGCACCACACACCCCGGCACGCTCCCGAAGGACCCGAAGGACCCGCATGAGCCCCCGCCCGTCACCCACCCCCGAACGGGCTGCGCCCACAAACCCACCTTCGCCCGCCCTCGCACCCGGCCCCCCACCCCTCGCCGGCGGCACCCAAGGCCCCGACGCCCTCCGGCCCCTGCTCCACACCGTTCTCGACGCCCTCCACACCGGCGCCACCCACCGCGCGGGCCCCCTCCCCGCCGGCGGCCCCGACACCGTCGCCGCGCACCTACGCGACCGAGCAGGCGACCTCCTGCCCACCCGCGGCACCGGCCCCCACCACGCCCTACGCACCCTCGTCACCGCCGTCGCCGCGGGCGCCGCCGACCCTGCCGACCCGCTCTGCGCCGCCCACCTGCACTGCCCACCCCTCGCCGTCGCCGTCGCCGCCGACCTCGCCGCCGGCGCCCTCAACCCCTCCATGGACTCCTGGGACCAAGCCCCCGCCGCCTCCGAACTCGAAGCCCTCCTCACCCGCACCCTCGCCCACGAGATCTACCGCCCCCACCCCTCGGCCCCCACACCACCCGACGCGCTCGTCACCACCGGCGGCACCGAAGCCAACCAACTCGCCGTCCTCCTCGCCCGCGAAACCAACCCGCACCCCCAGCCCGTCCAGCTCCTCACCGGCGCCAACGCCCACCACAGCCTCGCCCGCGCCGCCTGGCTCCTCGGCCTTCCCGCCCCCATCACCCTCCCCACGCCAGGCGGCACCCTCGACCCCGCAGCCCTCGACGCCGCACTCACCGGCCTACCCGGCCCCAAACTCGTCGCCGCCACCGCCGGCACCACCGACGCCGGCCTCATCGACCCGCTCCCCGACATCGCCGACATCACCGAACACCACGGCGCCCGCCTCCACATCGACGCCGCCTACGGCGCGGGTCTCCTCTTCAGCGACCGCCACGCCCACCGCCTCCACGGCCTCGACCGCGCCCACACCGTCACCCTCGACCTCCACAAACTCGGCTGGCAGCCCGTCGCCGCCGGCCTCCTCGCCGTACGCGACACCACCGAAACCACCGCCCTCACCCACACCGCCGACTACCTCAACGCCGACGACGACACCGAAGCGGGCCTCCCCGACCTCCTCGGCCGCTCCCTGCGCACCACCCGACGCCCCGACATCCTCAAAATCGCCGTCACCCTCAAAGCCCTCGGCCGCACCGGCCTCGCCGCTCTCGTCGACCAGGTCTGCGACCACGCCCGCCACCTCGCCCACCTCGTCGCCACCCATCCCGCCCTCGAGCTCTACGACACCCCCACCATCTCCACCGTCCTGTTCCGGCCCACCGGCGCCCCCGACTCCCACATCGCCGCCATCCGCCGCAACCTCCTCACCGAAGGCCACGCCGTCCTCGGCCGCGCCCGCATGGACAACCGCCTCTGGCTCAAAGCCACCCTCCTCAACCCCCACACCGACCCCGCCGCCCTCGCCGCGCTCCTCAAACTGGTGGAAGGACACACTCCGCGATGAACGCCGAGACAGCCGCACCTGGCGCACCCACCGCCACCCGCCCCAGCTCGACCCCGAGCCCCAGCCCCAGCCCCAGCGCCAGCCCCGGTCCCGAAGCTCCCCGTGACCTCGTCGGCATCGGCATCGGCCCCTTCAACCTCTCCCTCGCCGCCCTCGCCCACCCCCTCACCGAACTCGACACCGCCTTCTACGAACAACGCCCCGCCTTCCACTGGCACCCCGGACTCCTCCTCGACGGCGCCACCCTCCAAGTCCCCTTCCTCGCCGACCTCGTCACCCTCGCCGACCCCACCAGCCACTGGACCTTCCTCAACTACCTCAAAACCCGTGAACGCCTCTACCCCTTCTACTTCGCCGAGCACTTCCACATCCACCGCGCCGAATACGACGCCTACTGCCGCTGGGTCAGCGAAAACCTCCCCGGACTCCACTTCGACCACCAAGTCGACGCCGTCCGCTGGAACCCCGAACGCTCCCTGTTCGAAGTCGACTTCACCCAGCTCGACTCCGACGGCGAAGCAGAAGCCCTCGGACGCACCTACACCAGGAACATCGCCCTCGGTATCGGCACCGAACCCCACATCCCCGAACCCCTCAAACCACTGGCCGAAGCCCCCACCGTCCCCGTCATCCACTCCGCCGACTACCTCACCCACCGCGACCGACTCCTCACCGCCGACCACGTCACCGTCATCGGCTCAGGCCAGTCCGGGGCCGAGATCTTCCTCGACCTCCTCAAGAACCGGCCGGCAGGCCGCGAAAGAATCCACTGGCTCACCCGCACCGAAGCGTTCCGGCCCATGGAGTACTCCAAGCTCGGCCTCGAACACTTCACTCCCGACTACACCCACTACTTCCACCACCTCACCGAAGCCACCCGCAACGAACTCCTGCCACGACAAGGGCAGTTGCACAAGGCCATCGACACCGACACCATCACCGCCATCCACGAAGAGCTCTACCGCCGCACCCTCCACGGCGGCTGGCCCGACACCACACTCACCCCCGGCGTCAACGTCCGCACCGCGGGGCGCGTCGCCACCACCCAAGTCGAACTCCACCTCGAACACCGCCAGCAAGGCACCCGCTCCCGCCTCACCACCGACGCCGTCGTCCTCGCCACCGGCTACCGCGAACGCCCCCTCGGCCGACTCCTCGCCGGACTCGACCCCTACATGCGCCGCGACAGCCGCGAACGGCCCCGCATCGACGAACACTTCCGCCTCGTCCTCGACCCGTCCGTCCAAGGCGCCGTCTACGTACAGAACGCCGAACGCCACACCCACGGCGTCGGCGCCCCCGACCTCGGCCTCGCCGCCTGGCGCAGCGCCACCATCCTCAACACCCTCACCGGCAAGAACCCCTACCCCCAGCCCCGCCGCACCGCCTTCACCACCTTCGGCCTCACCACCGACGCCCACCGCACCCCAGGACCCGGAGCCGGACAACACCCCACCGGCCGCAGCACACTCGTCAAACTCGCCGACTGACCAACCACCGCCTGACACCGACACGCCGACACCCCCCACGAGTGTCACAGTGAACCCATGACCGAGCCCACGCCCTACGGCACCCCCGACACGCCCCGCCTCTCCGTCCGCGGCGAAGCCCACATCGAAGCCGAACCCGAACTCGCCCGCATCGGCATCACCGTCACCGCCCGAAACACCGACCGACGCGCCACCCTCACCGACCTCACCCACCGCAACAACACCACCCTCGACCTCGTCAAAACGTACGGCGACCACGTAGAGAAACTCGAAACCGGCACCTTCACCCTCACCCCCGAATTCACCAGACACGGCCGCGGTGAACGCATCCGCACCTACCACGGACGCGTTCACATCACCGCCGAACTCAACGACTTCACCGCACTCGGCGAACTCGCCACCCGCCTCGCCGATCTCGAACTCACCCGCGTCGACGGCCCCTGGTGGTCCCTGCGCCGCACCTCACCCGTCCACGCCGACGCACGCCGACAAGCCGTGCACGAAGCGGTCCAGCGCGCCCGCGAATACGCCGATGCCCTCGGCACCACGCTCGACGCCCTCGTCGAACTCGCCGACACCGCCGCCGACGACCACACCTGGACCCACGCCCCCACACCCCGCGCCATGTTCGGCGCCGCCGCTCCCGGCGGAGCCGCGCCCGACGACACACCCTCCGCCCTCGACCTCGAACCCCAGCGACAACAGGTACGCGCGCAGGTGAACGCCCGCTTCACCCTCCACCCGCCGACACTCTGAGAGGACGAAAGGGGTGCTCATCAGAGCGAGGGAGTGCCCACATTCAAAACTTGGCGACGCTTGTCAATAACCCTTCATGCAAAGCTCGTTGAGTAGTCACGCCCACCCAATTACCTACCCGCCAGTAAGCCCTAGGCTCGAATCATGCGCCGAGCAAAGATCGTCTGTACTCTGGGCCCCGCCACCGACTCGTACGAGCAGATCAAAGCACTCGTCGAAGCCGGAATGGACGTAGCCCGCTTCAACCTCAGCCACGGCACCTACGCCGAACACGAGGAGCGCTACCAGCGCGTGCGGAAGGCATCCGAAGAGACCGGCCGCAGCGTCGGAATCCTCGCCGACCTTCAAGGCCCGAAGATCCGACTCGGCCGGTTCAGTGAAGGACCCGTACTCCTTGAACGCGGCGACACCTTCACCATCACCGTCGAGAACGGCGTCGAGGGCGACCGCCAGACCTGCGGCACCACCTACGACGGCCTCGCCGCCGACGTCACCCCCGGCGAACGCATCCTCGTCGACGACGGAAAGGTCACCCTCGAAGTCACTCGCGTCGACGGCCCCCGCGTCCACACCAAGGTCGTCGAAGGCGGCATGGTCTCCGACCACAAGGGCCTCAACCTCCCCGGCGTCGCCGTCTCCGTCCCCGCGCTCAGCGACAAGGACGAGGCCGACCTGCGCTGGGCCCTGAACATCGGCGCCGACCTCATCGCGCTCTCCTTCGTCCGCAACGGCCGCGACATCGAAGACGTCCACCGCATCATGGACGAGGAAGACCGTCGCCTCCCCGTCATCGCCAAGGTCGAAAAACCCCAGGCCGTCGACAACATCGACGACATCGTCGCCGCCTTCGACGCAATCATGGTCGCGCGCGGAGACCTGGGTGTGGAGATGCCCCTGGAGCAGGTCCCCATCGTCCAGAAGCGCGCCATCAAACTCGCCAAGCGCAACGCCAAG
Source organism: Streptomyces beihaiensis (assembly GCF_026274175.1). Classification (GTDB taxonomy): domain Bacteria; phylum Actinomycetota; class Actinomycetes; order Streptomycetales; family Streptomycetaceae; genus Streptomyces; species Streptomyces beihaiensis. The sequence continues at coordinate 27,599 of NZ_JAPHNL010000259.1, forward strand.
CCCGTCATCGTCGCCACCCAGATGCTCGACTCGATGATCGACAACTCCCGTCCCACCAGGGCGGAAGCGAGCGACGTCGCCAACGCGGTCATCGACGGCACGGACGCGGTCATGCTCTCCGGCGAGACCAGCGTCGGAAAGTACGCCGTCGAAACGGTCCGGACGATGGCCCGCATCGTCGAAGCCGCCGAGGAAGACATCCTCGCCAAGGGCCTGCCGCCGCTGACCGAACGCAACAAGCCCCGCACCCAGGGCGGCGCGGTCGCCCGCGCGGCAGCGGAGATGGGCGACTTCCTCGGCGCGAAGTTCCTGGTCGCCTTCACGAAGTCCGGCGACACGGTCAAACGCCTCTCCCGCTACCGCTCGCCCATCCCGCTCCTGGCCTTCACTCCCGAGCCGGCGACCCGCTCCCAGCTCAGCCTCACGTGGGGCGTGGAGACCTTCCTCGGCCCGCACGTCGAGTCGACGGACGCGATGATCGCGCAGGTCGACGACATGCTCCTCAAGATCGGCCGCTGCGAGAGGGGCGACGTCGTCGTCATCACGGCAGGCTCCCCGCCCGGCGTCCCCGGCACGACGAACCTGGTCCGCGTCCATCACATCGGCGAGGACGACAGCCCGAAGTAGCCCCGCCCGAGGCCCCGCGCACCTTCAGTGCTTGGGGCCTACGTGTATGTCCATCAGGGCGACGTCAGCCTTGCGGGCGACGGAGATGTCGTACTTCGTGGGCTGCTTCCAAGACGCCGCGGCGCAGAGAGCTGATGCAACCATCACCGAGACAGAGGCCGAGCAGGTACGAGTACGCGGCCGGATCCTCGGGGGGCGAGGGGATCCCTTGGCACCTCGGGCAGGGCGCCGCACGGCCAGTCCGTGTGAGCGGCTGGATGCGTGTGTGCCAGGACCGGATCGCGGCGCGTGACATGCCAGTCTCCTTGCTGACCGAGTTCGGGCTGCGTCCTTGCTCGACCAGAGCGAGCGCCCGCTCACGTGTGCTCATGTCGTACATGTGGGCAGACTGAGCTGTTATACGGCGCGACACGCAGCAAAAAAGCGGATGTTCACGAGAACGTGAGCATCCGCTTCGAGCTGGCCAACCTTCGATTCGAAGGAAAAGTGCCCCGGGTCGGACTCGAACCGACACTGTATGGGTTTTGAATCCATTGCCTGCTGCCAATTGGGCTACCGGGGCCTGCAGAATCAAAGGTTCCCCTTGACCCGCTGCCCGACCACCTTACCGCAGCTAGGTACGCTCTTGGCAGCAGTATCCCCGCCCTGCCCGAACAAGGAGCGCCCCCGTGACCGGCCCCGAGTCGACCCAGCCCGCTGACGCCGCCGACGACGACAAGTCGCACGTCCCGCCGCTGACGACCCGCGTCGTCATCGCCGAGGACGAGGCCCTGATCCGCCTCGATCTGAAAGAGATGCTGGAGGAGGAGGGCTACACGGTCGTCGGTGAGGCCGGTGACGGTGAGGAGGCCGTCGAGCTGGCCCGTGAGCACAAGCCCGACCTCGTGATCCTGGACGTGAAGATGCCGAAGATGGACGGCATCAGCGCGGCGGAGAAGATCGCCGAGGAGTCGATCGCGCCGGTGCTGATGCTGACCGCGTTCTCGCAGCGTGACCTGGTCGAGCGGGCGCGGGACGCGGGTGCGATGGCGTACCTGGTGAAGCCGTTCAGCAAGAGTGACGTCGTGCCGGCGATCGAGATGGCGGTCTCTCGTTTCACGGAGCTGAAGACGCTGGAGAAGGAGGTCGCGGACCTCACGCAGCGCCTGGAGACGCGGAAGCTGGTGGACCGGGCGAAGTCGGTGTTGCAGACGCAGTACGGGCTGACGGAGCCGGCGGCGTTCCGGTGGATTCAGAAGACGTCGATGGACCGGCGGCTTTCGATGCAGCAGGTGGCGGAGGCGGTCATTCAGGACGCCGAGGAGAAGAAGGCGTCGAAGGGCTGACGGACCGGACGGCGCCGCCGCGCGTGTGAAAGGCGTGAGGCCCGCACCCACCCGTGGTGCGGGCCTCACGCGTGTGTGCGCCCGTCGTCAGTCTTCGCCGAGGTAGGCCTTGCGTACGGATTCGTCGTGCAGGAGGTCTTGTCCGGTGCCGGACAGGACGATCGAGCCGACTTCCATGACGTGACCCTGGTCGGCGAGTGACAGGGCGGCCTGGGCGTTCTGTTCGACGAGCAGGATGGTCGTGCCCTGGGCCTTGAGTTCCGCGATGGTCTCGAGGATCTTCTGCATCATGATCGGGGAGAGCCCCATGGAGGGTTCGTCGAGCATGAGGAGTTTGGGCCGGGACATGAGGGCGCGGCCCATGGCGAGCATTTGTTGTTCGCCGCCCGAGAGTGTTCCAGCTGCTTGCTTTCTGCGTTCGCCGAGGATCGGGAAGAGATCGTAGGCGCGCTGGATGTCTTTTTCGATTCCTTCCGGGTCTTTGCGCAGGAACGCGCCCAGCTGGAGGTTTTCCAGGATGCTGAGGCGTGGAAAGATGTGGCGGCCTTCGGGGGAGTGGGCGAGGCCCATGGCGACGATTTTGTGGGCGGGGATGCCGCTCAGTGGCTTTCCGTCGAAGGTGATGCTTCCGCTGAGTGGTTTGAGCAGGCCGGACAGGGTGCGCAGGGTTGTTGTCTTGCCGGCGCCGTTCGTGCCGATGAGGGTGACGACCTGGCCCTGCTGGACGCTGAAGGAGATGCCTTTTACGGCTTCGATCTTGCCGTAGGCGACCTTGAGGTTGTCGACCTCGAGCAGTGCGGTCATTTGTCGTCGTCTCCTTGTGCGGCGTCTCCTTCTTCGGCGGCTTCGGCCGTCCCGGCGGTTCCGTCCTCGGCGGCGTGGCTCTCCGCGGCCTGCACCTCGGCAAGGGCGGTGTCCTCGGGGGCGCCTTCGAAGGGGGTGCCGAGATAGGCGGCGACGACGCGTTCGTCGCCCTGGACGACGTCGCTGGTTCCCTCGACGAGTTTTTCGCCCTGCACGAGGACGGCGACGCGGTCGCAGAGGTTGAAGATGAAGCGCATGTCGTGCTCGATGACGAGGACGGCGATGCCCTTGTCGCGGATGGCGAAGACGAGTTCTTCGGTGGCGCGGGTCTCTTGGGGGTTCATGCCGGCGGTGGGCTCGTCGAGGAGGAGGAGTCCGGGTTCGCTGGCGAGGGCGCGGGCGATTTCGAGTTTTCTTTGTTCGCCGTAGGGGAGGCTGCGGGCGAGGTGGTCGCGTTTGTGGTCGAGGCCCGTGAACTTGAGAAGTTCCATGGCGCGTTCTTCGGACGCCGCTTCGGCCTTGCGGAATCCGGGGCCTCGTAGGAGGGCTGACCAGAGTCCTTCTTTTGTCCTCGTGTGGCGTCCGACGAGGACGTTTTCGAGGACGGTCATGTTGGCGAAGAGCCGGATGTTCTGGAAGGTGCGGGCCATTCCGGCCTTGGTGACGAGGTGGGGTTTGGGCGGGAGGGTGGTGCCTTTGTAGGCGACGGTGCCCTCGGTGGGGTGGTAGAGGCCGGTGAGGCAGTTGAAGAAGGTGGTCTTTCCGGCGCCGTTGGGGCCGATGAGGCCGACGATTTCGCCGGTGGAGACGGTGAGGTCGACGTTGCGTACGGCGGTGAGTCCGCCGAAGCGCATGGTGACGCCGCGGGCCTCCAGGACGGTTTGCTGGGGCGTGGTGGTTGTCGTCATGGTGGTCATGCCCCTGCCTTGGTGGCGTCGGGTGCCGTGGCGGCGCCGGTGGTGCTGTCGGGGAGGCTTTGTTGTTCGGGGATGTCGAGTTGTCCGGTGTCGTGGAACTCGAGCTGGCGGCGGCGGTTGGCGATGATGCCTTCGGGGCGGAAGCGCATGAGCAGGACGAGGGCGAGGCCGAAGGCGAGGAGCTCGTAGTTCTTGAGGAACTGGAGCTTTTCGGGGATGAGGTAGAGGAGGCTGGCGCCGAGGAGGGGTCCGCTGACGGTGCCCATGCCGCCGAGGACGACGGCGGCGAGGAGGAAGGCGGAGTTGGGCGGGGCGGCGCCGGCGAACATGTAGGGCTGGGGGTTGACGCTGTAGTTGACGTGGGCCATGACCGTGCCGGAGAGGCCGGCGAGGGAGGCGCCGAGGGCGAAGGCGATGAGTTTGACGCGGAAGCCGTTGATGCCCATGGCGGTGGCGGCGGTCTCGTCTTCGCGGATGGCGATCCAGGAGCGGCCGATCCGGGAGTTGGAGGCGCGGGTGAAGACGAGGACGACGATGGCTGTGAACAACAGCATCAGGAAGAAGTAGTTGGCGAATCGGCCGAGGGTGAAGGAGCCGAAGGTGTGGGCGTCGCCGAGGTTGAAGCCGAAGACCTTGAGGTCGGGGATGCGGGAGATGCCGTTGGGGCCGTTGGTGAGGTTGGGGCCCGAGGTGCCGTCCATGTTGTTGACGGCGAGGCGGAAGATCTCTCCGAAGCCGAGAGTGACGATGGCGAGGTAGTCGCCGCGCAGGCGGAGGGTGGGGGCGCCGATGAGAACGCCGAAGACGAGGGAGGCGGCCATGCCGGTGAGGGCGGCGGCCCAGAAGGGGAACTGGACGCCGGAGAAGCGGGAGAACTCGGAGCCTGAGACGAGGGCGGCTGCGTAGGCGCCGACGCCGAGGAAGGCGACGTATCCGAGGTCGAGGAGTCCGGTGAGGCCGACGACGATGTTCAGGCCGAGGGCGACGGTGGCGAAGATGAGGATGTTGACGCCGAGGTTGGCGTTGTGGTCGTTGCTCTGGGTGAAGGGGAAGAGCGCGGCGGCGACGAAGGCGAGCACTGCGGAGAGTGCTTTGTGCCGGGTGGTGGCGTTGGTGAAGCGGTCGAGGGCGCCGGAATGATGCAGGGCGATGGCGGTGAGGGTGATGGCGATGAGGTAGCCGATGAACGTTTCGCTCGCGTTGTCGTCGGTACCGATGCCGTAGGTGAAGACGACCAGGCCGAGGGCGATGCCGACGGTGATGGTGAGGCGGTCGATCCAGGGTTCGGGGGTGCTGGTGGGGCGGGCCTGCGGTGGTTTGGCCAGGCGCAGTGTGTGCAGGGCGCGGTGGACGGGCGCGAGGGCGGGGCGTTCGGCCCAGTCGGGGGTGTGGAGGGAGTCGCGGGTGTTGCGGTGGAGGGGCAGGCCGAGGGCGCCGGTGGCGGTGATGAGGGCGCCGACCGCGGCGATGTAGCCGCCGGGGTCGAGGTTGACGAGTCCGCCGAGGTCGACGGCGATGGCGATGGCGGTGAACCAGACGACGCCGAAGGTGCCGAGTGCGGCGAGGGCGGTGGGGTTGTTGCTGCGGCTGGGGTTGAGGCGGGCCAGGGCGCCGCTCTTGTAGCCGGTGAGGGCGAGCAGGAGGGTGAGGGCGGCGGTGACGAGGGTGATGATCTGGAGACCCGCGGGGTAGCCGTAGACGGTGAGGTCGCCGGGGAATGCGGAGGTCCAGGTCCAGGAGAGGAAGGTGGAGGCGATGGTGATGAGGGCGCCCGCGGTGGTGAGGTGGCGGGCGGTGTTCGCGGGGAGCGGGACGACCGGGGTGGTCTCGGTGTTGGTCATGGTGGTCACGCCCTGTCCGCGACGCGTTCGCCGAGCAGACCTTGTGGTCTGAAGAGGAGTACGAGGATGAGGAGGACGAAGGCCCATACGGAGGACCAGCCTTGGCCGCCGAGTTGGTGCATGCCGGGGACGTCGGAGATGTATGCCGTGGCCATGGCTTCGGCGAGGCCGAGGACGAGGCCGCCGAGCATGGCGCCGTAGATGTTGCCGATGCCGCCGAGCACGGCGGCGGTGAAGGCTTTGAGTCCGGCGATGAAGCCCATGTCGTATTCGACGCTGCCGTAGCGCAGGCCGTAGGCGACGCCGGCGACGGCGGCGAAGAGCCCGCCGATGGCGAAGGCGATGACGATGATGCGGTTGGTGTCGATGCCCATGAGCTGGGCGGTGTCCGGGTCCTGGGCGGTGGCCTGCATGGCGCGGCCGGTGCGGGAGAGGCGGACGAAGAAGGCGAGGGCCGCCATGCACAGAGGGGCGGCGACGATGACGAAGATGTCGCCGCTCTGGATGGTGATGGAGCCGATGTGGTAGGGCCCGAAGGCGAGTTGGGGGAAGACGCGGGCGGACTTGGCGTCGGGGTACCAGTTGAAGACGGCCTGCTGGAGGGCGAGGGAGAGGCCGATGGCGGTGATGAGAGGGGCCAGGCGTGGGGCGCCGCGCAGGGGACGGTAGGCGAAGCGTTCCGCTCCGACGCCGATGAGGACGGAGACGAGGGCTCCGCCGGCGAGCATGAGGGGGAGGGCTATCCACATGGATATGCCGTGGGGCAGGGCTAGGTAGACCGTGAGTGCGCCGAAGCCGCCGGTCATGAAGATCTCGCCGTGGGCGAAGTTGATGAGCTGGACGATGCCGTACACCATCGTGTAGCCGATGGCGATCAGCCCGTACATCGAGCCGAGGAACAGCCCGTTGGCCAGCTGCTGCGGCAGGGTGTTCACCGCGTGGCCTCCGTGTGGTGGGAGTTTTCGGGTGTGGCGGGCCGCGCGGTGACCCGGTGAGGGTCCCGCGCGGCCCTGGTGCGCTGTGGCGCCGGGGTGTTCCTGGGTCAGTTGCTGGGGTTGAAGGTGCCGCTCTTGACGGACTTCCACTTGCCGTTGACGACCTGGTACACGGTGAGCTGCTTGTTGGTGGTGTCGCCGAACTTGTCGAAGGAGAGCTGGCCGGACAGGCCCTGGAAGTTGGTCTTCTGGACGGCGTCGACGACCTGCTGGCGGGCGTCGGCGGGGAGCTTGCCGTCCTTCGCGACCTGGGCGACGGCCTTGATGATGGCGGTGGTGGCGTCGTAGGAGTACGCGCCGTAGGCGCCGTAGTCGCCGGGGTACTTCTTGGCCTTGTAGGTGGCGACGAAGTCCTTGGCGGCGGGGAGGGTGTCGACGGGGACGCCGATGGAGGTGGCGAGGTCGCCCTCGGCCGCCTTGCCGGCGGTCTTGATGTAGGTGGTGGCGAACATGCCGTCGCCGCCGAAGAGCGGGATCTTGGCGCCGGAGTCCTTGAGCTGCTTGGTGAGGACCTGGGACTCGTCGTACTGGCCGCCGTAGTAGAGCAGGTCGGCGCCGGAGTTCTTGATCTTGGTGACGAGGGTGGCGAAGTCGCGGTCGCCGACGTTGATGTGGTCGGTTCCGGCGATCTTGCCGCCTGCCTTGGTGAAGCCCTTGATGAAGAGCTTGGCGAGGCCGGCGCCGTAGGTCTGCTTGTCGTCGACGACGAAGACCTTGCGCTTCTTGAGGGTGTTGTACGCGTAGTCGGCTGCGAAGCCGCCCTGCATGGCGTCGGTCGTGGCGGTGCGGAAGTAGGTCTTGTACGGGCGGACCGGGTTGGTCTGCCAGTTCTTGCCCATGGTGAGTTCGGGCGAGGTGTTGGAGGGGGAGATCTCCACGAGGTTCGCCGTGTCGAAGACCTGCTGCATCTGTGTGGCGACGCCGGAGTTGAGGGGGCCGACGACGCCGAGGACGCTCTTGTCGGCGACGAAGGCGGTGGCGTTCTGCTGGCCGGTGGCGGGCAGGGCCTTGTCGTCCTTGGCGGAGAGCTTGAAGGTGACGCCGGGGACGGTCTTGTTCTTGTTGGCGTTGTCGATGGCGATCTGGGCGCCGTACTGGATGCCGAGGCCGGTGGCGGAGTTCTGGCCGGTGAGGGGTGCGTCGACGCCGATGGTGACGGTGGTGTTGCCGCCGCCGCCCTTGTTGCTGTTGTTGTCGCGCGACCCGCAAGCGGTGAGCGTGAGCGCGCCCGTGGTGAGCGCGGTGGTGAGTATGAGCAGAGAACGGTGACGCACGATCATTCCTCTCCCTGGCGCGGCCCCTGGTCGGGGCCGTGTGTCTCGCCGGGCCGTACTGGGGTGGTACAGGGGCCGTGCAAGTGACGCGCCCGGCGGCGCGGTGACTGGCCGTGACTATAAGCTCAGGCCGCAGGGAGGGAGACGACCCGGTGGAGGATGTGACGCTCTTGTTATGACGGCGTGTGCCCGGCGCGCGTCCGGTGGGGCGAAGTGTGGACGATTGGGGCGTATGCATGCCGTGGCGCTGTGTTCGCATAGTGCGAATGCCCAGTTCCGCTCGGGGACTTGAAGTGATCTTGGTCCGTGGTCGGCGGCTGGAAGGACATGTCGCGGGGTGCGGGGCCGGGCCCGGCCGGGCGGTACGGGGGTGCGGTGCGAGGGGGCGGCGTCGCGTTGCGGCGGTGGTAACCGAGTGTTACATCCGTGTGAGATTGTCGGCGGCGCGTGACCCTCGCGTGGTGGCGCCGCCGACGGCCGCTGTCACTTCGGCGGGGTGGGCGCGTCCTTGAGCATGCAGGTCAGGCGGGCGGTGCAGACCCGCTTGTCCTGTTCGTCGGTGATGACGATCTCGTACGTGGCGGTGGAGCGGCCGCGGTGGACGGGTGTGGCGACTCCGGTGACGAGGCCGGAGCGGGCGCCGCGGTGGTGGGTGCAGTTGAGGTCGACGCCGACGGCGAGCTTGGTACTGCCGCCATGGAGCATGGCGCCGACGGAGCCGAGGGTCTCGGCGAGGACGGCGGAGGCGCCGCCGTGCAGCAGGCCGTAGGGCTGGGTGTTGCCCTCGACGGGCATGGTGCCGACGACGCGGTCGGCCGCGGCCTCCTTGACCTCGATGCCCATGCGGGTGCCGAGGTGCCCGGCGGAGAACAGGGCGGGCAGGTCGACGCCGAGCGCCGAGTACTCGTCGATGACCTCTTGCGGGAACTTCACGTGGTGCTGCTCGCCCATGGGCTCCGGCTCCGTCCGTCGTGGGTGCTGGTTCTTCGGACCTCGCTGAGCAAACGCTCAGTCGGTCGGTGATTGTTCCAGGCGGACGACGACCGACTTGCTGGCGGGGGTGTTGCTGGTGTCCGCGGTGGCGTCCAGCGGCACCAGCACATTGGTCTCCGGGTAGTACGCGGCCGCGCAGCCGCGCGCGGTCGGGTAGTGCACCACGCGGAACCCGGGCGCCCGCCGCTCCACTCCGTCGTCCCGCCCTCCCGTCGCCCGCCCTTCCGGCGAGGGCCCCTCGGGCCCGTACCACTCGCTCACCAGGTCCACGTACGTGCCGTCGGCCAGGTCGAGTTCCTTCGCGTCGTCGGGGTTGACGAGGACGACGCGGCGGCCGTGCCGGACGCCGCGGTAGCGGTCGTCCAGGCCGTAGATCGTGGTGTTGTACTGGTCGTGCGAGCGCAGCGTCTGCAACAGCAGGCGGCCCTCGGGCACGCGCGGGTACTCGACGGGCGCGGCGGTGAGGTTGGCCTTGCCGGTGGCGGTGGGGAAACGGCGCTCGTCGCGCGGCGCGTGCGGCAGCGCGAACCCTCCAGAGCGACCGGCGGAACCGCTCACGCGCGCGTTGAAGTCCTCGAAGCCGGGGACGACACGGGCGATGCGGTCGCGGATCGTCGCGTAGTCCTGCTCGAACTCCTCCCAGGGCGTGGCGGATTCGGGGCCCAGGACGCGGCGGGCGAGGCGGGCCACGATGGCGGGTTCGGACAGCAGGTGCGGGGAGGCCGGGGCGAGGCGGCCGCGCGAGGCGTGCACCATGCCCATGGAGTCCTCCACGGTCACGAACTGCTCGCTGCCCTTCCCGTCCGGGCCGGGCCGAAGATCGCGCTCGGTGCGGCCCAGGGTCGGCAGGATGAGGGCGCGGGCGCCGGTGACGGTGTGCGACCGGTTGAGCTTGGTCGACACGTGCACGGTCAGGCGGGCGCGGCGCATGGCCGCCTCGGTGACGTCGGTGTCGGGGGACGCGGCGACGAAATTGCCGCCCATGGCGAAGAAGACCTTCGCGTCGCCGTCGCGCAGGGCGCGGATGGCGCGGACCACGTCGTAGCCGTGCTCGCGTGGCGGGGCGAAGCCGAACTCCTTCTGGAGGGCGTCGAGGAACGCGGGCGCGGGCCGCTCGAAGATGCCCATGGTGCGGTCGCCCTGCACGTTGGAGTGGCCGCGCACGGGGCACACTCCGGCGCCGGGGCGACCGATGTTGCCGCGCAGCAGCAGGAAGTTGACGACTTCTCGGATGGTGGGGACCGAGTGCTTGTGCTGGGTCAGCCCCATCGCCCAGCACACGACGGTGCGCCGGGAGGCGAGCACCATCTCCAGGGCGCGCTCGATGTCCGCGCGGGACAGACCGGTCGCCTTGAGCGTCTCGTCCCAGTCGGCGGCGCGGGCCGCGGCGGCGAACGCGTCGAAGCCGTGGGTGTGTTCGGCGATGAAGGTGTCGTCGACCGCGCCCTCGGTGTCGAGGACGAGCTTGTTGAGGAGGCGGAAGAGCGCCTGGTCGCCGCCGAGCCGGATCTGGAGGAACAGGTCGGTCAGGGCGGCGCCCTTGGTGAGGCCCTTGGGGGTCTGCGGGTTCTTGAAGCGCTCCAGGCCCGCCTCCGGCAGCGGGTTCACCGAGATGATCTTCGCGCCGCCCGCCTTGGCCTTCTCCAGGGCGGAGAGCATGCGCGGGTGGTTGGTGCCGGGGTTCTGCCCGGCGACGATGATCAGGTCCGCTTTGTAGAGATCCTCCAGCAGGACGCTGCCCTTGCCGACGCCGATGGTCTCGGTGAGGGCGGAGCCGGACGACTCGTGGCACATGTTCGAGCAGTCGGGCAGGTTGTTCGTGCCGAACTCGCGGGCGAAGAGCTGGTAGAGGAACGCCGCCTCGTTGCTGGTGCGGCCCGAGGTGTAGAAGACGGCCTGGTCGGGCGAGGCGAGCGCGGTCAGCTCGTCGGCGACGATGTCGAAGGCCCGCTCCCAGGTCACCGGCTCGTACCGGTCGGAGCCCTCCGCCAGGTACATGGGGTGGGTGAGACGGCCCTGCTGGCCCAGCCAGTACCCCGAGCGGGTGGCCAGGTCGGTGACGGGGTGGGCGGCGAAGAACTCGGGAGTCACCCGGCGCAGGGTGGCCTCCTCGGCGACGGCCTTCGCGCCGTTCTCGCAGAACTCCGCCGTGTGCCGGTGCTCCGGCTCGGGCCAGGCACAGCCGGGGCAGTCGAAACCGTCCTTCTGGTTGACCCGCAGCAGGGTGAGCGCGGTGCGCCTCACCCCCATCTGCTCGCGGGCCATCCTGAGGGAGTGGGTGACGGCGGGGAGCCCGGCGGCGTGGTGCTGCGGCTGTGCGACCTGCGGCGCGTCCTGCACCGGGTCGGATACGGGCGGCTTCCTTGCCATGGCGTGCTCCCCTTCGAGCGGGCCGTGCGGGTGGGGCGGTGCTTGCTGTGTGTTACATCCTCGATCCTCGCACGGACGACTGACAGCGGCCCGGTCCGGTCGGCGCGTGGGCGGCGCTGTCAGTGGGGCGTGGCAGGATCGGGGGCGTGGCAGAGAAAGCAGCGAAGAAGACGACGGCGCCGAAGAAGACGACGGCGGTGAAAGCGGCGCAGGGGCCCGCGGCGAAGGCGGCCGGCGGTGGCGAGGGCGGCCGCCCTCGCCTGATGCTCATGGACGGGCACTCGCTGGCGTACCGGGCGTTCTTCGCGCTGCCCGCGGAGAATTTCACGACGGCGACGGGCCAGCCGACGAACGCGTTCTACGGGTTCGCGTCGATGCTGGCGAACACGCTGCGCGACGAGGCGCCCACGCACTTCGCGGTGGCGTTCGACGTGTCGCGCAAGACGTGGCGCTCGCAGGAGTTCTCCGACTACAAGGCGAACCGGTCGAAGACGCCCGACGAGTTCAAGGGCCAGGTCGAGCTGATCGGCGAGCTGCTCGACGCGATGCACGCGCCGCGTTTCGCCGTGGAGGGGTTCGAGGCCGACGACGTCATCGCCACGCTCGCCACGCAGGCGGAGGCGGCCGGGTTCGAGGTCCTGGTGGTCACGGGTGACCGGGACTCCTTCCAGCTGGTCTCCGACCATGTGACCGTGTTGTACCCGACCAAGGGTGTCTCCGAGCTGACGCGGTTCACGCCGCAGAAGGTCCAGGAGAAGTACGGGCTGTCCCCGGCCCAGTACCCGGACTTCGCGGCGCTGCGCGGCGACCCGTCGGACAATCTGCCGGGCATCCCGGGCGTCGGCGAGAAGACGGCTGCCAAGTGGATCAACCAGTTCGGTTCGTTCGCGGAACTGGTGGAGCGGGCCGACGAGGTCAAGGGCAAGGCGGGGCAGAACTTCCGCGACCACCTGGAGGCCGTGAAGCTGAACCGCCGGCTGACCGAGATGGTGCGCGACGTCGAGCTGGCGAAGACGGTCGAGGACCTGGCGCGTGAGGCGTACGACCGCAAGGCGGTCACGATGATCCTGGACACCCTTGAGATCCGTAACCCGTCACTGCGCGAGCGGCTGTTCGCCGTCGACCCGGGCGCCGAGGAGGGCGAGGAGAGCCCGGTGGAGCCGGGTGTGCGGCTGGACGGGGCGGTGCTCGGCACGGGTGAGGTGGCGCCGTGGCTGGCCGAGCACGGCAAGCAGGTGCTGGGCCTGGCGAGCGTCGACACCTGGTCGCTCGGTGCGGGTTCGGTGACCGAGGTGGCGCTCGCCGCCGCCGGGGGAGCGGCCGCCTGGTTCGACCCGTCGACGCTGGACGAGGCCGACGAGAAGGCGTTCGCCGTGTGGCTGGCCGACGCGAAGAAGCCGAAGGTGCTGCACAACGCCAAGGCTGTGATGCGGGTCTTCGCCGAGCACGGCTGGCGCGTCGAGGGCGTCACCATGGACACGGCGCTGGCCGCGTACCTGGTCAAGCCCGGTCGCCGTTCGTTCGCGCTCGACGCGCTGTCCCTCGAGTACCTGGGCCGCGAGCTGGCCCCCGCCCCGGCCGACGGGCAGCTGGCGTTCGGCACGGAGGAGGACGAACAGGCCGAGGCGGACGCGCTCATGGTGCAGGCCCGCGCGATCCTCGACCTGGGTGAGGCGTTCGGCGAGCGGCTCAAGGAGGTCGGCGCGGCGGATCTCCTCACCGACATCGAACTGCCCACCTCGGCGCTGCTCGCCCGGATGGAGCGGCACGGCATCGCCGCGGACCGCGCCCATCTGGAGTCGATGGAGCAGATGTTCGCGGGCGCCGTGCAGCAGGCCGTGAAGGAGGCGCACGCCTCGGTGGGCCACGAGTTCAACCTCGGCTCGCCCAAGCAGCTCCAGGAGGTCTTCTTCGGCGAGCTCGACCTGCCCAAGACGAAGAAGACGAAGACCGGTTACACGACGGACGCGGACGCGTTGGCCTGGCTGGCCACGCAGACCGACCACGAGCTGCCCGTGATCATGCTGCGCCACCGCGAGCAGGCCAAGCTGCGGGTCACGGTCGAGGGCCTGATCAAGACGATCGCGGCGGACGGCCGCATCCACACGACGTTCAACCAGACGGTCGCGGCGACCGGCCGCCTGTCGTCGACCGAACCGAACCTGCAGAACATCCCGGTCCGTACCGACGAGGGCCGGGCGATCCGCCAGGGCTTCGTCGTCGGCGAGGGCTTCGAGTCGCTGATGACGGCCGACTACAGCCAGATCGAACTGCGCGTCATGGCGCACCTGTCTCAGGACGAGGGCCTCATCGAGGCGTTCACCTCCGGCGAGGACCTGCACACGACGGTCGCCTCGCAGGTGTTCGGGGTCTCCAGGGGCGCGGTCGACGCGGAGATGCGCCGCAAGATCAAAGCGATGTCGTACGGGCTGGCGTACGGCCTGTCCGCGTTCGGTCTCTCGCAGCAGCTGAACATCGAGGCGGCCGAGGCGCGTGCCCTGATGGACACGTACTTCGAGCGGTTCGGCGGGGTGCGCGACTACCTGCGCCGCGCCGTCGACGAGGCCCGTGCCACGGGGTACACGGAGACGATGCTGGGCCGCCGCCGCTATCTGCCGGATCTCAACTCGGACAACCGTCAGCGCCGCGAGATGGCTGAGCGCATGGCGCTCAACGCGCCGATCCAGGGCACGGCGGCGGACATCGTGAAGATCGCGATGCTCCAAGTCGACCGGGCACTGTCCGAGGAGAAGCGGGCCTCCCGGCTGCTGCTCCAGGTCCACGACGAAGTCGTCCTGGAGATCGCGCCGGGCGAGGCCGACGCCGTGGAGGAGCTGGTCCGCCGCGAGATGGCGGGTGCCGTGCAGCTGCGGGCGCCGCTCGACGTCTCGGTGGGTGTGGGCCCGGACTGGAAGTCGGCGGCGCACTGACGCCCGAGCCGGCAGCCACCGCGGCAGGCCGGTGCGGCAGGGCCAAGGAGCGGAACCGGTGCGGTTTTGCTCCTTCCTCACGGTTGCCACACCGTTGCGACCAACGGCCGTCATCAATATGAACAATCGGCCGAAAGCGGACCCGAACGGGTGTCTGTGAGCCGGAAGTTGTCGTAGGGTTCGGCGGGGTCCGTGCGCTGGGGAGCGTGCGGCGGGCAGGCTCCAGGACCTGGGGCGAGCCGAGTGGATGGCCACGACACGTGTGGACGCGCCACTACAACTGATGCGGGAGGGGTACGCGGCATGGCGGCGGTTTTCGGCAGGAGGCTGCGCAGGGGTGTGATGTCGGCCGCGGTCGCCGGTGCGGCGGTCGCGGCCCTGTCCGCGTCACAGGCGCCGGGCACCATGCTCCCGCACAGAACCGGTTCCGCCACCCCGACCGCCGAGGACCACTCCGAGGGCGCCGGCGGCGTCGACGGCGGTGACGGCGGCGACGGCACCCCCGGCACCGCGTCGGGCGACTCCGGCTACTACACCGACCTGCCGCCGCTGAACAGCCCCAACGAAGGGCCGAGCGCCGGAGCCCCGGCCGGCGGCGGCGACGAGGAACCGCAGGCCGGCATTCCCGCGACGGTCCTGGACGCGTACAAGAAGGCCGAGGCGGAGCTCGCCACCAGCAAGCCGGGCTGTCACCTTCCCTGGCAGCTGCTCGCCGCGATCGGCAAGGTCGAGTCGGGCCAGGCCCGCGGAGGCAACGTGGACGCGGCGGGCACCACGCTCACCCCGATCCTCGGCCCGGTCCTCGACGGCAAGGGCTTCGCGAACATCCCGGACAGCGACGGGGGTTCGTACGACGGCGACACCGAGCACGACCGGGCCGTCGGCCCCATGCAGTTCATCCCCTCGACGTGGGCGTGGGCGGGCCGCGACGGCAACGGCGACGGCAAGAAGGACCCCAACAACGTCTACGACGCCGCCCTCGCCGCCGGCCACTACCTGTGCCGCGGCGACCGCGACCTGTCGAACGCCAAGCAGCTGGACGAGGCGATCCTCAGCTACAACAACTCCTCGGACTACCTGGCCACCGTCCTGTCCTGGCTGGAGTACTACCGCAAGGGCACGCACGAGGTGCCCAACGGCAGCGGCGTCCTGCCCAAGCACCCCCGCGGCGGCCGGGCGGACTCCGAGCCCACACCGCGGCCGTCCGGGACCCCGGCCGTCACCCCGTCGTCCCCCGCCACGCCCCACGGCGGCCAGAGCGGGCACACGTCCGCCCCGCCCACCCCGGACGCCTCGCCCACTGCGCACGCCTCCCCGACCCCGACCGCCTCCCCGACCCCGACCGCCCCGGCGAGTCCGACCACCCCGCCCACGACGGGCACCGGCACCAGCCCCGCCCAGTCGGTCGCCGACCTCGCCGACGCGGGCACCGGTGCGCTGAGCGCCATGGCGGGCGACACCTTCACCGAGCAGGTGGCGGTCCGTGCCGAGAACGCGGACGGCGACGGCGTCACAGGCGTAGGGGTGCGTTTCCAGATCCTCGGCGACACGGACGCCACATTCGCCGACGGCACCACCACCGCCACCGTCACCACCGGCGACTCGGGCAAGGCCACCGCCCCGGCGTTGCGCGCGGGCGAGCGGACCGGCGAATTCACGATCCGTGCCACCGTCGTGGACCGCATCATGCGGGGCCTCGACTACAGGGCGAGCGTCACCGCGCCGCAGGCCGACACGCTGGCCCGCACCGGCGACACGAAGTACAGCTGTGTCGCGGGCGGCGAATTCGCCGACCAGGTCCAGGTGAAGGCGACGTACAAGGACGCGGTCGCCGACGGCGTCGCCGCGACGGCCACGTTCCTCAAGACCGCCGACGACAAGGACGCCACCGCCCCCGCGGTCGCCGACAAGGGCCCCTACTTCAAGGACAAGGACGGCAACCCGGTCCGCACCCTCAAGGGGCTCACCACCGACGCCGACGGCCTGTTGAAGCTGCCGAAGATGTACGCCGACGACACGACCGGCACGTTCCTGCTGCGCATCGACACGGCGGGCGGCGCGCGCCTCGTCGTCGAGGTCGAGGTGACCGCGGCCCCGTCCGGCGACGCCACGGCGACCACCGCACCGACGGCGTCGCCGAGCCCGAGCCCGTCCGCGTAACGGGACAGGAGTCTCCCCGCCCGAGCCCCCGGCCGCCCGAGACCGGGGGCTCGGGCGTGTCCGCAGCCCCGTCCCCGGCCCCGGCCCCGTCCCCGTCCCCGGCCCCGGCCCCGGCCCCGTCCGTGTGCGTGCCCCTGCGTGCGCACCTGTCCGCGCACGTGCTGCGCGACGTGTTCTCATCTCTCCCCGCCATTGCTACGGTGCACCGACCCAGAGGTCTGACGCCTCATCAGATTCGTGTGCGTGTGCCCGCAGGGAGGCCACAGATGCGTGCCCTCATCGCGGCCGCGGCCGGACTCGCCGCGGCGCTCGCTCTCGTCCTCACCATCACGGCGGTCGGCGCCCCGGCGGGAGGCAAGGCGCCCCCGAAGCCATTGCTGACGACCGTGCCCGAGCACCCCTGACGAAGGAGGGCCGCCGAGATGCGCCGCAAGGCCAGCCTGATCCTGCTCGCCTTCGCCGTGTTCTTCACGGCGCTGTCCCCCCTGATGCGCTGGTACGCGTTTGCGCGCCTGGCGAAGATCCCGCCCGACGAGTACCAGACCGTGGTCCTGGAGGCGAAGAACGCCACGCTCATCGACTACGGCACCATGCGCGACAAGAAGGTGTCCAAGCTCAGCGTCGTACAGACGCTCAGCGGTGACGTCGAAGCGTCCAACAAGATCGAGAAGAGCGCCGGGCGCGACGTCGTCGTCTGGAAGGCGCTCTCCTACATCGTCGGCCCCGACGGCAAGATGGTCTCCGAGATCCCCGAGACGTACATCTTCGACGCCCACAGTCAGGCCCCGGTCCACGCCACCGGAGAGTCCGTCGACGGCGACCCGGTCAGGCGCGAGGGCATCGAGTTCAAGTGGCCCTTCCTCACGCAGAAGCGGGACTACGAGTACTTCGACGCGCGAGCCCGCATCACCCGCCCCATCCACTACAAGGGCACCCGCACCTTCCACGGCCTGAAGGTCTACGACTTCGAGCAGACCATCCCCTGGACGCGAGTCCCCTTCCCCAAGAAACTCCCCGTCAAGGGCATCACCGCCGCGTCCCTGGCCAGGACGGGCACCCAGATGTGGTACACGACCGTCCGCACGTTCCTCGTCGACCCCGTCACCGGCGCGCCCGTCTACGGCGAGGAGCGGCACAAGGAGGAGATGCGCGGCGGCACCCTGGTCGGTGACGGCAAGAAGATCACCGCGTTCGCGGGCGACGTCACGATGCGCCCCGACTACGTCAAGTCGACGGTCGCCCTCGTCAAGTCGCAGCGCACCCTGGTCCTCCTGCTCACGTCCTACCTGCCGTGGGGCTTCCTGGGCCTCGGCCTGGTGCTGCTGGCGCTCTCGCTGTGGCTGGAGGCGCGCGGCAGGCGGCCGGGCGAACCGGAAGGCGCGCCGGAGCGCGCGCCGCAGCCCGCGGGCGTGTGAAGGGAGGCCGCGGACTGGTTGAGGGCTCACTTCGAGGGGCCGCTACCGGCGTGTGTTGGTGCGACGCGTCGGTTCTGCCGTCGTCGGGTCCTCGGGCCAGGGGTGCTTCGGGTAGCGGCCGCGCAGATCGGCCCGTACGGAGCGGTAGCCGTCACGCCAGAACGAGGCGAGGTCGGCGGTGACGGCGGCGGGCCGCCCGGCGGGTGACAGCAGATGTACGAGGACGGGCACGCCGGGCACGCCGGGCGCGCCGGCCACGCGCGGTGTCTCCTGCAACCCGAACATCTCCTGCAACTTCACCGCGAGGACCGGCTGTTCGGGATCCGAGTAGTCGACCCGCACCCGCGACCCGCTCGGCACCTCAAGCCGCTCCGGCGCCAGCTCGTCCAGGCGCGCCGCCTGCCCGTCGGCCCACGGGAGCAGCCGCCGCAGCGCCTGCCCGGCGTCGATCCGCGCCAGGTCCGCCCGGCGCCGCGCCGCACTCAGCTCCGGCTCGAGCCACTCCTCCGCGCGGGCCAGGAGCGCCTCGTCGCGCATGTCCGGCCACGGATGTCCGAGGTGGTGGCGCAGGAAGGCCAGACGCTCCCGCAGCACGCGCGCGTCCCGGTCCCACCGCAGCAGCCCGAGCCCCTCGCGTCGCAGTCCGTCGAGCAGCGCCCCGCGCAGGAGCCCGTGGCCGGGGTTCTTGAGCGGACGTACGGACAGTTCGACCGCGCCGAGCCGGGTGACCTCACGCGCCACCAACTCACCGCCCGCCCAGCGGACGTCCTCGCCGCTCGTGTACAGCGGGGCGGCCGCCCACCGCGCGGTCTCCTCGTCCACCACCGCGCCGAGCCGCACGCGCGCGTGCCCGTGCCCCACCGGCCGGTCGGCGACGGCGACGGCGATCCACCGGGCGTCGCGCAGCGCCGATCCGTCGGCGACGTCGGCCCGGGTCCCGGACGCCATCAGATACGAACCGGCGTCCGCGCGGGCGACCCGTTCCGGGAACGCGAGCGCCGCGACGACCCCGGCCGCGTGATCGTCACCGCGGGCGCTGCCGTCAACGGCGGCGCGGCCGCCACCGGCGGGGGAGCCGGGCCCCTTCGGCGTGTCTTCGTCCTCGCCCTTGAGCCCGGTGAGCCTGCGCACCTCCGCGCGCCAGCGGGACCCGTACGCGTCACCTCCGCGCCGCGCCGTGCGCAGCGCACCGGCCAGATCGTCCCCGTACTCGCGCGGCGGCTCCTCGCTCAACAGCGCCACGACCTCCGCGGCCCGGCGCGCCGAGACCACGGGCGCCGCGTCGAGCAACGCCCGGCCGAGCCGCGGGTGCAGACCGAGCCGGGCGAGCCGGGTGCCGCGCTCGGTGACCTTGCCCGAGTCCGCGTCCACGGCGCCGACCGCCGCCAGGACGGACCGCGCCGCAGCCATCGCCCCGCCCGGCGGCGCGTCGAGCAGCGCGAGCCCGGACGCCCGCGGATCACCCCAGCAGGCCGCCTGCAGTGCGAACGCCGTCAGGTCCGCCACCTTGATCTCCGGCGCCGGGAACCGCGTGAGCCGCCCGTCCTCCGCCTCGTCCCAGCACCGGTACACCGCCCCCGGCGCCTCCCGCCCGGCGCGGCCCGCGCGCTGCGTGCCCGTCGCACGCGAAGCCCGCACCGTCGTCAGCGCGCTCAACCCGCGCGCGTGGTCCACCCGCGGCTCACGGGCGAGCCCGGCGTCCACCACGACCCGCACCCCGGGCACCGTCAGCGACGACTCGGCGACGGCCGTGGCGAGCACCACCCGGCGCCGCGTCCCCGGCGAGAGCACGGCGTCCTGGACAGCGGCGGGTGCCCGCCCGTGCACCTGAAGCACCTCGACATCGCCGAGCCCGTCCAGCTGCCCGGCCACGCGCGCGATCTCGCCCACCCCGGGCAGGAAACACAGCACGTCCCCGTCCCGCTCCGCCAGCGCCCTGCGCACCACGCCCGCCACATGCGTGAGCAGCGCCGGATCCACCCGCGTCCCGTGCGGCGGTCGCACCGCGCGCGGAGGCGGCGCCCACACCACCTCCACGGGGTGCGTGACGCCTTCGGCCGCCACGATCTCGGCCCCGCCGAGCAGCCGGGCCCAGCCCTCGGCGTCCGTCGTCGCCGACGCGGCGACCAGCTCCAGGTCGGGCCGCAGAGCGGCGCGCACGTCGCACAGGAACGCCGCCGCCGTGTCCGCGTCCAGGTGCCGCTCGTGCACCTCGTCCAGGAGCACCGTGTCCACGCCGCTCAGCTCCTGGTCGCGCTGGAGGCGCTGGAGGAGCACACCGGTCGTGACGACCTCCACGCGCGCGTGCGGCCCCACGACCCGCTCGCCGCGCACCGTGTACCCGACCCGCTGCCCCACCGTCTCGCCGAGCAGCCACGCCATCCGGCGCGCGGCCGCGCGGGCGGCGATCCGGCGCGG
>NZ_JAPHNL010000260.1 GCF_026274175.1 Streptomyces beihaiensis
GCGGCTCACAGCCACTCGTTGATGGCCGCGACCAGCACGGTTGCCTCGTAGCGGACGGCGAGTTTGTCGTAGCGGGTAGCGACCGCGCGGTGGCGCTTGAGGCGATTGATCCCGCACTCGACCGCGTGGCGAGCCTTGTAATCCTCCGCGTCGAACTTCGGCGGACGCCCACCACGCAAGCCGCGCTTGAGGCGGTGGGCGACCTGGTCGCGCTTCTCCGGGATCGTGCAGCGGATCCCACGCTTGCGCAGGTAGGCGCGGTTCGCGCGGGACCCGTAAGCCTTGTCCGCGCGGCCTTGTCCGCTCGGGTGCGCGGGCGCC
>NZ_JAPHNL010000261.1 GCF_026274175.1 Streptomyces beihaiensis
GGCGGCAACCACCTCATCCACGCCCTGCGCCGCAACGTCAACCTCAAGATCCTCCTCTTCAACAACCGGATCTACGGGCTGACCAAGGGCCAGTACTCCCCCACCTCCGAAATCGGCAAGATCACCAAATCCACCCCGATGGGCTCCCTCGACCAGCCCTTCAACCCCGTCTCCCTCGCCCTGGGCGCGGAAGCCACCTTCGTGGCCCGCACCGTCGACTCCGACCGCAAACACCTCACCGACGTCCTGCGCCAGGCCGCCGAACACCCCGGCACCGCCCTGGTGGAGATCTACCAGAACTGCAACATCTTCAACGACGG
>NZ_JAPHNL010000262.1 GCF_026274175.1 Streptomyces beihaiensis
GAGTGGCCGAAGTGGGAACAGGTCATGGCCGCCGACCCGGTCGATCCGGAGGTCCTTGAGGACCTGGCACGCAACGCGCCGCTGACCCGGCCGCGGCCCGGTCACGCGGATCTGGCGGGTATGCAGAAGTACGGCTTCGAGGAGGCGCGTCCGATCCTGGAGCGGGCGTCCGCGCGGGAGACGGCGGCGCGGGTCGCGCTGGGCGCCATCGCGCGGTCGTACCTGAGGGAGACGGCCGGCGTCGAGATCGTCTCGCATGTGGTGGAGCTGGCGGCGGCGAAGGCTCCGTACGGCGTCTACCCGACCCCCGCCGATGTC
>NZ_JAPHNL010000263.1 GCF_026274175.1 Streptomyces beihaiensis
CGACGCTCTTCCGATCTCACGGCCGCCACGGCGACCGCCACCGCGCCGACCGTCACGGCGTGCGGGTCGGCGGCCAGGTGCCCGGCCGCGACGATCGCGAGCGCCGCCGAGGCAACGGTCGCCATGAGCCCGTACATCCGCTCGTCCGGCTCCGCCCGCGAGCGCAGTTGCAGCACCACGGTGAGCAGCACCCACGCGCCGAGCGTGCCGAAGATCGCGGCCGCCCCGTGCTCCCGGCCCGCCGCGAGCAACGCCACGTCGGCCACGACGCCGCCCGCGAAGGCCAGGGCGATGCCCTGCCGGGCGGGCCACATGCCGTTGAGCCGGAACCAGCCGGCGGCCGTGAGCGCCTGCAGCACCAGGAGCGGCACGAGCAGCGCGTACGAGCCGACGGCGGCGCCGCCCGCGAGCAGCAGGCCGAGCACGGCGGTGAGCCCGGCGGGCTTGATACCCGGATCGATGATCGGCGACCGACCCTCGGCGCGGGCCCGCTGGGCGTCGGTGACGCGGGGGGTGCCGGTGGTGGTGGCGGGGCCGTAGGAGGCGTCGGGCGGGGCCTGCGGGGTCTGTGAAGCCTGGGGGGTCTGTGAAACCTGCGGGGCCCCGGGGCCGTGTGGGGTCGGCTCGTACGACCACTCCTGCTGGGGCGGCTGCTGCGGCTGCGGCTGCGCGGTCCCGTACTGGTCCCCGGGCTGGTCCGCGAGCTGGCTCCCGTACTGGTACCCCTGCTGCGGCACCGGCGGCGGCTGGACCCGGGTGTCCCAGGTCTGCCCCTGCCACTGCTGGGTCTGCTGAGTCTGCTGCTGGGTCTGCTGGGTCTGGTGCGGCTGTTGCCGCGGATGCTGCCCGTACTCGTCGTACTGGGCGTATGGGTCGTGCTGGTCGTACGACGCCGCGTCGTACTCGCCGTACGGCCGCCCGTACTCGTCGTACTGCTGCGGGTGCTGCGGGTGCTGCGGGTATCGCTGATGCTGCTGGTTCCCCATCGGGTCGGTCATCGGGATGTCACCCTCCTGCGAACGGCGGGAGCACCTCGACCGTGCCGCCCTCGGCCAGCCGTACCGTCTCATGCCCACGGGTGCCGACGGGGTCCCCGTCGACAAGGAACGAGGAACGCTGCAGGACGCGCACCAGATCCCCGGGGTGTCGCGCGCGTACCCCGTCCAGGGCGGCGGCGAGCGTGTCGGCGTCGTACGGCTCCTCCGCGACGCCCGCGGCCGCCTTGGCTGCCGCCCAGTAGCGGATGGTGCCGTGTGCCATGCCCACGACTCCTCTCGGTTCGGCTCTACCTCGGTTCGGCGTCCTATTGTGCGGCTTGTGCGGCACCGGCCGCACGCACGGCCCAGTCCGCGATCCGGGCGAGCAGCTCGTCACTGGCCGCGTGCTCCGCGTGGCCCATGCCCGGCTCCAGCCACAGCGTCCCGCCCGCGGCGGCCAGCATCCGCGGATGGTCGACCGGAAAGTACGGGTCGCGGTCGCCGTGCACCACGAGCAGCGGCGTCGGCACGATGAGCGGCACCGACTCGACCGGCGACAGCGGCACCGGGTCCCACTCGTACGGGTGGATACGGGTGCGCAGGCCGACGCGGCTGACCAGGCGGCCCATCGGGCGGGTGACCGCCCAGTGCACGCGCCGCATCGGGGCCGTGCCGCGGTAGTACCAGCGGGCGGGGGCACTCACCGCCACCACGGCGTCCGCGCGCGCTTCGGTGCGCCCCCTGTGCAACGCCGCGTGCCGCAGCACCACCGAACCACCCATCGAAAACCCGACCGTCACCACGCGCGCGTGCCCGAGCGAACGAGCCCACCCGACCGCCGCCGCCAGATCGAGCACCTCCCGGTCGCCGACGGTCGACCGCCCGCCGGAGCGCCCGTGCCCCCGGAACGAGAAGGTGACCACGCCCGCACGCTGCGCGAACACGCGCGCGGCGCGCCGTACGTGGGGGCGCCGCAGCTCTCCGGTGAAGCCGTGGGCGACCACGATCGCCGGGGTGCCGGCCGGGTCCGCGGGCGCGCGGCACGGCTCGTAGGCGGCCTCGATCGGGACGCCGTCCCGCGTACGGAGCGTCACGTGCGCGTGACCCCGCGTACCGGGTTCGGTGATCGGACGCACAGAAGTAGGACGCTCGTCACCTGCCGGACCCCATGTCATGTGGTCTATTCTGCTGGGAGAGGACTCGGGCAACGCAGCCCCCGGGTCCTTTTGTGCTTTCAGGAGCGGTTGTATACGACCCTCCGGGCAGCACAGCTCACGGTCTCCGGGCGCGAGACCGACGCCGTACGAAGCAGTGCCGCATACTCCCCCACTGCCCCAAGGCCGTGGGAGGTGCCCCCGTCGCAGGGACCGAGGAGGATCCAGACGTAATGGGCGAGCGAACCGTGCACGAACGCAAGACGACCCAGGCAGGTGGGGCGCGATGAGTTCTCTGCTGCTCCTGACCAATGCCCTTCAGCCGTCGACGGAGGTGCTCCCCGCTCTCGGCCTGCTCCTGCACAACGTGCGAGTGGCTCCCGCGGAGGGGCCCGCGCTCGTCGACACCCCCGGCGCCGACGTGATCCTGATCGACGGCCGCCGCGATCTTCCCCAGGTGCGCAGCCTGTGCCAGCTGCTGCGCTCCACCGGGCCCGGCTGCCCGCTGATGCTCGTCGTGACCGAGGGCGGCCTGGCGGCCGTCACCGCCGAGTGGGGCATCGACGACGTGCTGCTCGACACGGCGGGCCCCGCCGAGGTCGAGGCGCGCCTGCGGCTCGCCATGGGCCGCCAGCAGATCGTCGCCGACGACTCCCCCATGGAGATCCGCAACGGTGATCTGTCCGTGGACGAGGCGACGTACAGCGCGAAGCTCAAGGGCCGGGTCCTCGACCTGACCTTCAAGGAGTTCGAGCTCCTCAAGTACCTGGCGCAGCACCCCGGTCGTGTCTTCACGCGCGCGCAGCTGCTGCAGGAGGTCTGGGGCTACGACTACTTCGGCGGTACGCGCACGGTGGACGTGCACGTGAGGCGCCTGCGCGCCAAGCTCGGCCCCGAGCACGAGTCGCTCATCGGCACCGTGCGCAACGTGGGCTACCGCTTCGTCACGCCGGAGAAGCCGGAGAAGAAGTCCGCGGAGCAGCAGGTCGCGGAGAAGAGGGCGGAGAAGCAGGCGGAGAAGCAGGCGGAGAAGCAGGCGGAGAAGCGTACGGCCGCCGAGGGCGCCAAGTCGGGCGAAGCGGACAGCGCGGCGCCGGTACGGTCCGGCGTCGCCCGGATGGAGTCCTGATCGAGACCTGGTGACGGGCTTGCTGCCCTGCCCAGCGGGGGGTCGATCCGCGTAGACTCCGCGCGTGGCCAAGGTGACTCGGGACGACGTTGCGCGACTGGCGGGTACTTCGACCGCCGTCGTGTCCTACGTGATCAACAACGGACCCCGGCCGGTCGCCCCGGCCACGCGCGAGCGCGTGCTCGCCGCGATCAAGGAGCTGGGGTACCGGCCCGACCGGGTCGCCCAGGCGATGGCGTCGCGCCGCACCGACCTCATAGGCATGATCGTGCCGGACTCGCGCCAGCCGTTCTTCGGCGAGATGGCGCACGCCGTGGAACAGGCGGCGGCCGAGCGCGGAAAGATGGTCCTGGTCGGCAACACGGACTACGTGGCCGACCGCGAGGTCCACTACCTGCGCGCGTTCCTCGGCATGCGGGTCTCCGGGCTCATCCTCGTCTCGCACGGCCTGAACGACCTGGCGGCCAACGAGATCGAGGCATGGGACGCGCGCGTCGTGCTGCTCCACGAGCGGCCCGAGGCCATCGACGACGTCGCGGTGGTCACCGACGACCTCGGCGGCGCGACGCTCGCCACCCGCCACCTCCTCGAACACGGTTACGACTACGTGGCGTGTCTCGGCGGCACCGCCGACACCCCGTCCGTCGGCGACCCGGTCTCCGACCACGTCGAGGGCTGGCGGCGCGCCATGCGGGAGGCCGGAAAGACGACGGAGGGCCGGCTCTTCGAGGCCCCGTACAACCGCTATGACGCGTACACCGTGGCGCTGGAGCTGCTCGCCGGTCCCGACCGGCCGCCCGCGATCTTCTGCTCCACGGACGACCAGGCCATCGGTGTGCTGCGGGCCGCGCGCGAGCTGCGCATCGACGTGCCGGGCGAGCTGGCGGTGGCCGGGTTCGACGACGTGAAGGAGGCGGGCCTGACGGACCCGCCGCTGACCACGATCGCGTCCGACCGCTCGGCGATGGCGCGGGCCGCGGTGGACCTGGTGCTCGACGACTCGCTGCGGGTGGCGGGGTCACGGCGCGAGCGGCTGAAGCTGTTCCCGTCGCGGCTGGTGGTACGGCAGTCCTGCGGCTGCGCGTAGTCCTCGTACGGGACCCCGGACCCCGGACCGGCCGACCGTCTTGTGGCCGACCGACCTGTGGCCGCCCGACCCGTGGCCGACTGTCCTGTGGCCGACCTCTTTATATCGGGCAAACACGCTTCTGCCGGGACTCTCAGGGCACGCTCAGGTAGCTCTCATGTACGCGGCACAGGCTTGTCGCCATGACCGAGAGCTTCCGCCACAGCGGCGAGTACCCCAGCCAGGACAGCACCGCCCAGCAGCAGTCCTCGTACTCCGAGGGCTCCTTCCCTCCCCCGCCGCCGTACGACCCCGCGCGGCCGGTCGACGTCGCGCCCGGCACGACGGTGTGGCCCGGCAGCGGCGACGGCGGCCACGGCGGCGGCCGCACCACCCCGTTCGCGGCCTTCGGCGCCCAGCCCCCGGCCGGTGGCGGCACCGCCCTCGCGACGGCCTCACCGGCACCGCGCAAGAAGCGCCTGCGCGGCCCGGTCGGCCTGCTGGCGGCCGTGGCGATCGCGGCGGCGGCCGTCGGCGGCGGCACCGCGTACGCCTTCCAGGAGCTGACCGGCTCGAACAACACGGTCGCCTCCAGCTCCACCAGCACCAACGTCGTACCCAGCAGCCAGAAGGGCACGGTCTCCGGGGTCGCGAAGGCGGTCAGCCCGTCGATCGTCGAGATCAAGGCGACGATGGCGTCCGGCACCTCGACCGGCTCCGGCGTGATCCTCACCGGCGACGGCGAGATCCTCACCAACAACCACGTCGTCTCCGGCGCCACGTCGATGAAGGTCCAGACGAGCGACGGCAAGTCGTACACCGCCGACATCGTCGGCACCGACCCCAAGAAGGACCTGGCGCTCATCAAGCTGAAGAACGCCTCCGGCCTCAAGGCGGCGACGCTCGGCAACTCCGACGGCGTCAGCGTCGGCGACCAGGTCGTCGCCATCGGCTCCCCCGAGGGCCTGTCCGGCACCGTCACCAGCGGCATCGTCTCCGCGCTCAACCGTGACGTCACCGTCTCCACGGACGAGAACCAGCAGCGACAGCAACAGCAGGGCGGCGGCGCCGGCCAGTGGCCGTTCGAGTTCGGCGGCCGCCAGTTCAACGGTGACACCGGCTCGTCCACGACGACGTACAAGGCGATCCAGACCGACGCCTCGCTCAACCCGGGCAACTCCGGCGGCGCCCTGATCGACATGAACGGCAACGTCATCGGCATCAACTCGGCGATGTACTCGGCCGGCGGCAGCGCGTCCGGCTCCTCGTCGAGCGCGGGCAGCGTCGGCCTCGGCTTCGCCATCCCGATCAACACGGTCAAGGCCGACCTCGCCGACCTGCGCGCGGGCGGCACCAACAGCTGACCGCCGCGCCCCGCCGATCCGCCCGCCCGTCCGCCCGTCCGCCCGTCCGAAGGAGACAGACCACGATGCCCCGCACCCACGCCCACACCCACCCCGGGGACGCCGTCACGGTCGGTCCTGCCGCCCTGGGACTGGCCCTCGCCGTCGCCGCGGCGGTCTCGCCCCCACGGACCCGCGCCCCCGAAATCGCCGCCGCGGTCGCACCGCGCCGCCGTGCACGCGCCCGCCGCGCGGCCGTGCGAGGCTGATGACCGGCAGCCGCCATGCCGCCGCCACCCTCGTCCTACTCGTAACGGTACTCATCCTTAAGGAAGCGCCCGCCCATGAGCCCCGCCGAAGGCGACCGCGAACAGCACCGCATCCTCATCGTCGACGACGAGCCGGCGGTACGGGAGGCGCTCCAGCGCTCCCTCGCCTTCGAGGGCTACGCCACGGAGGTAGCGGCCGACGGCCTGGAGGCCCTGGACAAGGCGGCCGCGTACCGCCCCGACCTGGTCGTCCTGGACATCCAGATGCCCCGCATGGACGGCCTGACCGCGGCCCGCCGCCTGCGCGCCACGGGGTCCACCACCCCCGTCCTCATGCTCACCGCCCGCGACACGGTCGGCGACCGGGTCACCGGCCTCGACGCGGGCGCCGACGACTACCTGGTCAAGCCGTTCGAGCTGGACGAACTCTTCGCACGGGTGCGTGCGCTGCTGCGGCGCAGCTCGTACGCGGCCGCGGCGGGTGCCGTCGACGACGACTCGGACGTCCTCTCCTTCGCCGACCTGCGGATGGACCTGGCGACCCGTGAGGTGACGCGGGCCGGGCGGCCGGTGGAACTGACCCGCACGGAGTTCACGCTCCTGGAGATGTTCCTGGCCCACCCGCGCCAGGTCCTGACCCGCGAGCAGATCCTCAAGACCGTCTGGGGCTTCGACTTCGAGCCGTCCTCCAACTCCCTGGACGTGTACGTGATGTACCTGCGGCGCAAGACGGAGGCGGGCGGCGAACCCCGCCTGGTCCACACCGTGCGCGGCGTCGGCTACGTGCTGCGATCGGGCGGGGCCGAGTGAGCGTTCTCGTACGACGGCTACGGGCCCTTCCGCTGCGTTCCCGGCTGGCGCTGCTCGTCGCGGCGGCGGTGGCCGCGGCCGTGGCGGCGGTGGCGGTGACGTGCTGGTTCATCACGCGCGGGCAGCTGTACGACCAGATGGACAACGAGCTGCGCAGCCAAGTGACGTCGCTGAGCCAGAACGCTCAAGCATCCGACCTGCTCACCTGCACCAGCGCCCCCATACAGCAGCGCAACCTGCCAGGTCCGACGATCCAGGTCATCAGGTCCGACGGGCAGTCCTGCACCTGGCGCGGGCGTACGGGCATTCCGGTGCAGCCCTCGGACCTCGCTGTCGCCGACGGCGCCTCTTCGCACACCCTGCACACCACGGACAACGACGCCGGTCAGGCCATGCGCGTCCTGACCGTGGGGGTCACCAGCCCCGGCGGCCACCAGATCCAGGGCATCGCCGTCTCCATCGCCAGCCCCCTCAGCGAAGTCACCAAGCCCCTCACCACCTTGGCCTGGGTCCTCCTCCTCGTGGGCGGCATCGGCGTGGTCGGCGCCGGAGCCGCGGGCCTCGGGGTGGCCCGCACGGGCCTGCGCCCGGTCGACCAGCTCGCGGACGCGGTCGAGCACGTGGCCCGCACCGAGGACCTCACGGTCCGTATCCCGGTCGAGGGCGACGACGAGATCGCCCGCCTCTCGGAGTCCTTCAACCAGATGACAGCCTCGCTGGCGTCCTCACGCGAGCTGCAACAACAGCTGATCGCCGACGCGGGCCACGAACTGCGCACGCCCCTGACCTCCATGCGCACCAACATCGAACTGCTCACCCGCAGCGAGGAGACGGGCCGCGCCATCCCGCCGGACGACCGCAAGGCGCTCTTGGCGTCGGTGAAGGCGCAGATGACGGAGCTGGCGGCACTCATCGGTGACCTGCAGGAACTCTCCCGTACGGGCCTGAGCGCGGCGGAGGGCCCGTTGAAGGTCGTCTCGCTGCGCGACACGGTCCGCAGCGCACTGGAACGCGCCCGGCTGCGCGGCCCGGAGCTGACCTTCGACGTGGAGCTGGCCCCCTGGTACGTACGTGCCGAACCGGCCGCGCTGGAGCGGGTCATCGTCAACCTGCTGGACAACGCGGTGAAGTTCAGCCCGCCCAAGGGCACGGTCGAGGTGCACCTGATGCGCGGCACGCTCACCGTCCGCGACCACGGCCCCGGCATCCCGGCCGACGAACTCCCGCACGTCTTCGACCGCTTCTGGCGCTCCCCGACCGCCCGCGCCCTGCCCGGTTCCGGGCTCGGCCTGTCCATCGTGGCGCGCACCGTGGAGTCGCTCGGCGGCGAGGTCGCCCTCGCGGCGGCGGACGGCGGCGGCACCGTGGCCACCATGAAGCTGCCGGGAGCGCCCACGCCGCCGCCGGAAGTGCCGCAGATGCGGGGCGACATCCCTGCCTGACGCGCAGCGAGCGTACGAGGCGATGCTGCGTGTGCCCCCTACCCCTGGGATGCCAGCGACCGGATGCCGAGCCGCGGCTGCATGACCAGATGCAGGCCGCTCGCGGCGTCGTAGAGGTCGTTGGCGTCAATGACGCCCGGTGCCGTCGTGAGACGCCCGGCGGGAGCGGTGTCACCCTGTGCCCGCGCCTGCGCCAGCGCCGCGGCGATGAGCAACTGCTGCACCGGCGTGGGCTCCCCGGTCGTCACCTGCTCGACGATCTCCTGGATCGACCTTCCACCCCGGTCCCCTGCGTCCGCGGCCTCACGCATGTCGGTCAGGCCCGCGGTGATCTCACTGAACGACCGCTTCGAGGAGTAGTGGTCCGACTCCTGTCGGGTGAGGGTCTCGGCCAGCGCGAAGTAGCGGTCCTTGCCGGCGTGCTTCTGGTAGAACCCGGCAACCAGGGTGAAGAGCCGCTGATACGCGCTGCGGAACAGCGACTCGTAGAACGTGAGTGCCTCTTGCTCGGTGACGTCACCGTCGCAGATCGACACGACCGAGGCCGCGGCGAGCAGCCCGCTGTACATGCCGAGGTGAACACCGGTGGAGAGCAACGGGTCAAGGAAGCACGCCGCGTCCCCCAGCACGAAGTGACCGGGGCCGCAGAAGCTGTCGGCGGCGTACGAAAAGTCCTGCTCGACCCGGGCTCCGGGCTGGAAGACGCCCTTGGCCAGCATGTCCCGTACGGCGGGCGACTCGTCGACCACCTTCAGGAGCATGTCCTCGATCGAGGCGAACTCGGCGCGGCGCTCGACGAAAAGCGACTTGTGAGTGACATACCCGACACTGAATCGGTTGTTGCGCAGCGGAATGACCCAGTACCAGCCGTCGTCCGAGGAGACGACGTTGATACCGCCGGACGGGCTGCCGGGCAGCAGTTCGCCGCCCTCCCAGTAACCCCAGATCGCGACGTTGCGGAAGATCTCCTGGGGCTTCCGGTTGTTGAAGTGCTGGGCGCTGATGAGGCCGGCCCGGCCCGAGGCGTCGAGGACGAAGTCGGCCCGCGAGATCTGTCGGGCCGTGTCGCCGGGCGCTGTCCACTCGACGCCGGTCGCGCGGTCGCCCTCGAAGACGACCCGGTGGACATGCGCCCCCTGCACTACCCGGACGCCGCTTTCACTCGCGTGTTCCAGCAGCACGGTGTCGAAATCGTCACGGTCGACCTGCCAGGAGCGTACGTCGGCGCCGAACTGTTCGGTCCAGTCGATGGTCCATTCCTTCTCCTGCCCCCATCGCACCAGCAGGCCCTTCTTCGACGTGTACCCCCGGGCGTCGATCTTTTCGAGCGCCCCGAGATAGTCAAGAATCACGCGGCACGAGCTTGAGAAGGATTCCCCGATGTGGTAGCGCGGGAATGTAGCACGCTCCAGCAGGGTGACCGATATTCCCGCTCGGGCCAGCAGTCCGGCAGCGGTCGATCCGGCCGGGCCGCCACCGACCACAATTACCTGAGTCACAAAATGCTCCTCATCATACTCACGCCCACTTCACCGGATGTCGTCCAACAGCTTCTTCGGAACCCGGGTGAAGTTCAAGCCGTAGAATCCTAGGTTTTCACTAGGTTGCAGGGTGCACTGCTTGCCACAAGCTAGCGAAAAATTAGAGAACTGCTGCTTGCGCTCCGCGCAAACCCCTAAGAAGCTTTTGCATAATGTCCGGAGAGCCGAGTCACGGCTGGAACGACGACATCTGGGAGTTGCATGATGAGCCACCCTGTTCGGCGTATCGCCCTGGTGACGGGCGGCTCGCGCGGAATTGGCCGAGCTGTGGTGCTGCGGTTGGCCCGCGACGGATTCGATGTAGCGTTCTGCTATCAACGCGAATCTGAGGCGGCCACCGAACTGGAGAAAGCCGTGACTGAATTCGGCGGGCGCGTGTCGCACCGCCGGGTGAATGTAGCAGACGCGGCGCAGGTACGAGACTGGATACTCGATGTCGAGAACTCGCTCGGCCCGATCGACGTGGTGGTGACCTCCGCTGGAATAGTGCGCGACGGGCCTTTGATGATGATGCCGGACAAGAATTGGCAAGATGTCATCGACGTCAACCTCAACGGCACGTTCAACGTCTGCCGAGCCGCCGTTTTCGGAATGCTGAAGCGCAAATCCGGATGCATTGTCAACATATCTTCGGTGGCGGGTGTCCACGGTAATGCGACACAGACGAACTACTCCGCTTCGAAGGCCGGGATCATCGGATTCACGAAGTCCCTCTCCAAAGAGGTCGGCCGGTACGCGATCCGCGTCAACGCGGTGGCGCCCGGGTTCATCGAGACAGACATGGTCGCCGGGATCTCCGACAACTTGCGGAGCAAGGCCCTGGCCGGCGTCTCGTTGGGCCGGATGGGGCAACCTGACGAAGTCGCCGACGCGGTCGCGTACCTGGTGACGGCGGAATACGTCACAGGCTCGGTGCTCCAGATCGACGGCGGCCTTTCGATCTGACGTCTGACCTGAGGAGTACAGGCATGCCTCCCGCCAAGACACCGCGCACCGAGCGCTCCGTCACGGAGTACGTGGACAGCGGCCGACGTTTCACGAGGTCGGCGTCGCTTCTCGATTCCACGGTGACCTCGAACGACGCCTTCGATCGCTGGTTCGCCGACCAGCGGGTCCGCAACCGGTTCGAGGTGGACCGCATACCGTTCAAGGACCTGCGTGGCTGGCAGTTCCACCCGAAGACCGGAAACCTCGGCCACACCAGCGGCCGGTTCTTCACCGTCGAAGGACTCCGCGTCGAGACGGACTGGGGTCATCGTTCCTCGTGGGCACAGCCGATCATAAATCAGCCCGAGATCGGAATCCTTGGAATCGTGGTCAAGGAATTCGACGGCGTACTGCACTGCCTGATGCAGGCGAAGATGGAACCCGGGAATCTCAACACCATCCAGCTGTCACCGACGGTGCAGGCCACTCGGAGCAATTTCACCGGAGTCCACGGTGGACGCGAGGTCACCTTCATCGAGTACTTCAGGGACCCGGAACGCGGCCGGGTGGTCGTCGACTCGTTGCAGTCCGAGCAGGCGTCCTGGTTCCTGCGCAAGCGCAACCGAAACGTGATCGTCGAGGTCGCCGAGGAGATTCCACCGCACGAGAACTTCGTCTGGCTGACCATCGGCCAGATCCATCGGCTTCTCCTCCGGGACAACATCGTCAACATGGACGCCCGGACCGTGCTGTCCTGCATCCCCTTCGACGCGCCCAACGGTCCTGCCCGGTGGGGCTCGACCGGCCCGTTTCGGGAGAGCCTGGTGCGGTCGATGTCGGCCGACCAGGGATCCTTACACCGTACGAGCGAGGTCCTGAACTGGCTGACCGACCTCAAGTCCCGGCACGCGCTGATCCAGCACAGCGTGCCGCTCCGGGAGGTCGAACTCTGGCATGTGTCGGCCGACGAGATCAGCCATGAGACGGGGAAGTACTTCACCGTCGTCGCGGCCGATGTCCAGGCTCACAACCGAGAGGTCGCCAGCTGGACCCAGCCGCTCCTGGCTCCGGTCGAGCGCGGCCGCGCCGCGATGTTCGTCCGGCAGATCGACGGAGTGCTGCACCTGCTGCTCCGGGTCCGGCCGGAAGCCGGAGTGCTCAATGTCGCGGAGTTCGGCCCGACGGTGCAGTGCCAGCCGGGCGACTTCCGCGACCTGCCGAAGGAGCAACACCCGCCCTACCTCGACCAGGTGCTGACCGCCGAAGCGGGCCGGCTGCGGTACGACGCGGTGCAGTCCGAGGAAGGCGGCCGTTTCTACCACGCCGAGAACCGCTACCAGATCATCGAGGTCGGAGAGGAGTTCGAGCTCGAAGAGGCGCCCGGGTGCCGCTGGATGACGGTCCATCAGGTGATGCGGCTGCTGGCTCACAGCAACTACCTGAACATCCAGGCGCGCAGCCTCCTGGCCGGGCTGCAGACCATCTGGTGATCACCGCGCCGCACCCGCCGACGCGGCACCCGCATTGTCCTTCGCAGGGGTCGGCGACCGGCCGCTTCGGACCTGCCAGGACCTGAGAGAGGTACCTCCATGCGCGTTCTCGCCACCGGCGCTGCCGGGTTCATCGGTTCCAACTACGTACGAAAACTGCTGTCCGGCGCCTATCCCTCCATGCGCGATGTCCAGGTGACCGTACTCGACAAGCTGACCTACGCGGGCAACCTCGACAACTTGGCCTCTGTGCGCTCGCACCCCGGCCTGACGTTCGTCCAGGGCGACATCTGCGACGCCGCCCTGCTCGCCGAGGTGCTGCCCGGCCACGACGCGGTGGTCAACCTCGCGGCGGAGACGCACGTCGACCGCTCGATCGACGCATCCGCCGAGTTCGTGCGCACCAACGTCATGGGCACGCAGGTCCTGCTGGAGGCGGTGAGGGCGGCGGGTGTCCCGCGCATGGTTCACGTCTCCACGGACGAGGTCTACGGCTCCGTCGACGAGGGGTCGTGGACCGAGGACAGCCCCCTTCAGCCCAACTCCCCCTACGCCGCGGCCAAGGCCGGCGGTGATCTGCTGGTCCGGGCGTTCGCGCGCACGCACGGGCTCGATGTCAGCATCACCCGGTGCAGCAACAACTACGGGCCCTACCAGTACCCGGAGAAGGTCGTCCCGCTGTTCGTGACGAACCTTCTCGAAGGCGGGACGGTCCCGTTGTACGGGGACGGCCGCAACATCCGCGACTGGCTGCACGTGGACGACCACTGCCGCGGTATCCAGCTGGTGCTGGACAAGGGCCTTCCCGGTCAGGTCTACAACATCGGCGGCGGCGAGGAACTGACGAACAGGCAGCTCACCGAGCTGCTGCTGGAAGCCTGTGGAGCCGGGCCCGAGCGCGTACGCATGGTCGCCGACCGGACCGGTCACGACCGTCGGTACTCCCTCGACGACAGCAGACTGCGTGCTCTGGGCTACGCCCCGGAAGTGCCGTTCCGGGAGGGGCTGGAGCAAACCGTCGCCTGGTACC
Source organism: Streptomyces beihaiensis (assembly GCF_026274175.1). GTDB lineage: Bacteria > Actinomycetota > Actinomycetes > Streptomycetales > Streptomycetaceae > Streptomyces > Streptomyces beihaiensis. The sequence goes on from NZ_JAPHNL010000263.1 coordinate 13,179, forward strand.
GAGACAACCCGCAGTGGTGGCGTCCGCTGCGCCGGACGGTCCCACCCGTGCGTCACTGACGAGGAGTAGCACATGCGCGGAATCATCCTGGCCGGGGGAGCGGGCAGCCGGCTGCTGCCGGTCACGACCGTCTCGTCCAAGCAACTGCTCCCGGTCTACGACAAGCCGATGATCTACTACCCGTTGTCCGTGCTGATGTTGGCCGGGATTCGAGAGATCCTGGTCATCAGCAACCCCGAGCACCTGGAGAGCTACCGGCTTCTCCTGGGCGACGGCGGACAGCTGGGAATGGACGTCTCGTACGCCGCCCAGGACCGGCCGCGCGGCCTCGCCGACGCGCTCAGGGTGGGGCGGGAGTTCATCGGCGACGAGCAGGTCGCCCTGATCCTCGGCGACAACATCTTCTACGGCCACGCCCTCACCGAGATCCTCGGCCGGGAGCGGGCCCGGCTGGACGGGTGCACCCTGTTCGGCTACCAGGTCTCGGACCCCGAGCGCTACGGCGTGGCCACCGTCGACGGGGCGGGACGGATCACCTCTTTGGAGGAGAAGCCGGCCCGTCCGCGATCCAATCTCGCCGTCACCGGCCTCTACTTCTACGACAACGAGGCGGCGGACTTGGCGGCCGGTCTGAAGCCGTCGGCGCGCGGCGAACTGGAGATCACCGATCTGAACCGGATCTTCGTCGAGCGGGACCGGGCCCGGCTGATCGACCTCGGCCGTGGCAGCGCCTGGTTCGACACCGGTACGCACGACAGCCTGATGGACGCGGGCCTGTTCGTGCAGATCCTCGCCAAGCGGCAGGGCATCCGCCTCGCCTGCGTGGAGGAAGTCGCCTTCCGGATGGGCTTCATCGACGCCGGCCAGCTGGCGGTGCTCGGCAAGGCATTCGCCGCCTCTTCGGCATCCGGCTACGGGACGTACCTCCAGGATCTGGCGGCGCGGGCCTGACCGCGCGAGCCGTCGCGCGCCGACGGACCGTCAGGCGAGGCGGGCGAGAGTGGCCGCGATGCTGTCCAGCACCAGGTCGAGTCCGTAGTGGAAGCGTGCCTCCGGCTTCATGTCCGGGGTCATGGTCTCGGTCAGCACCCGGGTGAACATCGGGTACTGACCGGTGGCCACCAGCTGCTTGGCGTACGGCCTGCTGCGACGCATCCACTCCGTCATGTCCATCTTGGTCCTGCGCGCTTCCTCCAGCCATCCGACTTCGTTGCGCACGAAGCTCTCGACATAGCTGTTGTACAGGCCGATGAGGCTGAGCAGCTCGTCGACCTGGAGGTCGAACTCGGCGAGCGTACCGAGCACGAACTCCTGCTGGCGCAGCGAGTTGGGCCCCCAGATCGGGTGGCCGTGGGTCCAGGCGGTGGCGAGCCAGGGGTGGCGTAGCCACAGGGCGCGCTTCTCGTCGGCCGCCGCCACCAGCGAGGCGCGCCAATCGGCGCCCGGTCGTTCCGGGAGCCGGGTCTCGCCGATCACCTCGTCGACCATCAGCTCGACGAGGTCCTCCTTGCTGGGGACGTAGTAGTAGAGGGACATCACGCCGGCGCCGGTCTCGGCCGCGATCCGACGCATGGAGGCCGCCTCCTGGCCCTCCGCATCGGCGATCTCGACGGCCGCTCGCACGATCTGGGCGCGGCTCAGAGTCCGCTGTGCCCGCGCGGTCCGCCGGTTCGCCGGCTCCGGGCGCATCCAGATGCTCGGGGGTTCACTCGCGTTCATCGCACGCTCCGCTCTCTCTTTCGTACAGCGTACCAATTGTGCTACTCTCATCTTCGTACGCTGTACGAAAGAGCTCGACCGAGGATGCGAGGCGTCATGGCAGACGGAGATGTCGTTGCGACCGGGACTCCCCCCATGGCGTCGGCCGGACCGGTGCCGAAGCACCGCGGTTTCGGGGTGCTGGCGGTACTGCTCGGTCTGACGCTCGCGATGCTGGACCAGGTCATCGTGGGCACGGCGCTACCGACGATCGTCGGCGAACTCGGGGGGCTCAACGAACTGTCCTGGGTGGTGACGGCCTACCTGGTGGCCAGCGCGGCGGCGATCCCGATCTGGGGCAAGTTGAGTGACCTCTACGGCCGTCGAGGCACCTTCATCACCACGATCGCCGTCTTCCTGGTCGGTTCTGTGCTCTCGGGCCTGGCGCAGAGCATGACCCAGATCATCGCCTTCCGCGCACTGCAGGGTTTGGGCTCGGCCGGCCTGATGGTCGGCACCTTCACGCTCATCGGTCATCTGGCGACCGGCCCGGCCGACCGGATCCGGATGCAGACCATGATCGGCATCGTCATGCCGCTCGCCATGGGCACCGGGCCGATGCTCGGCGGCCTGCTCACTGAACACGCCGGCTGGCGCTGGTCGTTCTTCATCAACGTTCCACTGTGTCTGGTCGCTCTCGCGGCCAGCGCTGTGGGGATCCCGCCGACCCCCCGCCGTTCCAAGGTCAGGATCGATCTGCTCGGCAGTACGCAGCTCACCAGCGGCATCGTGGCGCTGACCCTGCTGCTCAGCTGGGCGGGTACCCGATACGCGTGGGACTCGGCCCCGATCATCGGGTTGGGCGTGGCCGCCGTCGTCCTGCTGGCCACGCTGCCGCTGGTCGAGCGGCGGGCCGTGGAGCCGATCCTGCCCCCCCGGCTCTTCCATGCCCGCGACTTCACCCTCGCCCAGGTGTTGGGTCTGCTGGTGGGCGCCGGTCTGCTCGGTGTCCTGGTGTACTTCCCGCAGTACTTGCAGCAGGTACTGCACGTCTCACCCACTACCAGCGGACTACTGCTGCTGCCGTTCTTGATCGGCGCGATCACCATGGAGCTGGTCGTCGCCCGTCTGGTCGTCCGGACCGGTCCGCTGAGGCTCTATCCGGTCGTCGGCGCCATTGTCGCGGTGGTCGGCGTCCTGTTGCTCCTGCTGCTGGGTAAGGGAACCGGCCTCGTCGCCGCCACTCTGCTGCCTCTGCTGGCCGGACTCGGCATCGGTGTGCTGATGCAGAGTTCGCTGATCATCTCGTTCGCCTGCCAGACGGATCAACGCAATCTCGGTGCGGCGAGCGGAATGATCAACCTGTTCCGTACGGTCGGCGGATCATTGGGCGTCGCCCTGCTCGGCTCGCTCTACACGACCCGACTGGAGCACGTCCTCACCAGCCGACTCGGCGCGAAGACCGGCCACGCGCTCGGCGCGGCCAGCGGCCAGAGCTCTCCCGCCGAGATCCGTGCCCTGCCCGCGCGAATCCGCGAGGCGTTCCAGGCCGCCGTCGTGTCGGGCCTGCACAGCGTGGTCATCGGGATGACCGTGATCGGGGTGCTGGCACTGGTGACGTCATTCTTCTTCCGCCGCCGCCTGAACGTGCCCGGCCGGCCCGGCGAAAGCCGCGACCGGAATGACGCGCTGTCCGCGCCCCGTGCCGGATAGCCGTCGACGCGCCGACCCGAGCACGTACGCCCGCCGTGGATCGTGATCCACGGCGGGCGTACGTGCTTCTCACGGCGACGCCGCGGTTTCCGGTCCGGCCTGGACGCCTGCTGTCGGCGGCCGCCGTACCGGCCGACTGAATAGCGGAGATTTAGCGAAATCTTAGTCAAGGAGCGCTTGAGTTCTTTCGCATATTCGAAGAGGCTGCTGTGCGAGGCAGGGCGAACCTTTGTTTTAATTTTCCGCAGGATTGAGACATCGGGCAATTCAAAGGGGTTCTGTCCGGCCACTTCCGGAGCGGGTCGCAGCTGACCGCATAGACGCATCCGTCTATGAACCAGGAGAATGCATGAGCACTCGGGTACGGCTGCGTGAAGCATGGACGATCACATCGGGTGAAGCGCGGGACACCGTCGTACAGTGCGGCTCGACCGACACGACGTACGTCGAGCGTTATGTGCCGGTCGCGTTCTTCTTCGAGCGAACGGTGAACGAAGAGCGCCTGGCGGAGGGGCTTCGCCGTGCGCTCGGCCTCGTGCCGGTCTTCGGGGGTCGGCTCCGAGCCGACGGCGACACGCTCGAGATCGTCTGCTCCGATGCCGGAGTGCCCATGACGGTCCTCGATGTCGATGCGTCTCTCGGTGACGCCATCCAGGAGGCGACGCATCCGGACTGGGGTCTGATCGACCGGGTCGACGTCATGAGCGAACCTCTGGAACTGCGCCCGCTCCTGACGGTGCGGGTATGCCGGTTGGCCGACGGTGCGACAACTCTGGGGTGCACGTGGAACCACTCAGTGGGCGACATGGGCAGCTTCATGCAGTTCATTCGCGTCTGGTCGGCACTCGTCGAAGGGACAGCACCCCCGGAGGTGCTCATGGTCGATGACCGGGAAGGCTATCTGGACCGTGTCCTGCCGCAGGAGGATTCCGGACAGCCGGTCTGCCAGCCGCCGAGTCCGGACGAGTCGGCGGGACAGGGGCGCACGATGCCCCTCATGCGGGAGGACAACGGAACCGTTCAGGTCTACTTCGGCGATGACGAGGTGCGCCGGATGCGGCACCTCTTCGGCGACGCCCGCTCACGCCCCCTCTCATCGAACGACGTGCTCTGCGCACACCTGGCGACCGCGTTCCGGGGCATGGAGGCGAATCCCGTTCCTTGGAACCTGTCGATACCCGTCGACCTCCGGTTTCGTCTCGGCGTGCCGACCGGGTTCCTCGGCAATCTCGTCCAGTCCATGTTCCTCCCGTGTCCGCCGAAGGGAACGGCCGACGTACTCGCGGCGCACATTCGGTCCGGGTTGGACGACTTCATGCAGTCACATCGCTGCATGCGTTCCGATCGCGCCTTTGTCGGACCCGTCGGACGATCCCGCTTCCACCGTTGCACCTCGGCGACCTTCGACCCTCCGCACCGGACCTTCATTGTGACCAACTGGACCCGTGTGGGCGTGTACGACGTCGCATTCGACGGGCAGTACCCGGCCTTCTTCAGCCCGGTGGTCAGTTCCCGTGCTCCGCTGTCGTGGTTCGGCTTCCTCACCAGAGGGTTCGGTGGTACGGGATTCCTGCTCACCGCGGTGGTCCCGGCACGACTCGCCGAACACCTGCGGAGTCCGGAAGGCCGAGCGGCGATCCACCACTTCGAAGATCCGGCAGCGGAACGTCCGGCACGCGCTGTCCTCGCGCCAGACGTCGCCTGACGGCGGACGACAGCCGGATTTAGCGTTCGCACGTACCGAACTAGTGAAAGCATAGGATTCTTCGGCTTGAATTTAACCGGAGTTGCGAAGAGGCTGTTGGATAACATCCGGTGAAGTGGTTCGAGTGATTTGAACTGGAGGCGGGCATGGCGGTTGTGACGCCAGACGAAAAGCAGCTCATCAAGGGAATCGTCTGCGACATTCTGGAACTCGAAGGAGACGAGATCGCTGATGACAGTCTGTTCGTCGAGGACCACGACGCCGATTCGATGAGGCTGATCGAGATACTCTCCTCTCTTGAACTGAACCTCAGGGTGACCATCGAGCAGTCGGAACTCCCTCGAATGGTGAACCTCCGAGGGGTTTACGAGGTCATCGGGAACATCACTCGATGAACAAGGTCGATTCGGCGAGTTCCGGGCTCGCCATCAGCGGGTGGGCGGTAACGTCGCCCTACGGCATCGGCCGGTCGGTGTTCTCCGAAGGACTGGCCGCCGGGCGGGGCACAGAGCGGGCCATCGAGCAGGGACAGGGGCCGGCCGGGACGGCATGCCTGGTTCCGGACTTCGACTCCCGGGCCGTTCTGGGCAAGAAGGGCACCCGGATGATGAACCGGGTGACAGGGATGGCGGTCTCGACCATTGGGGATCTGCTGCGGGAACTGGGCAGCGACCGGCTCGATCCGGACACGACCGGACTGGTTGTCGGGACGACCGTCGGGAGCGCACAGAGCACCATCGACTTCACGCGTGGCTCGCTCACCGGCGAGCGGCCCTTCCACGTCGAGCCGGGCCTCATCCCGTACGCGGTGATGAACGGAGCGGCCGGACAGTGTGCGATCTGGCACGGGGTCAAGGGGCCGAACGCCACACTGGCCGCCGGCCGGTCCGCCGGCCTGCTCGCGCTCAACTACGCCCGTCGGCTCCTGCTCACCCGCCGGGCCGGAACCGTACTGTGCGGTGCCGCCGAGGAGTACTCGGTGGCCCGTGCCTGGATCTCCGAGCACAGCGCCGGAACCGATGCCCCCGGCGCTGTGCTCGGTGAAGGTTGCGCGATGTTCGCGCTGACAGCCGATCCCACGGACGAGCCGCCGCTCGCCACCTTGCTCGCCGTGAAGGCGACGACCTGCAGTGACGGGGACTGGTATACGACCGTCCGCCGCTGCGTCGAGCAGGCGACGGCCGCGGCCGGCGTGCGCCCCTCGGATGTGTGGATGGCCAGTCCGTCCGGCGCCGCCGGACCGGCCGGGCACGCCGAGCGTGCCGCGCTGGGCGACCTCTTCGACCTCGGTGACCGGCTGGTCTGCGTCACCGAGCTGATCGGAGAGACGCACGCCGCGTCCGGGGCTCTGCAGCTCGCGGCGGTGCTCAGCCTGGCCGAGCAGAACCCTGAGTCCGCCGAGCTACCGGCGGTGGTCACCTCGATCGACGAGAGCGGCACCGTGGTGGCCTGCCTGGTGAGGCTGGGCTGAGCCGTCCCCGTGCCGCTGACCGGTCCTTGCGGCGGTGTCCCCGTTGTATCGCGTAGTTGAGATGCCCAAGACCCCTGCTCGGGGCAGGCATGGGAGGTTGGAACGGACATGGGTGACGTGCTTGCCGCGCATTCGCGGCCTGCCAGTGACCGAGTGGTGATCACCGGGCTGGGCGTCTTCTCCAGTATCGGTATCGGTGTGGAGGAGTTCGCCGAGGGACTACGGGACGGCCGCAACGGCGTCTCGCCGATCTCGGTGTTCGACACGACGGGGTTCGCACACGCCAACGGCTGCGAGCTGCCCGGCTTCAAGCCGGAGGAGTGGCTGGAACGCTGGTCTGCGGAGCAACTCGGCAGGACCAGCCAGTTCGCCGTCGCGGCGGCCCGGATGGCGGTGCGCGACGCCGGGCTCACGGACGCCGCGCTGCGTGAGCGGCGGGTGCAGATCTCGGTCGGCACCACCGACGGCGAGTCTCAGGATCTGGACCACTTGGCCCAGACCTGGGTGGAGTCCGGGCCGCAGGACTGGGACCCGGAGGTGGCCCGACGGGTCGGAGCGGGACGGCTGTCGGCCGCCATCGCCTGGGAGTTGGGGCTCTCCGACGCCGAGGCGCTGACCCTGGCCACGGCCTGTTCGGCGGGCAACTACGCGATCGGCATGGGATTCGACGCGATTCGGGTCGGTGACGCGGACATCGCACTGTGCGGTGGGGCGGATGCGATGTGCCGCAAGTCCTTCACAGCCTTCTACCGGCTGGGCACCATCGCACCGGACTTCTGCCGGCCGTTCGACCGGGACCGTCAGGGAATCCTGACCGGCGAGGGCTCCGGCGTGCTGGTGCTGGAGCGTCTGGACTCCGCCCTCGCCCGCGGGGCGCAGATCTACGCCGAGGTACTCGGATACGGCATGAGCTGTGACGCCTACCACCCGGTGCAGCCCGAGCAGTCGAGCATCGCGCGCTGCATGCGCTCGGCCCTCTCGGACGCCGGCGTCCGGCCCGAGGAGGTGGACCTCGTCTCCGCCCACGGCACCGGAACGAAGACCAATGACGTGACCGAGTCCCGGGCGATTCGCGAAGTCTTCTCCGGGATGCCGCCGCGCACGGTCTCGCTGAAGTCCATGCTCGGCCACACCATGGGAGCGGCCAGCGCGCTGGGGGCGATCGCCTGCTCATTGGCCATCACCCACGGATTCATCCCGCCGACGATCAACCACCGGGAGACCGACCCCGAGTGCGAGATCGACTGCGTGCCCAACGAGTCCATCCCCGCCGATCTGCGGGTGGTGCAGAACAACGGCCTGGCCTTCGCGGGCAACAACGCGGTTGTCGTGCTGGGCAAGCACCAGCCCGCGGCGTGACGTCCGTCGACGGCGTTCGCGCCGACCGGTGGAGAAGGGCATGCCCGATGAAGTATTCCGTACGGGGCAAGACCGGCCTGAGGGTCTGCGAACTCTGCTTCGGCGTCGGCACCTGGGGAGCGTCGAAGGCGGTGGCGAGCCGGCTGATCGGTCTCTGCACCGAAGCGGGCGGCGATTTCCTGGCCACCGCCCCTGTGTACGGCGGCGGCCGGTCGCAGACGTACCTCGGTGAACTGCTGTCCGAACGACGACACGAGTTCGTGCCGGCGACGAAGTACAGCGCGATGGCCGGACAGGCAGACGTGAGCTCGGCGGGCCACCACCGCAAGAAGCTCGTCGACTCAGTCGAGGCGAGCCCGCGGCGTCTGAAGACCGACCACGTGGACCTGCTGTGGCTGCACGCACGTGACGGCTTCACGCCCGTCGAGGAGGTCGTGCGGGCCCTGGACGACCAGGTGAAGGCCGCAGCGAAGGTGCTGGAGCGCGAGCTCCTCCCGATGGCGCGGAGCTGTGAGGTCAGTGCGTTCGCCCCAGAACCCCTGTCGGGAGGGCGGCTGACCGGCACGCACGTACGCCGGGACGGGGCGCCTCAGCGCGCAGAACCGGGCGGGAGAGACCCGGCGCGACGGGGAGATCGTCCGCGAGGTGGCCGAGATCGCTGCCGAGGGAGGGTGGACGGCTGCCCACCAGGTCGCCCTCGCCCGGCCGCGCAACCGTCCCGCAGCGGTGCGCCCGGTCCTCGGCGCGACCACCGAGGTCCAGCTGCGCGACGACCTGGCGAGCTTGAACATACGGCTGAGCGGGGCGGAATTCACCCGCCTCGACGAGGTGAACCGGATCGCCCTCTGCGCCCCTCCACGAGCAGCTGCGCCTCCCCGAGTTCATGACCCCCTGCCACAGCGACCGCCGGCAGAGCACCACCGATCTGCACGGCCGGAGTCTGGCGGATCTGCGCTGAGGAGCGGACCGCGAACGCGGCTCCGACGGGACGACCTTCACGGAATCAGGAGTATTGATGCGCATCCTCTTCGTTGCCGCCGGCAGCGTCGCCACCGCGTTCGCGCTCACCCCGGTCGCGACAGCCGCGCGCAACGCGGGCCATGCCGTCATCATGGCCGCCAACGACGATGTGATCCCGGCGATCACGGGCGTGGGCCTGCCCGCGTTCTCGGTCTCGTCGCAGCCGATCGGCCGCTTCGTCAACACGGACAGGTCGGGCCGCCCCACGCAGATACCCGCGGTGCCGAGCGAGCAGATCCCGTTCACCGGACGCTGGTTCGGACGGATGGCCGCCGCCTGGCTCGGCCCGCTCGTCGAGCTGGCCCGCGACTGGCGCCCCGACGTCGTCGTGGGCGGCACGATGTCGTACGCCGCCGGTCTCCTGGCCGCCCGGCTCGGCATCCCGTACGTACGCCACGCCTGGGACGCGATCGAGGCGACCGCGATCGACCACGGGGCGGTCGAGGAGCTCGCTCCGGAACTGGCCGAACTGGGACTGGAGTGGCTGCCGGAGCCGGAGTTGTTCATCGACGTGTGCCCGCCGAGCCTGCGGCCCGCGGACGCCCACCCGGCGAAGCGCACCATGGAGATTCGGTGGGTCCCCGTCAACGGGCAGCGGCAGCTTGAGCCTTGGATGCTGGCCCGGCCCGAGGCGCCGCGGCTGTGTCTGACCACCGGCAGCCGGGTGGCGCACGATGCGGGCGAGCACGACGTCCGGCGCCGGGCGTACGAAGTTCTGCGTTCCCAGGCGATCGCCCTCAAGGAGCTGGACGTCGACCTGGTGGTGGCGGCCCCGGACAAGGTCGGCGAGGCCCTGCGGGCGGAGGTCCCCGGCGTGCGGGCCGGATGGGTACCGCTCGACGTGCTGGCACCCACATGCGACGTGATCGTGCACCACGGAGGGGGCACCACGAGTCTGACGGCGATGGCCGCCGCCGCGCCACAGGTGTCCGTTCCCCAGGGCGGTGTCCCGAATCTGGGCGCGCAGCGGCTGTCCCGGTACGGCGCCGCCATCACTCTGTTCGACACCGACGTATCGACGGAAGCGATCGTCGAGGCGTGCCGGGAGGTCCTGAGCGATTCCTCGTACGCCGACCGCGCCCGCACGCTCTCCCTGGAGATCGCCGAACTCGCCCCGCCCGCCCGAGCGGTGGACGCCATGGCCGAGCTGGTCTAGGAGGAGCGCATGGAGATCATCGGTCGGGGATTCCTCGCCGGTCACCTGGCGCCGCTCGCCGACGAGCACGCGGGCGCGGTCGCACTGGCCGCCGGTGTCTCATGGGCGAGCGGCACATCCGCCGCCGACTTCGAACGCGAGCGCCGTCTGTTCCGCCAGGTGATGGAGCGTTGCCGGGCGTCGGGCCGGACACTGGTCTTCTTCTCCACGGCCTCGGCCGGCGTCTACGGTGCCGACCGGCCCGGCCGTGAGGACGACGTCCTCACGGCCCGTAGCGCCTACGGGGAGAACAAGCTCGGCATGGAACAGGAGTTGCGCGACTCAGGGATCGACTTCCTGGTGCTGCGGCTGAGCCATGTCGTCGGCTCCGGCCAGCCGGCTCACCAGTTGCTCCCCACGCTGGTACGGTCCCTCGGCGCCGGACAGATCGTGATTCAGCGGCGTGCCACCCGTGATGTGATCGACGTCGGCCACGTGGTCACCGTCCTCGATCTGCTGCTGCGCCGCGGAATCCGACGGGAGACCCTCAATGTGGCGACGGGTACGGCCGTGTCCGTGGAACGCATCGTCGACCACCTGGAGTTCCGGCTCGGCGTCTCGGCCGACAGGCGGTACGTGGACGCCGGGACGTCGCACCTCGTATCGGTCGACAAGCTGCACTCGCTGCTGCCCGAGGTGGCCGGGTTCGGCTTCGGCCCGGACTACTACCGGACGGCGCTCGACGGCTACCTGGCCGGGACGCGGGCCAGTACGGAGCCGACCCCGTGACGCCGCCGGTGCGGATCGGCGTCATGGGCTGCGCGGACATCGCCCGGCGTCGGATGCTCCCGGCGATGTCGGCGGCGGACGACATCGAGGTCGTCGCAGTGGCCAGCAGGACCGGCCCGACGGCGCGGGAGGTGGCGGGCGTGTACGGCTGTCGCTCGGTCGCCGGGTACGACGCGTTGCTGGCGCTTGCCGAGGTGGACGCCGTGTACATTCCGCTGCCCCTGGCCCTGCACGCGCGATGGGCCGAGCGGGCCTTGCGCGCCGGGCGGCACGTCCTGGTGGAGAAACCGTTGACCGCGGATCCCCGGGAGACCCGTCGGCTGCTGGACCTGGCCTCCTCGCGAGGACTCGTCCTGATGGAGAACGTGATGTTCGTCCATCATCGCCAGCACGACGCTGTCCGTCGCCTCGTGCGGCGTGGAGCCATCGGCGAACTGCGCTCGTTCCACGCCGAGTTCGCTGTTCCACGCCTCCCTGACCAGGACATCCGGTACCAGCCGGAGTTGGGCGGTGGGGCGCTGTGGGACATCGGTCTCTACCCGCTGCGGGCCGCGACGCACTTTCTCGGCGACGACCTGGAGGTGGTCGGCGCGGCGCTCGGCGCGAGCCCGGGCCGTCGCGTCGACACCTCGGGAGCGGTGCTGCTGCGCCGGCGGGACGGCGTCACGGCACAGCTGTCCTTCGGGCTCGAACACGCCTACGCCTCCCGGTACCAGCTGTGTGGCAGCACCGGACGCATCCAGGTGGATCGCGCCTTCACACCGCCCTCCGACCACGTTCCGGTGATCCGGGTCGACAGAGGCACCGGCAGCCGGGAAGTACCACTGGTGCCGGACGATCAGGTACGCAACAGCCTCAGCGCCTTCACGGCAGCGGTGCGCACGGGGAAGGCGGACGACGCGGTGGTCCACAGCTGCATACGCCAGGCCGGTCTGCTGGCACTGGTGAGTGAAGGAGGTTCTTGGAAATGATCACCCTGGAAGCGGTCGAATCCTTCTTCCCCGACCGTACGGTCACGGTGGAGGAGCGGGCGGCCGAACTCGGGCTCAACCCCGCGCAGACACACATGTTCCGCAGGATTCACGGACTCGACCGGATGCGGCACGACCCGGATCTGAGTCTGCGCGACCTGGTGCTGCCGGCGGCCAAAAGAATCCTGAAGCGGATCGATCCCCGGTCCGTGCGCTATCTCATCTACTGTCACGCGCTCCATGGCGGCCGCAGCGTAGGGCCGAGGACCGCGCAGGACATCAAGCGGGCTCTGGGCCTGGAGAAGGCGACCACGTTCGCCCTGACCCAGCAGAACTGCGCCATCGCGCTCAGCGCGATCGATGTCGCCGGCGCCCTGCTCCGGGCCGACGGGGATCCCGAGGCCCGAGCCCTGGTGGTGACGGGCGACAAGCCCCGCCACCGGGCGGCACAGCTGGTGATGAACACCTGTGTCGTCGGGGACGGTTCCGCTTCCGCACTGGTGGCCTGGAACGGTTCGGGAACCGCTGTCCGCTCCTTCGTGACGAGGACGAGGGGCGAGTTCTCGGACGGCATGATGAGCTCTCCCGCGCTGATCAGGGCCGAGTCCGAGATGCGGCCGCGCCTCATGCTCGAGGTGATGAGCGAGGCAGCGGACCGGGCGGACTGCACGCTGGACGACATCCAGGTCGTCATCGCGCCCAATCCGAACACCACTCTCTGGCAGGACACGATCAAGGACGAGGCGCTGCGCGGCAAGTTCTTCTTCGAAAACATCCCGCGCTACAGCCATTGCCTCGCCTCGGACGTGCTCATCAACTACGCCACCCTGGGTGAAGAGAAACGCTTCGAACCGGACCGTCCCGCCATGTTCGTGGCGATCGGAGTCGGCATGACCTTCTCCGCCATGGTCTTCACACCGTCGTCGAACACTGGGGGACCCCGGTCATGACGTTGCGACTGCTCACCGCCGTGTCCGTTCTGAAGCCTTCCGTCCCGAACACGGTGTCGTCCCCTCCGGCGGCCTCCGGCGACGACGCCGTCGTCGCGGTCGGCGAGGCACCGGAGCACGAACCGGCCGGGCCGCCTGCCCCGGCGGGCCACACCCGGCTGGTCGACCTGTTGGCCGAACAGCTGCCCGAGTCCGTGATGGGGCCGGACCTGGTGCTGCTCACGTACGCGCGGCCGGAGGACAGCGGCTTCAAGACGGTGGCCTCCTACCTGAACCTGCGGACGGGCGGTGACGCGCACAGCTTCGCGCTCTGCGGACAGGACCTCGGCGCCCCCTTCAGCGCGCTGCGGGTGGCCGACGCGTACGAGCGGACCGGGCAGAGCTCGAAGTCGCTGCTCGCCGTCCTGGACTGCGCCCCGACCGACGCCGCCGAGCGGTTCGACGGTGCGCCCGCCGATTCCGGGGTCCTGCTGGCCTTCGACACCAGCCCGGGCCCCGGCACCGTCGACACCGTCGTCTCCGTCGGGAGCACTGAACTGGCCGCCCGCCTGGCCAAGTTGGTGCCGGACAGCGGGCGCCTCCTGGTGGTGCTCGGGCCAGGAGTCGATCCTGGCGCCGTCCCCGCGCAGGGCGCGGATCCGCACACCTGTTCGGAGGGCTACGCCACCGGCGTGTGGTCGGCGCTGGCACAGCACTGGACGCAGTGGCAGAGCACCTATCCGGTGGTCGTCCTGTGCGCCACCGAGCCCGATTCCGGCACGAGTCATCTGCTGGTGCTGCGTGCCGCGGCAGAGTAGCGAAGGAGAGGCCATGGAATTCACCGATGCCCAGCTTGCCCAGCAGCCGGTCGGCTACTGGACCGGAGCCGTCCGGGCGGCGGTCGTCCAGTACATCAACGGCAGGCTGGGGGAACTCGGGCTGACGCAGCCTCACTGGTGGTCGATCTACCAGCTGGGAGAGAGCCGTAGCCGGTTGACTCGCGACGAACTGCTGGAGCGGGTCTCGCGGCAGCGGCCGTACGTGGACGTCTCCACGCTGGGACCGGCTGTCGACGACCTGCTCGGCTCCGAGCAGCTCAGGGTGGACGAAGCGGGACGGCTGAGCCTCACCGAGACCGGCACCGCCCTGCGGGACCGGGTACTGGCCCTGCTGCCCGAGGTGCGCGCGCAGATCCATGACGGCATCAGCGAGGAGGACTACGTCTTCGTCGTCAAGGTGCTGCGCCGCATGCTCGGGAATATCGGCGGCGACACGGGCTTCGATCAGGCGCTATGAGGAGAACGCTGTGACGATTCTGGTGACCGGAGTCCGTGGGAACGTCGGGAGCGGGGTGGCCCGAAAGCTGGCGGCCGCCGGCCTCCCGGTCAGGGGTACGGCGCGTGACCCGGCGGCGCCGGGACTGCCGGACGGCGTCGAGGTCGTACAGGCCGACCTGGCCCGGCCGCATACGCTCCGAGAGGCGCTCAAGGGCGTCGAGAAAGTGTTCCTGTACACCGTTCCCGAGGGCATCGACGGCTTCGTCGACGCCGCCGGCGTCGCGGGTGTCCAGCATGTGGTGCTGCTCTCGTCGATCGCCGTGACCTGGGCGGACCGGGACCGTAACCCGATCGCCCTGATGCACCTCGGAGTTGAGGAGCCGCTGCGGAAGTCGGGGATGGGCTGGACGTTCCTGCGGCCCGAGGCCCTCGCCACCAACGCGCTGGCCTGGGCGGGCCAGATCAGGTCCGAAGGCGTCGTGCGCTGCCCCTACCCGGGCTCGTACACGTCGCCGATCCACGAGGAGGACATCGCCGACGTGGCGGTCCGGGTGCTCACCACGGACGGCCACCGATCCGCCGCCTACTCGCTGACCGGCCCGCAGACGCTGACCCAGCGGGAACAGGTATCGCTCATCGGGAAGGTTCTGGGCCGCCCGACGCGGTTCGAGACGATCCCGGTGGACGCGGCCCGAGCGGCTATGGAGGGCAGCTACCCGGCCGACGTGGTGGAGACCGTTCTGGCCGCTCAAGCGATGACCGACGGCCGGCCGGCCACGGTGCTCGACACCGTCGAAGCCCTGACCGGTCGCCCCGCGCGGACGTTCGCGACCTGGGCGGCCGACCATGCCGCCGACTTCCGGCAACCACGGGCCTACGCGAATTAGTGCGGACTGACGTCGACCTAGCGAAAGCTTAGAGCGTTCTCGCTTGTACTTGTCCGCGCCCCCGAAGAAGCTGTTCATCAGCGTCCGGTGACGCGATTTCAGAGAAACTCCGAATTCCAGCCGCCGGTGTGAGACGGCCACCTGCAATATCGTCCCTGAATTCTTGAGACATGGCGATTCCGCATGCCCGCTGCCACCCGGAGACCCCGCTTGCTCGAACGACGGAAGGACATGGGAATGGACGCGCAGGTCATAGTCGTAGGCGCCGGCCCCGCGGGGCTCATGCTCGCCGGTGAACTGCGACTCGCGGGAGTCGAGGTCGTCGTTCTCGAACGCCTGGCGGAACCCACCGGCGAGTCCCGCGGTCTCGGCTTCACGGCGCGCACCCTGGAAGTGTTCGACCAGCGCGGGCTGCTGTCCCGGCTGGGTGACATCGAGATCACCGACTTGGGTCACTTCGGCGGACTGCCCGTGGACTTCAGCCTTCTCGGGTCCGCGCACTCAGGCGGCGTCAAGGGTGTTCCCCAGGCTGTGACCGAGGCCATGCTGGAGAAGTGGGCGGTCGAGCTCGGGGCGGACCTCCGCCGCGGCCACGAGGTGCTCTCCTTCGCTGACGAGGGCGAGTACGTCGAGGTCGAGGTCGGCTCCCCGGACGGGCCCCGACGGCTGCGAGCCGCCTATCTCGTGGGGTGCGACGGCGGGCGGAGCACCGTCCGCAAGGCCGCGGGATTCGACTTCCCCGGCACCGACTCCACCATGGAGATGTTCCTGGCGGACGTGCGGGGCTGCGACATCGCCCCGCGTCCGATCGGCGAGACGGTGCCCGGCGGGATGGTCATGGCCGGCCCGCTGGACAACGGCCTGGTCCGGATCATCGTGTGCGAGCGGGGGACCCCGCCGCGCCGGCGGACCGAGCCGCCCTCCTGGGAAGAGGTCTCCTCGGCCTGGCATCGGCTGACCGGCCAGGACATCAGCGGTGGCACCCCGGTCTGGCTCAGCGCGTTCGGGAACCCTGCCCGACAGGTGACGCAGTACCGTCGCGGACGCGTGCTGCTCGCCGGTGACGCCGCACACATCCACCTGCCCGCCGGCGGCCAGGGTATGAACACGAGCGTCCAGGACGCCGTGAACCTCGGCTGGAAGCTCGCGGCGACGGTGAAGGGAACCGCTCCCGAGGGACTCCTGGACACCTATCACGAGGAGCGGCACCCGGTCGGTCGCCGACTGCTGATGAACACCCAGGCGCAGGGCCTGCTGTTCCTCAGCGGAGCGGAGATGCAGCCGCTGCGAGACGTGATGAGCGAGCTGATCGCTTTCGACAACGTCAGTCGCCACCTGGCCGGGATGGTCAGCGGGCTGTCGATCAGATACGAACTCGGCCCCGGTGACCACCCGTTGCTGGGCCTTCGGATTCCTCACGTGGACCTGGACGGCGAGTCCGGCAGGACCAGCACGACCGAGCTGCTCCACCCGGCACGGGGTGTCCTGCTGGACCTCGCCGACAACGCCGCCCTGAGATCGGCGGCCGAACCGTGGTCGGACCGGGTGGACGTCGTCACAGCGACCGTGCACGGGCCGGCGGACCAGAACCCGCTCGCGTCGACCGGCGCCGTCCTCGTCCGCCCCGATGGACATGTCGCGTGGACCGCCCCCGGACCTGTCCCGCCGGCCGAGGCGCTGGCCCGGTCCTTTGGCGCCCCAGGTTCTCGTTGACGAGCCTCAGCCCCGGCAACGCTTCGGGGCCCAGCCAAGGAGACAACACTATGCACAGCACCCTGATCGTTGCTCGGATGAGCCCCGGCGACGGTGACGACGTCGCCAAGCTGTTCTCGGATTTCGACGCCACCGACATGCCCCACCTGATGGGCACTCGCCGCCGCCAGCTGTTCTCGTACCGGGGCCTGTACTTCCACCTGCAGGACTTCGACGCGGAGGACGGCGGTGAGGCGATCGAGGCGGCCAAGACGCACCCGTCGTTCGTACGGATCAGCGCCGACCTCAAACCCTTCATCCAGGCCTACGACCCCGACACCTGGCGCTCACCGGCGGACGCGATGGCACAGCGCTTCTACCACTGGAGCGCACGGTGAGACGACGGGTCGTCATCACCGGCATCGGTGTCATGGCACCGGGCGGTACAGGCGTCAAGAACTTCTGGAGCCTGCTGAGCGAGGGTCGGACCGCCACCCGGGGCATCACCTTCTTCGATCCCGCTCCGTTCCGTTCCCGGGTCGCCGCGGAGATCGATTTCCATCCGGAGGACCAGGGCCTCACGCCGCAGGAGATCCGGCGGATGGACCGGGCCGCGCAGCTCGTGGTGGTCGCCGCGCGTGAGGCGGTGGCCGGCAGCGGGCTCGCCCCGGACACCATGGATCCCCACCGGACGGGCGTCACCATCGGCAGCGCCGTCGGCGCGACCACGGGGCTCGACCAGGAGTACCGGGTCGTCAGCGACGACGGCCGACTGGAGCTGGTCGACCACCGGTACGCGGTACCGCACCTCTACGGCCACTTCGTCCCCAGCTCCTTCGCCACCGAGGTCGCCTGGGCAACCGGGGCGGAGGGCCCCAGCACGGTGGTCTCCACCGGCTGCACGTCCGGCCTCGACGCCATCGGCCACGCCGTGGAGCTGATCCGTGAGAACAGCGCCGACGTGATGATCGCCGGCGCGACGGATGCTCCCATCTCCCCCATCACGATGGCCTGCTTCGACGCGATCAAAGCCACCACCCCGTACAACGACGAACCCGGGCAGGCGTCCCGGCCCTTCGACCGGACCCGCAACGGGTTCGTCCTCGGCGAGGGCGCCGCGGTCCTCGTCCTGGAGGAACTCGGCCGGGCGCAGCGGCGTGGGGCGCACATCTACGCGGAGATCGGCGGATACGCGTCCCGGTGCAACGCCTTCCACATGACGGGGCTGCGCCCCGACGGACGGGAGATGGCCGAGGCCATCAGGGCCACCCTGGAGGAGGCCCGGCTGAACGCCTCGGACATCGACTACGTCAACGCCCACGGCTCCGGCACCAAGCAGAACGACCGCCACGAGTCCGCGGCCTTCAAGCGCAGCCTCGGTGAGCACGCTTACCGCGTTCCGGTCAGTTCGATCAAGTCGATGATCGGGCACTCGCTCGGCGCCATCGGATCCCTCGAGATCGCCGCTTGTGCGCTGGCCATGGCGGAGAACGTCATCCCCCCGACCGCCAATCTGCACAACCCCGACCCCGAGTGCGATCTCGACTACGTACCGATATCCGCCCGGGAAGCCCGACTCGACCAGGTGCTCAGCGTCGGCAGCGGCTTCGGCGGCTTCCAGAGCGCCATGGTGCTCACCCGTCCCGAGAGGAACACGGCATGACCGCGTCCGTCGTCGTCACCGGACTCGGCATCGCCGCCCCCAACGGGTTGGGGGCGGCGGACTACTGGGCCGCCACCCGAAAAGGCCACAGCGGCATCGGCCCTGTGACCCGCTTCGACCCGAGCGCATATCCCGCCCGGCTGGCGGGCGAGGTGCCGGGATTCGTCGCGGCCGACCACCTGCCCGGCCGGCTGCTCCCCCAGACCGATCACATGACCCGGCTCGCCCTGGTGAGCGCCGACTGGGCCCTCCAGGACGCCGGGATCCGGCCGGACGGACTCCCGGAATACGCGGCGGGGGTGGTCACCGCGAGTTCGGCCGGCGGCTTCGAGTTCGGCCAGAACGAGTTGCGGGCACTGTGGAGCAAGGGCAGCCAGTATGTCAGCGCATACCAGTCCTTCGCGTGGTTCTACGCCGTCAACACCGGTCAGATCTCGATCCGGCACGGGCTGCGCGGGCCCAGCGGGGTGCTGGTCAGTGATCAGGCCGGCGGGCTGGACGCGATCGCACACGCACGGCGTCAGATACGGCGCGGCAGCCAGGTGATCGTTTCCGGAGGCGTCGATGCCTCCATCTGCCCCTGGGGCTGGGTGGCGCAGCTGACCAGCGGGCGGTTGAGCACCGACGACGACCCGGCCACGGCCTACCGGCCGTTCGACGCCGGGGCGAGCGGCCACGTGGCAGGCGAGGGTGGCGCTCTGCTCGTCCTGGAGGACGAACAGGCGGCCCGGGCCCGCGATGCCCATATCTACGGCCGGATCACCGGTTACGGCACCACGTTCGACCCCAGGCCCGGAAGCGGCCGTGAGCCGGGACTGCGCCGGGCCATCGAGATCGCGCTCCGGGACGCCGCACTGACACCCGGCGACATCGACGTCGTGTTCGCCGATGCCGCGGCGGTCCCCGAACTCGACCACATCGAGGCCCGGGCCCTCACGGAGGTGTTCGGCCCCCGGGACGTACCGGTCACAGCGCCGAAGTCGATGACAGGGCGGCTGAACTCCGGGGCCGGACCGTTGGACGTGGCGACCGCGCTGCTGGCCATCCGGGACGGTGTGATCCCGCCGACCGTGAACGTCTCGCCCCACGCCGACTACGACCTCGACCTGGTCATCGGGCAGGAGCGAGCGACAGAGCTGCGCTCGGCCCTGGTCGTGGCACGCGGGTTCGGCGGCTTCAACTCAGCGCTGGTGGTGTCGGACGCGGCACCGAAGGCCCGGACCTCATGACGTACCCCATGACATTCAGAAAGGACACAAGGCCATGGCGAGCACCGAGTTCACCATCGACGACCTGAGGCGCATCCTCCGCGAGGGCGCGGGGACCGAGGAGGGCGTCGACCTCGACGCGGACATCCTCGACGTCGCGTTCGAGGAGCTGGGCTACGAATCACTGGCGTTGCTGGAGACGTGCGGGCGGATCGAGCGCGAGTACGGCATCGCCCTGGACGACGACGCCCTGGCCGAGGCCCAGACGCCACGTGCTCTGCTCAAGCTCGTCCACGGCCACCTCGTGACCGTCCACGCCGGCTGATCGACACAGGAGAAGACATGCCTCAGCAAGAGCAGCGGGTGGCCCTGGTCACCGGTGCCACCAGTGGAATCGGTCTCGCCGTGGTGCGGACCCTCGCGGCTCAGGGACACCGGGTGTTCCTCTGCGCACGCAACGCGGAGAACGTGAAGACCACCGTCGAGGAACTGCTCGCGGAGGGCCTGGACGTCGACGGGACCAGCTGCGACGTACGTTCGGCCGAGGAGATCAAGTCCTTCGTGGCCGCCGCCGTCGCACGCTTCGGCCCGGTGGACGTCCTGGTCAACAACGCCGGTCGCAGCGGCGGCGGGGTCACCGCCGAACTGACCGACGAGCTGTGGGCGGACGTGATCAACACCAACCTCAACAGCGTGTTCCTGGTCACGCGCGAGGTTCTCACCAGCGGCGGCATGCGCGAGAAGACCGGCGGCCGGATCATCAACATCGCCTCCACCGCGGGCAAGCAGGGCGTCGTCCTGGGGGCGCCGTACTCGGCGTCCAAGCACGGCGTCGTCGGCTTCACGAAGGCGCTCGGCAACGAGCTGGCGCCGACCGGCATCACCGTCAACGCGGTCTGCCCGGGCTATGTCGAGACCCCCATGGCGGAGCGTGTCCGACAGGGGTACGCGGCCGCGCTCGAGATCTCCGAGGCGGCCGTCCTCGAAAAGTTCCAGGCCAAGATCCCGCTCGGTCGCTACTCGACCCCCGAGGAGGTCGCCGGACTGGTGAGCTACCTGGCCTCGGACACCGCCGCCTCGATCACCGCGCAGGCACTCAATGTCTGCGGAGGCCTTGGCAACTACTGAGCAGCACCCGAGCGCAAGGAGGCACCATGTCCGACGGAGAGATCAGCCGGGTGGAACACGCCATCGAGGTGGACGCGCCGGCATCCGACGTGTACCGCCTGCTGACGGAGGTGGAGAACTGGCCGCGGCTCTTCCACCCGACCATCCATGTGCAGCACGTCGAGCGAGGTGAGCACACCGAGCGGATAAGAATCTGGGCCACGGCGAACGGCGAGGCCAAGAGCTGGACGTCCCGCAGGGAGCTCCATCCCGAGCAGCTGCGCATCGACTTCCGCCAGGAGGTCTCCGCCCCGCCGGTGGCGGCCATGGGCGGGGCGTGGATCATCGAGCCGGTCTCCGACGGCACCTGCCGGGTCCGGCTGCTGCACGACTACCGGGCTGTGGACGACGAAGCGGAGAGCCTCGCCTGGATCGATCAGGCGGTGGACCGCAACAGCCGGTCCGAGCTGGCCGCGCTGAAGGCCAATGCCGAGCTGCTGGTCGGTTCCCCGGAAGACCTGCTGCTGTCCTTCCAGGACTCGGTGCGGATCGACGGATCGGCCAAGGACGTCTACGACTTCCTGGACCAGGCCGACCGCTGGACCGAGCGGCTGCCCCACGTGGCCAAGGTCGAACTGACCGAGGAGACCCCCGGGCTGCAACTGCTGACGATGGAGACGCGAGCCAAGGACGGCTCCACACACACCACCACCTCGGTGCGCGTCTGCTTCCCGCACGAGCGGATTGTCTACAAGCAGACCGTCGTCCCCGCCCTGATGACCCTGCACACCGGCTACTGGCTGCTGGAGGAGGACGACTCGGGCGTCATCGCGACCTCCCAGCACACGGTGGTCGTCAACGTCGAGAACATCCCCGCGGTCCTCGGTGACAAGGCCGGTGTCGCGGACGCCCGCCAGTACGTGCAGGGCGCGCTGAGCGCCAACAGCCGGGCCACCCTTGGTCACGCCAAGGCCTACGCCGAGCGTCGGGTCTGACCCATGTCCGAGTCGCAGACAGACGTCCTTGTGGTCGGGGCCGGGCCGGTCGGACTGATGCTCGCCGGTGAGCTACGGCTCGGCGGGGCCCGCGTGGTCGTGGCCGAGCGGCTGCCCGCGCCGACCACGCAGTCCCGGGCCTCCACTCTGCACGCCCGCACCATGGAGCTCCTCGACCAGCGCGGCCTCATAGCGGAGTTGGGCGAAGTCGCCCGCGACGACACGGGGCACTTCGGCGGCATACCGCTCCCCCTCGGCGTGCAGCCGAGCCGGTACGCCGGGCTGTGGAAGGTCCCGCAGACCCGGATCGAGGAGATCCTCGGCGTATGGGCGACCGGCCTGGGGGCCGAGGTCCGCCGCGGCTGTGAACTGACCGCTCTCGACCAGGACGGCGCGGCCGTGACCGCCGTCCTGCGCGACCAGGACGGCTCGACGGCCCGGCTGCGCGCTCGCTACGCGGTCGGATGTGACGGGGAGAAGAGCACTGTCAGAGGGCTGGCCGGGTTCGAGTTCGTCGGGACCGCCGCCGGCCGGGAGCTGCTGCGCGCCGACGTGGCGGGCATCGACGTGCCCAACAGGAGATTCCAGCGGCTGCCGCGGGGGCTCGCCATCGCGGCTCGCCGCCCGGACGGCGTGACACGCGTGATGGTGCACGAGTTCGGCCGGCCCGCGGCGGCTCGGCGCGCGGAGCCGGACTTCGACGAAGTGACCGCCACCTGGGCACGCGTCACCGGTGAGGACATCAGCCGGGGCACGCCCGTATGGATCAACTCGTTCGGCGACGCCAGCCACCAGGTGACGCGGTACCGGCGCGGCCGTGTGCTGCTGGCCGGCGATGCCGCGCACGCGCAGATGCCCGTCGGCGGTCAGGCCCTCAACCTCGGCCTGCAGGACGCGGTCAATCTGGGCTGGAAGCTGGCGGCGACGGTCCGCGGCCGGGCACCCGCGGGCCTCCTCGACACGTACCACGAGGAACGGCATCTGGTCGGCTCCCAGGTGCTGTCCGACATTGCCGCCCAGGCGACGCTCCTGCTCGGCGGGCCCGAGGTGGAGCCGATCCGCTCCGTCATGAGCGGCCTGCTCGAACTCGAAGCGGTGCGCGACCGGTTGGGATCCGGGATCAGCGGGGTCGGGATCCGGTATCCGATGGAGGATGCCGGCCATCCGCTCCTGGGAGCACGTCTGCCGCACGCCGAACTGATCACCGAGGCGGGCGCGTCCACCACCGGCGCGCTGCTGCGCTCCGGGCGGGGGCTTCTGCTGGAACTGGAACCCCGCTCGTCCGACCGAGAAGACCTGCGGACCGTCGCGCGGGGCTGGGCCGACCGGGTGTGCGCGGTGACGGCGAGACCGCGACCTGGTGACCGCGCCGTGGCGACCCGTGCGCTGCTGGCCAGGCCCGACGGGCACGTGGTGTGGGCCGACGGTGGCGAGCGGCAGCTGCGGGGCGCGCTGACGCGCTGGTTCGGTCACCCCCTTCCCACTTGACGGTGACATCCCCATTCCGGCCGTGTTCCCGTGCGTCGCGCACGGGGTCGCCGGCCTCATTCGACGAGGAGAACTCCTGTGAAGCGACTTTCCGGCAAGACCGCCCTGGTGACGGGTTCGAGCCGCGGCATCGGCCGTGCGACGGCGATGCGCCTCGCCCGCGACGGGGCGACCGTCGCCGTGCACTATGCGAGCAACGCCGAAGCGGCGAAGGAGACGCTCTCCGCCATCGAGGCGGAAGGGGGGCGGGCCTTCCTGGTCCAGGCGGAGCTGGGCGTGCCCGGCGATGTCGACACCCTCTTCCAGGGCCTGACGGCGGGGCTGCGCGAGCTCACCGGGAAGGAGGAGCTGGACATCCTGGTGAACAACGCCGGGGTGATGGGCGGGGTCAAGCCCGAGGACCTCACGCCCGAGATCTTCGACCGGCTGGTCGCGGTCAACGCCAGGGCGCCGCTCTTTCTGACCCAGCGCGTTCTGACGGTCATGCCTGACGGCGGACGCATCATCAACATCGGTACGGGCCTGCTGCGTTACGCGAACCCGGACGAGATCGCCTACGCCATGAGCAAGGGCGCGCTCGACCAGATCAGCCTGCATCTCGCCCGGCTTCTCGGCCCGCGGAACATCACGGTCAACACCGTGTCGCCGGGCATCACCAACAACGGCAGCCCGGTCTTCGATGTCCCGGAGGCCCGCGAGTTCATGGCCAACATGAACGCCTTCAAGCGGATCGCCGAGCCCAGCGACGTCGGTGACGTCGTGGCCTTCCTCGCCTCCGACGACGCCCGCTGGGTCACCGGCACGTTCGTCGACGCCAGCGGCGGAACGCTGCTCGGCGGCTGAACGGCCGGACGGACCTCGTACGGGCCGACCGGAGAAGGCCGGCCCGTACTTCCCGTGCGGACGCGACTGTCGCGCACGCGCGTTCTTGCTCTGCTCGCCTCGTGACGGGAGAACCATGTCACCAGCACTTCTTCGCCTCGCCGTTGTCCTCGGAAGCACGCGTGAGGGACGCTTGTGTCCGGTGATCGCTTCCTGGTTCGCGGGTCAGGCCCGCCAGATCGACGCGTTCGAGGTCGATGTCGTCGATCCGGCCGACCTGGACGTTCCGGTGGCGCTGTCACCGCAGCCGCCCGAGTCGGTGCGGACGCTCGGGAAGCGGCTGGAGGCGGCCGACGCCTTCGTGATCGTCACGCCTGAGTACAACCACAGTTTCCCGGCACCCCTGAAGTCCCTCATCGACTGGCACTACGTCCAGTGGCGGGCCAAGCCGGTGGGGTTCGTCGCCTACGGAGGGCTGGCCGGGGGCCTGCGAGCGGTCGAGCAACTCAGGCTCGTCTTCGCCGAGTTGCATGCCACGACGATCCGGGACACCGTCAGCTTCCACAACGCGGGCGATCTGTTCGACGATGCCGGCGAGCTGCGGGAGCCGGCCGGCGCCACCGCCGCGGCCAAGGTCATGCTAGAGCAACTCACGTGGTGGGCCGACGCGTTGCAGAAGGCGCGGCGGGAACACCCGTATCAGCAGTGATCCGATGACAGTGCCGACCAAACCCTGCCCGCCATCCGCCTCCGCGTCGGCGCAGACGGTGGACCTCTGGTTCGTGCGGCCCGGACACGTCTCAGGCATGGACGGGCTGGGCGCACTCGACGAGAACGAGCGGCGACGGGCGGACGCCTTCCGGCGGCCCGCGGACCGCGCGCTCTACGTCTCGGCGCATCTGGCGCTGCGCCACCTGCTCGGGGCACGCCTCGACTGCGCTCCGCGGGAGGTACGCCTGGTCCGGGACCGAGGCGGTCGGCCGACTCTCGCCGGTGATCGACCGCCCGTTCACTTCTCGCTCTCCCACAGCGCCGGGCTCGCGCTGCTGGGGATCGCGCCCGTGCCGATCGGGGTGGACGTCCAGCGGATTCCTTCGCTGCCCACCGCCGACCTGTGCGGCATGCGCTTCCACCCGGTGGAGCGAGCCGAGTTGGCGTCCCAGCCGCAGTCTGCCAGGGCGAGGTACTTCACCTGGCTCTGGACGCGCAAGGAGGCCTATCTCAAAGGGATCGGCGTCGGTCTGCGACGTTCGCTGGCCGCCGACTATCTGGGCGCGGGCGGCCCCGCGGCGCCGGCCGGCCCGGCGGGCTGGACGGTGACGGACGCGCGGTGTGAAGACCGCTATGTGGCGTCCGTGGCTGTACTGACCCGGGCCTCGCTGTCCGTCACCACCCGCCGGCTTCCAAGGAGTGTCGACCATGACTGACGCCTCGCCCCCCACCGTGACGTCCACGGCGGGGACCGCGCGCCAACGAGTGGCGGAGCTGAAGGCTCTGCGCGACCAGGTCCTGCGCGGCCCGAGCGAAAAGGCCACCGAGGCACAGCACGCCAAGGGGAAACTGACGGCGCGTGAGCGCATCGAACTCCTGTTGGACGCGGGCTCGTTCCGCGAGGTGGAGCCGTTTCGCCGGCATCGGGCCACGGGGTTCGGGCTGGAGGGGAAGAAGCCGTACACCGACGGCGTGATCGCCGGCTGGGGCACGGTGTACGGGCGGACGGTGTTCACGTACGCGCACGACTTCCGGATCTTCGGGGGTGCGTTGGGTGAGGCGCACGCGCAGAAGATCCACAAGGTCATGGACATGGCCATCACGGCGGGCGCCCCGCTGGTCTCCCTGAACGACGGCGCCGGCGCCCGGATCCAGGAGGGCGTCACCGCCCTCGCCGGCTACGGCGGGATCTTCCAGCGCAACAGCCGTGCCTCGGGGGTGATCCCGCAGATCTCGGTGATGCTGGGCCCCTGCGCCGGTGGCGCGGCCTACAGCCCGGCATTGACGGACTTCGTGTTCATGGTCCGTGACACCTCGCAGATGTTCATCACAGGACCCGACGTGGTGCAGGCCGTCACCGGCGAGAAGATCTCCCAGAACGAGCTGGGCGGCGCGGACGCGCACTCGGCGGTGTCGGGAGTGTCGCACTTCGTGCACGACGACGAGCAGTCGTGCATCGAGGAGGTCCGCTTCCTGTTGTCGATGCTGCCGGCGAACAACCGCGAGCTGCCCCCCGCGGACATCAGCGACGACCCGGTGGACCGGCGCGGGGAGAGCCTGCTGGACCTGGTCCCCTCCGACGGGAACCGGCCTTACAACATGCGCGAGGTGATCAGGGAGATCGTCGACCACGGCGAGTTCCTGGAGGTCCACGAGCGCTGGGCCACCAACGTCGTCGTGGCGCTGGCACGGATCGAGGGGCATGTGGTGGGGCTGATCGCCAACCAGCCGCAGTCCCTGGCCGGCGTCCTGGACATCAACGCCAGCGACAAGGCCGCCCGGTTCGTGCAGATGTGCGACGCGTTCAACATCCCGCTGGTCACCATGCTGGACGTACCCGGGTTCCTGCCCGGCGTCGGCCAGGAGCACGACGGCATCATCCGCCACGGCGCGAAGCTGCTGTACGCGTACTGCAACGCCACCGTGCCGCGCGTCCAGCTGATCCTGCGCAAGGCCTACGGCGGCGCCTACATCGTCATGGACTCCCGCTCCATCGGCGCGGACCTCTCCTTCGCCTGGCCGACCAACGAGATCGCCGTGATGGGCGCCGAGGGCGCCGCCAACGTCATCTTCCGCCGCGACATCAACGGAGCCGATGACCCCGATGCGATGCGCGCGCAGAAGATCAAGGAGTACAGGACCGAGCTGATGCACCCGTACTACGCGGCCGAACGCGGTCTCGTCGACAACGTCATCGACCCCGCCGACACCCGCCCCGTCCTCGCCGCGGCCCTGGCCATGCTCCGCTCCAAACACGCCGATCTGCCCAGCCGGAAACACGGCAACCCACCGACATAGGGAGGGTCCTGATGCCCGACGTCATGCCCGACGCCATGCCCGACGCCATACGAGTGGAGAGAGGAAAGCCCGGCCCCGAAGAGCTCGCGGTGATCACCGCCGTACTGCTCGCCCGTATCCGCAACGGCGACCCCGCCCCCTCGGCGGACGGAGGCACCCGCCGCGACACGGCCCGCTGGAGTCTCCCGGAACGTCTCAACGTCTATCGCAATCCCGGCAGTTGGCAGAGAGGCTCCTAGCGTCCGGCAGCCCGCCCGTCCCTTGCCCCTTGCCCCTGAGGACCGCCCACCATGCACTCACCGCCCGTCTGGCTCAGGCAACTGCGGCCCACCCGGCACAGCCGTCTCAGACTTGTGGCCTTTCCCCACGCCGGTTCGGGGCCGCAGACCTATGCGCGTCTGCTGTCCGCACTGCCGAGCGATGTCGAACTGACCGGGGTCACCCTTCCCGGGCGTGAGCACCGTGCCGGTGAGCCCCCGACCGTCCGGCTCCAGGCCGCGGTCGACGGCATCGTCGGCGAATTGGCGGCCCTCCCGCCCATGCCCACGCTCTACTGGGGTCACAGCATGGGCTCCCTGCTCGCCGTGACCGTCGTGGCACAGAGCCCCGGCTCGTGCGACGCCCTCGTCCTGACGGCCGGGATCCCGGGTCCCCACGCGCTCGACCTGGCCGCTCCTCTGGACACACCGGAAGGGCTGGAACTGATGTTCACCCGGCACCGGCTGCCGCTGCGAGCCCTGGACGCCGACAGCGGTCACTCACGGGCCGAGTACGTACTGGCCCACGACCTGGTGCTGGCCCGACGCGCCCTGCTCGGGCTTGACGGCATCCGCCTCGATCTGCCGCTGACCGCCTACGCGGGCGCCGATGACCCGTTGGTTCCCGCGTCCACGCTGCCGAGGTGGCGCGACTTCACCACTGGCCGGTTTCGCACCAGAACCCTGGCGGGCGGCCACTTCTTCCCCTTCCTCCCGTCCAACGGGCGATCACTCCTTGCAGACATGGCCGACACGCTGGAGCTCTGCGCCCTGGCCGGGGACCCGACGAGAGGAGCTGTCCGATGAGCGTCAAGGCCCCCTACCAGGGAGCTTTCACTCCGGTGCGCGATGAGATCACCGCCTTCGATCTGCCGGTGACCGGACGGATACCGGACGAGCTGCAAGGGCGCTACCTGCGCAACGGCCCCAATCCGTTGCGCCTTGACGATCCGCGCCTCAACCTGTTCCTCGGGGAAGGCATGGTCCACGGGGTGCGGCTTCGGGACGGCCGGGCCGAGTGGTACCGGAACAGATGGGTCCGATCGGCCGCCGTGGCAAGGAGCCTCGGGGAGAAGGTGCGCCGGGGCTCCCGCTTCCCGGGATCGGACTTCGCCCCCAACACCCATGTGATCGGGCACGCCGGACGCATCCTCGCCCTGGTCGAGAACGGCTTCCGGCCGTACGAACTGACCCCGGACCTCGACACCGTACGCCCATGCGACTTCCGCGGCACGCTCCCGGCGGGCTACACGGCCCACCCCAAGCTCGACCCGCGCAGCGGCGAACTCCATGCCGTCTCCTACGCCACGCGTGCGGAGTTCGTGCAGTATTCGGTGCTCTCTCCCGCCGGCATGCTCACCCGGATCGTGAACATCCCGGCACCGCACCGTCCGGTCATGCACGACTTCGCGCTGACCGGCAAGTACGTCGTCCTCTACGACCTGCCGGCGGTCAACAGCCTGACCGCCGCGGCGTCCGGTGCACCCCTGGTCTACGACTGGCAGGAGAGCCGGGGAGCCAGGGTCGGGCTGCTGCCGAGGCACGGGACCGAGGTGCGCTGGTTCGAGATCGACCCGTGCTGGGTCTTCCACACTCTGAACGCCTACGACGACGGCGACCGTGTGGTGGTCGACGTCATTCGCTACCCCCGCATGTACGCCGACCTCCGGCTGGACGGCAACTCCTTGCCCACGCTCGACCGCTGGGTCATCGACACGGCGAGCGGCAAGGTCACCGAGACCCGCCTGGACGACCGCGCCCAGGAATTCCCCGGCGTCAACCCGACCGTGGTCTCGACGCCTCACCGCTACGGCTACGCGGCCGTGGTCCCCGACATGCACTCCTACTTCGGTCCCGACGACGACCTGGAAAGCCTTCCTGACCAGGCGTACGGCGACGCGCTGCTCAAGCACGACTTCTCCGCGAACACCACCGCGGTCCGCTCCCTGGGCCGCGGACACTACACCGGTGAGCCGGTCTTCGTCCCCGGCACGTCCCCGGGCGCGGAGGACGAGGGCTACCTGCTCGCCTACGTCCACGACCCCGGCCGCGGCGCCAGCGATCTCGTCATCCTGTCCGCTCAGGACTTCACGGGTGAGCCTCTGGCCACCGTACATCTGCCCGCCCGAGTGCCTCTCGGATTCCATGGAAGCTGGATCGCCGACCCGGCCTGACCGAACGGAAGGTCCCTTGCCACCCACCTGCGCCCCGGAACGGCCCGAGGAAGTCGTCGCCCGCCTCCGCGCCGCCTGCCGCACCGGCAGCCACCGCTCGCTGGAATGGCGGACACGGCAACTCACGTGCCTACGAGCCATGTTGTCCGACCACGCGGAGGACTTCACCACCGCCCTCCACGCCGACTTGCGTAAGAACCGCGCCGAGGCGTACGCGGCCGAGATCGGGTTCACCATCCGCGAGATCGACCACATCCTGGTGAACCTGGAGGAGTGGCTGCGCCCGGTGCCGGTGACCGCGCCCGGGTGCCCTCCCGGCTCCGAGGCTCATCTCCGGTACGACCCGCTGGGTGTGGTGCTGGTGATGGCGCCCTGGAACTATCCGGTGCAGCTGCTGCTGGTTCCGGTCGTGGGCGCACTGGCCGCCGGCAACGCGGTGGTGGCCAAGCCCAGCGACCTGGCGCCCGCCTGCTCGGCGCTCCTGGCCCGGCTGGTGCCGCGGTACCTGGACACCGATGCGGTGTCCGTGGTGGAGGGGGGCGTCGCGGAGGCCGCCGCCCTGCTGGCCCAGCGCTTCGACCACGTCTTCTACACCGGCAACGGCGTGGTCGGACGGGTCGTCATGCGTGCCGCGGCCGAGCACCTGACCCCGGTCACGCTGGAACTGGGGGGCAAATGCCCGGTGTTCGTCGACCGTGGGACGAACCTCGCGGACACGGCGGCCCGGCTGGCCCGGGCCAAGTTCACCAACGCGGGCCAGACCTGCGTCGCTCCCGACCATGTGCTGACCGACCCGGAGACGGCGCGAACGCTGGAGGTCGAGCTCGCGCGATCGCTCGAGAAGCTGTTCGGAACCGATCCGCGAGCCTCACGGAGTTACGGACGGATCATCAACCCGCGGCACTTCGACCGCCTCGTCCGCCTCCTCGACTCCGGCCGGATCGTCGTCGGTGGCGGTCACGACCGGGAGAACCGGTACATCGCGCCGACGGTGCTGGCCGAGGTGCGGGCCGATTCGCCGGTGATGCAGGAGGAGATCTTCGGTCCGGTCCTGCCGATCGTCGAGGTGTCCGGGGTGGACGAGGCGATCGCCTTCATCAACGAGCGGGACAAGCCTCTTGCCGTGTACGGCTTCACACGCTCCACGGACACCCGGCGCCGACTGGCCGAGGAGACGGCCTCGGGCAGTCTCGTGTTCGGCCTGCCGATGGCGCAGGTCCTCGACCCCGGACTGCCCTTCGGCGGGGTGGGGCCGAGCGGAACGGGCAGCTACCGGGGCGCACACTCCCTGGCGGCCTTCAGCCATCGCAAAACCGTGCTTCAGGTGCCGCAACGCTAAGCGGACTTAGCAGGCTACTAGAACTCAGCTGCTTGTACACCGCGTTACCGATCTTTACTGTTGAACTCATTGAATATCGGCGGGCACACCGGAGTGGACTTCACCGATGAAATGGCCTCACCGTCCCGCCTGCGGGAATTCTGATTCCCCACTGATATTCGCCATTTCAGCGGTGAATCGAATGTCAGGTGAAGCGTTCGAAGGGGCAGAACGTTGAGGATGCAGGGCAGCCTGGTGGCAATCAGCGATCTGCATGTCCGCTACGAGGAGAACAAGAGGATCGTCAAGGCGCTGCGCCCCGGCTCAAATCACGACTGGCTGCTGGTCGCCGGGGATGTCGGTGACACCGTCGCGGATATCGAATGGGCGCTGTCGCTGCTGGTCGACCGCTTCGAGAAGGTGGTCTGGGCTCCCGGCAACCACGAGCTGTGGACCCCGCCCGACGACCCGGTGCAACTGCGCGGCGAGGCCCGCTACCGCCATCTCGTGGAGCTGTGCCGAAGACTCGGCGTCGTCACCCCCGAGGATCCGTACCCGCTCTGGGAGGGCGAGGGGGGACCAGCCGTGATCGCACCGCTCTTCGTCCTCTACGACTACAGCTTCCGGCCCGACCGCGCACGCGACGCGCAGGAGGCGCTCGCCCTGGCCGAGGGTGCCGGGGTGATCTGCACCGACGAATTCATGCTCCACCCCGACCCGTATCCGAGCCGGCCCGCCTGGTGTCACGCGCGTCTCGAGGTCACCGAGGCGCGGCTGGCCACCGTGGACAAGGCACTGCCGACCGTCCTGGTCAATCATTTCCCCCTGGTGCGTCGGCCCACCAGAGTGCTCCACCACCCGGAGTTCGCGCTCTGGTGCGGCACCGAGGCCACCGCGGACTGGCACCGCAGATTCCGTGCGGTGGCGGTCGTCTACGGGCATTTGCACATCCCTTCCCTCATCTATGAGGACGGGGTGCCGCACCGCGAGGTCTCACTCGGCTATCCCCGTGAGTGGCAGCGCCGGTCCACGGCGCCGGGCCAACTGGTCCGAATCCTTCCCGAGGTGGCTGCCGTGCGGAGCGGCGGATGATCGAGCGGCTGCTGTCGCCGCCGGTCGTGGCCGTCCAGACCTTCGGCGACCCGGTGGATCCGCCCGTGCTCTTCTCCCAGGAGGAGGCCCTGACCGCGCGGATGGTGGACAGTCGGCGAAGGGAGTTCGGCACGGTGCGGGCGTGTGCCCGCACCGCTTTGTCCGGGCTCGGAATCGCGCCGGTGCCGATCCTCCGAGGGCCACTGGGCGCGCCGACCTGGCCCGACGGCGTCGTCGGCTCGATGACCCACTGCGCGGGCTACCGGGCCGCCGCTGTCGCGCGCTCCGCCGACCTGGCGGCGATCGGCCTCGACGCCGAGCTCCACCAGCCGATGCCGGGCAGTGAACTGGAAGTCGTCGCGCTTCCCGAGGAACAGACCTGGCTGTCCGACCTTGCCGCCCGAAGGCCGGAGATCTGCTGGGACCGGCTGCTGTTCAGCGCCAAGGAGAGCGTGTACAAGGCGTGGTCCCCGCTCACAGGCCGGTGGCTGGGGTTCGAGGAGGCCACGATCACCTTCGACCCGGACGCCGGGAGATTCCGGGCCCGGCTGCTGGTCCCCGGCCCGGTCGTCGCCGGGACTCGACTGCCGACGCTTGAGGGGCGCTGGCTGGTCCGGAGCGGACTCGTCCTCACCGCGGTCACTGTGACCTCCGGTAGCGCAGCAGAGACTTAACGAAGACTTAGTCACGATCCGCTTGAGTTTCCCTCGACGTTCGAAGAGGCTGCTTACAGGGTAACGCCGGGCCTTTTATGAGTCATCGCATAACAGACGACGGTGAATTCAAGGAGGATCGGCACATGGCTCCTGTCGCGATTGTCGCCAGCGGGAACCGGTTTTCGAGTGATGCCGTCGCCGTACATTTGGCGGAGCTCGGCTGGGATATTGCGATACTCTGCCGGGACAGCACTGCCGACGCGGAGACCGTAAATCGAATACGAGAGACCGGACGACAAGCACTGGCCATCGAGACCGATGTCGCCGATCCGGTTTCGGTCGATACCGCTCTCGGCCGGGTGAGCACCGAACTGGGTGATCCGAATGTCCTGGTGAACATTGTCGCCCTCACCGCCCGTGATTCACTGAGCCTGATCTCCGATGATGACTGGCGCGCGGCGGTCGGCCGCCCCCTTCGAGGGCTCTTCGTCGCCAGCCGGTCGGTGATCGACCCGATGATCAGGCAGGGCTGGGGACGCATCATCTCCATCGCGGACGTGCCCGCTTCCGTGATGAACGGCGCACACGACCACTCGACCGTGCTGGCCGGCCTCGAAGGGTTCACCAGGACGATCGCGCTGGAACTGCGGGCGTTCGGGATCACGGTGAACGCCATCGCGCCCACGCCTCCCGCTGCGGACATCCGAGCCGACGCGGACCCACGAGTCGCCGATGCGGCCGTGCCGCACCATGCGGCGCAGATCGCCGCGACAGTCCCGTTCCTGGTCAGCGACGGGGCGTCATCGGTGACCGGTCAGGTCATCCAAGTGGGCAGCGAGGAAGCGGCCTGAACCTTGCCCTGTCAGCTGGATTGGAGAATGTGTTTTGCAAGGCAATGAGCATTATGTTCGCCAGATCCTGAACGCCTTCCGTGCCAACCCCTCCGGCGTGCCGCTTGTCCACCGCGACGTTCCCACGACGGCAGGCGATCTGGCCGACTCGGTCACGTCGGCGGCCGCGGTGATGCGCACCCACGGCGTCGGGGTGGGAAGCGTGGTCGGCATTCTGACCGAGCCCAACACCCCCGGGACCCTGGTGTCGCGCTACGCCGCGAATCTGCTCGGCGCCACAGTGGTCCACCTTGCCGGTGTCAACGCCGTCAACCCCGCCGAGCAGCTCTCGATGGACTCACAGAGCGGCATCATCGCCGAGACAGCGCCTGTGATGATCACCGTCGACGAGGCCAACCTCAGCCGCGCGCGGGCGATCTGCGCCTCGATGGCCGACCGCCGCCTGCTCGCCGGGTTCGGCGACCTCGGCAACGATGTGGTCGACCTGACGGCCCTCCCCCCGGATGCCTTCCGCCCGGACATGGCGCGCGACGGCGACATCGCCGTGGTCACCTACTCCAGCGGCTCGACCGGGCGGCCCAAGGGAGCGGGCTGGTCGTTCAGGGTGAAGAACGAGATGGTCACGGCGTCCGCCGTCCGGGGCCAGAAGGCGACCAGCCTGATCACCGCTCCCCTGACCCACTCCAGCGGCTTTGCCGCCGACGACGTGATGGTTCCCGGCGGCACGGTCGTGCTGCTGCCCGGCTTCGACGCGGCAGAGGTCCTGCGGACGGTGGCCCTCCATCGGGTCAACCGACTGGCGATCGCCGCTCCGCAGTTGTACGCGCTGGCCGACCACCCGGACACGGCGCAGACCGATCTGTCGAGTGTGCGCGACCTGTTCTACACCGGCCTGCCCGCTTCGCCCGAGCGGCTGGCGGTGGCCGCGAAGGTCTTCGGGCCCGTGCTCATTCAGGTCTACGGCACGATCGAGACCAACATGATCAGCTGGCTCCTGCCGCAGGAGCACGGAGACGACGCCCTGCGCGCGACGGTGGGGCGTCCGCTCGAATGGCTGCGGGTGACGATCCGCGATCCGCGGGACGACCGCGCGCTGCCGCCCGGCGAGCCCGGCGAGGTATGCGTCAATTCACCATGGTCCATGGACCGTTACTGGAACGATCCCGATCAGTCCGTGCGCACCGTGCGGGACGGATGGATCCACACGGGGGACATCGGGCATCTCGACGAGGCGGGCTACCTCCACCTGCACGGCCGGATCGCGGACGTGATCAAGGCCAATGGGATCAAGATCTATCCCGCCTCGGTCGAGCACGCGCTGCTGGAACACCCCGCTGTCGCGGAGGCGGCGGTGTTCGGGGCGGCGAACGCCGACCGGCTTGAGCACATCTGCGCCACGGTCGTCCTGCGGGAGGGCGCCCAGGTCGCTCCCGACGAACTTCGCGCGCATGTCGGCGGCATGCTCAGCCCCCATCACGCTCCGACCGACATCGAGGTACGCAAGAGCCTGCCGCTCGTCGGCCTCGGAAAACCGGACAAGTTGCGGCTTCGCGCGGATGCCATGGCGCGTCTCGCGGCCACCCACGGCGAAGAAGAGTCCTGAGATGACGGAGAACAACATGCCCATGTTGCCCGGCAGTGTGGTGTCGTCGGTCGATATCGAGGGCTCTGTCGACGTGGCGGCGCTCGCCGCCGCCGCCTCGCACCTGGCAAAGCGCCACTCGGGGTCGGTCGCAGGTCTGTCCTGGCGCGCTGTCGACCTGAGCGAGTTCGACGAGGATCGGCGCCGGGCCGAGCTTGAGCGTCTTGTGTCGGAGGACGAGACCGTCGCCGAAGGCGGGCCCCGTCTGACGCTGGTGCGGCTGGGAACCACCGCCTACCGGCTCCGCCTGACCAGTGGTCGCGCGGTGCTCGACGCCCGGTCCCATCGCACGCTGCTCGGTGAACTCATCGACTGGTACGTGAAACCCCTGGAGGCCGCCGACCTGCCGACGCCCGCACCCGACTACGACGTCTGGCTGGCCGAGCGGGACTGTGCGGCTGCCGAGAGCGCCTGGCGCAAGAGGCTCGCCGAAGTGGACGAACCCACCCTGGTGGCGCCGGCGGCCCCCACCGGGAAGCCGATGCCTTTGGCGCGAGTCCTCCGCGAACTCCCGCCCGAGACCGGAGCCCGAGTCCTCACCCGGGCACGTGAGCATCAGCTGTCGCTCGCCACGGTGGTCCAGGGCGCGTGGGGACTGCTGCTGGGCTGGTTGACCAACCGTCAGGAGGCCGTCTTCGGCTGCGTCCAGACAGACCCGCCGAGGTTCCCCGGCATCGAGCAGATGATGGGTGGCTTCTCCGACATCCTGCCGGTGCCGGTGCGGTGGAGTGCGGCAGAGCCGCTCGTAGAGGTGCTGTCCCGGTTGGAGCGGGAGCAGGTGCGGATCGCCGAACACGCGCCGCTCCGCTCAGCGGAGGTCGATGCCCTCACCGGCCCGCAGCGGCTCTTCGACACGGTCGCCGTGCTCGGGGACTCGGATCCCGATCCGGCACGGTACCTCGGTGCCCTCCCTGAGATGCGCATCGTCTCGGTGGAGCAGCACGAGGACGTCGGCGCCGCACTCGCCCTGGTCGTACACGGCAACGATGACGGGCTGCGGCTCGGGCTGGACTTCCGGCCGGACCTGTTCGCCCGCGCCGAAGCCGAGCGGATGCTGGAGGTACTGTGCCGGATCTTCGACGCGGTGGCCGAGGATCCGGCGCAGCCCGTCGGACGGGTGCGGATGCTCGACGACGACGAGCGCCGCAAACTCCTGCTCGACTCGGACAGCACCGCTCAGGCCGTGCCGGCCGTCACCCTGGCGGACCTGGTGGAGCGCAGGGTCGAGCGCGTCCCGGGCAACACCGCGCTGGTCTCCGACGGCGAGACCCTCTCGTACGAGGAGCTGAACCGTCGCGCCAACCGGCTCGCGCGGCTGCTGGCCGCCCGAGGTGCCGGACCGGAACAGCTGGTGGCCCTGGCCCTTCCCCGCTCGGTCGAGATGGTGGTCGCGATACTGGCGGTGGCCAAGACGGGGGCCGGTTTCCTGCCGATCGACCCCGGCTACCCCGCTGATCGCATCGCCTACATGGTGGCCGATGCCGCCCCCGTGCTGCTGTGCACCAACCAGGCGACGGCTCCCGGACTGCCGCAGGAGCCTCGGCACATCGTGCTGGACGACGCGGCCGTCGCCTCCGAGACGGACCGGCTGTCCGACGAGAACCTCGGGGACGACGACCGCAGGGGCCCGCTGTCGACCGCGGGACTCGCCTACGTCATCTACACCTCCGGATCCACTGGCAAGCCGAAGGGCGTCGCGGTCACCCACGCCGGTCTCGCCAACCTCGCGGCAGCCAAGGTCGAGCGGATGGACGTCGATCAGGAGAGCAGGATCCTGCAGTTCGCGTCTCCGAGCTTCGACGCCTTCCTCACGGAACTCCTCGCGACCGCCGAGGCCGGAGCCGCCCTGGTCATTCCCCCTGCCACCATTCTGGCGGGCGACACCTTGTCCGACGTCCTCGTCACGCGGCGCATCACACACGCGGTCCTTCCGCCGGTGGCCGCGGCGAGCGTGGTCCCCGAGGCACTGCCGGACCTGCGGTCCCTCGTCCTCGCCGGGGAAGCCGCCTCCGCCGACCTCATCGGGCGCTGGGCGACCGGCCGTCGAGTGATCAACGCCTACGGCCCGACCGAGGCGACCGTCTGTGCCACGATGAGCGAGCCGCTGTCGGCCGCAAAGACACCGCCGATCGGCGGGCCCATCACCGGCGCGGCGTGCTACGTACTCGACCAGGCGCTACGCCCCGTGCCCGCCGGAGTGCCCGGTGAGCTGTACGTCGCCGGCGCCGGACTCGCACGCGGCTACCTCGGGCGCCCCGCACTGACCGCCGAACGGTTCGTCGCCAATCCGTTCGCCGCTGACGGATCCCGCATGTACCGGACGGGTGACGTGGTGTCGTGGCGGCCGGACGGGGCCCTCGACTTCCTCGGCCGCGCCGACGAGCAGGTGAAACTGCGTGGGTTCCGGATCGAACTCGGGGAGGTGGAAGCCGCCCTTGCCGCGCACCCCGCGGTCGACCGGGCTGTCGCGGTGATCCGTGAGGACCGGGCCGACACACAGCAGCTCGTGGCCTATCTGATCCCCTCCGGGGCCACACCGAGCACGGCGGAGCTTCGCCGGCACGCCGGCCGTTTCCTGCCCGACTTCATGGTTCCGGACGCCTACGTGCTGATCGACTCACTTCCGCTGACGCCGAGCGGCAAACTCGACCGCCGGGCGCTGCCACTGCCACTGCCGACAACGGAGTCGAGCGGGCGGGCTCCTGTCTCCCCGCAGGAGAAGGCGCTGAGTGAGATCTTCGGCGAAGTGCTCGGCGTGCCCCCGGTGGACGCCGACCGGAACTTCTTCGAGCTCGGCGGCAACAGCATGGTGGCCATCACCGTGATCCAGAAGGCACGGAAGGCCGGTCTGGCCATCTCGCCGAAGGATCTCGTCATGAACCCGACCGTCGAAGCCCTTGCCGCCGTAGCGGGCAACGTCGGCCGAGCACCGGCACGCGCGGCAGATCCGACGGACGGAAAGGGGAAGTAGAACGATGACCGCGCTACCGGTGATCCCGCCGAATGAACTCGAGAACATCGATCTGGCGGATTCCAGTCTGCACGCGGAGAACGATCTCAGTGAGGTGTGGCGCCACCTGAGACAGGAGCGCCCGTTCTACTGGCAGCACCCGCGAGGATCGCAGCCCGGCTTCTGGGCGGTCACTCGCCACGCCGACGCCACCGCCGTGTACAAGGACCGGCAGAACTTCACCGCCGAGAAGGGCAACGTCCTGCCGATGCTGGTCACGGGCGGCGACTCGGCCGCTCGTACGATGCTGGCGGTGACCGACGGCGTCCGGCACACGCAGATGCGCTCGATCCTGACGAAGGCGTTCTCGCCGCGGATGCTGACGAAGATCAAGGACACCCTGACACGGACGGTCGACCAGCTCCTGGCCGACGCGGCGGACGCGGGGGCCTGCGACTTCGCGACCGACGTGTCGGGCAACGTCCCGCTCGCGGCCATCTGCGACCTGCTCGCGATTCCGGAGGCCGACCGGAAGTATCTGCTCAGCCTGACCGGCCACGTGCTGAGTTCGGACTACGCGGACGCTCCGCCGGAGGAGGGTGCGGTGGCCAAGAACGAGATTCTCCTGTACTTCGCCGACCTGGCTGAGACCCGCCGGGGCAGCAGCGAGACGGACGTGGTGAGCCTGCTGGCCAACAGCACGATCGACGGCAAGCCGCTCAACGCCGCCGAACTCATGTCGAACTGCTACGGGCTGATCATCGGAGGGGACGAGACCGGCCGCCACGCGATCACCGGCGGGTTGCTCGCGCTGATGGAACACCGGGATCAGTGGCAGGCACTCAAGCGGGGCGAGGCTGACCTGAAGACCGCCACGGAAGAGGTCCTGCGCTGGACCGTGCCGCCGCTGCACGGTGGCCGCCAGGCCACCGCGGATGTCGTGGTGAACGGCGAGCAGCTCATCAGGGCCGGGGACAACGTCAGTGTCTGGTTCGCCTCGGCCAACCGGGACGAGCGGGTCTTCGCGGCCCCGGACAGGTTCGACCTGAACCGCACGCCCAACAAACACCTGACCTTCGCCACCGGCTCGCACTACTGCCTGGGCCACTTCCTTGCCCGTATGGAGGTCGAGGCGGTGCTGGACGGCTTGCGTCGCACGGTCTCCGACTTCGAACAGACGGCGCCCGAAAAATGGATCTATTCGAGCGTCCTGAAGGGAATGAGTTCGTTGCCGGTCATCCTCAAGCCCGATGGCAGCCCCGCGCCGGCCACGGTCTGACGCCCCTCAGGAACTCTTGCGGAAAGGTACAGACCATGGCCAACCCGTTCGACAGTGAAGACGGCAGCTATCTGGTGCTGCGAAACGACGAGGAACAGTTCTCGCTCTGGCCCGCATTCGCTGACGTGCCGTCCGGATGGCGGGCCGTGCTGGGGCCGGACAGTCGCGCGGCGTGCCTCCGGCACATCGAGTCCCGTTGGACCGACCTGCGTCCGAAGAGTCTGCTTCGCCCGTAGCGACGTCACCCGTCCGGGCCGTGTCCCGATCCGGTCGGCGCCGTCACCGACAGCCACCGAAAGCCCCGCAGAGGAAGGACCGCGCATGGGCCTCGCCGCCGACACAGTCGCCATCGTCACCGGAGCGGGACGGGGCATCGGCGCAGCCACGGCCGAACGTCTCGCCCTCGAGGGTGCCGCCGTCGCCGTCGTCGAACGGTCCGAGGCGGACACCGCTTCCACCGTCTCGTCGATTCGTGCGGCCGGCGGCCGGTGCGTCGGCATCGGTTGCGACGTCACGGCAACCGACCAGGTGGAGGCGGCGATCGACCACACGGTCGAGGAGTTCGGCCGCCTGGACATCCTGGTCAACAACGCCGGGATCACCCGGGACAACCTGCTCTTCATGATGGGCGACGAGGACTGGGACGCCGTCATCGACGTCCATCTGCACGGCGCCGTCCGGACGGTCCGCGCGGCACAGCGGCACATGGTGCGGCAGGGCTCGGGGCGGATCGTCAACCTGAGCTCCGTCGCGGCGTTGGGCAATCCCGGCCAGGCCAACTACGCGACGGCAAAAGCCGCCGTCCAGGGACTCACCCGCACCCTGGCGGTCGAACTCGGTCCGCACGGGATCACGGTCAACGCCGTGGCCCCCGGCTTCATCGCCACCGCGATGACCGACGACACGGCCCGCCGACAGGGCTCCGACCCCGCGCAGTTGCGGAAGAAGGTGGCGTCGAAGGTGCCGCTGCGCAGGGTCGGCTCGCCGTCGGACATCGTCGGCGTGGTGGCATTCCTGGCCAGTGCGGATGCGGCGTACCTGACCGGCCAGACCATTTACGTCGACGGAGGGCCGCTGTGACGCCGAGGCCGAAGGGGGGCGACAGCGGGCGTTGGCGGTGCCGCCTGGAACCTGCTGACCTCCGACAACGCCGGCTCCCACCACGCCAAGGCGCTGCGGGAGTTCTGCGACCACAACAGCGACTGGCTCACCATGGTCAAGCTCCCGCCCTGCGCGCCCGGCCTCAACCCCGTCGAAGGCATGTGGGCCCACCTGAAGAAGTCCCCGCCCAGCCTCGCGCCCGCACGATCCGACGCCGCCCCGAGATCCTCGACGGCTTCATAGCCGAGACCGGGTCCGGAGCTTTCACGACCTGCCACCCCGCCTTTTCAACACGGCGTCAACTAGTCCAATCATCAAGCAAGTTGACAATCGTTCAATATAAAAGCCTCTTGCACGCCAAAGAGGCTCAATGTACAGTGACTTCGGGTTAGTACTCCTGACTATCACGAAAGCATATTTGGCCGCTACAGGGCGAAGGTACGGGGCGGTCAGAGGGCGGGGGATAATGACACAGGTACTGATTGTCTCCGACGACCTCGATTTTTCCGAAGAATTGACGGAAGGATTGAGGAACAAAGGGTTTGAGATTCACCAAGAAAGCAGTATGCGCCCGGCGCTGGAAAAGAGCAGGAGCGTCGACGCGGTAATACTCGATCTCACCCTTTCAGAAATCGACGGCTTCGAGGCGTGCCAGGCCCTTCGGGCCACTTCTCGCGTGCCAGTAATTGTCATGGGTCTGCAAGATGACGAATTCGACCAAATACTGAGTTTCAAGCTCGGGGCCGACGACTACATCGTAAGGCCCTGCAGCATGCGCAAGTTGGCCGCCCGGATCCAGGCTATGCACCGGCGCGCCCGGAATTCCTGGGAGCTCTGGGAGTACTGGGGGCTCCAGGCGGAGCGCGACAGCGAGGTCCACGAGTTCGGCCCGGTCCGCATCGACATGGACCGCCGAATGGTGTTAAGAG
Source organism: Streptomyces beihaiensis (assembly GCF_026274175.1). Lineage (GTDB taxonomy): Bacteria > Actinomycetota > Actinomycetes > Streptomycetales > Streptomycetaceae > Streptomyces > Streptomyces beihaiensis. Next base: position 54,366 of record NZ_JAPHNL010000263.1, read on the forward strand.
GCGAGCGCGAGGTCACATTGACACGCAAGGAATTCGACGTGCTGGCACTATTGGCGACGAATCCGGGCCGAGTGTGCACGCGCGAGCAGATCATGAGCGAGGTCTGGGGACACGACGGCTCGGGGGACACGCGGACACTCGGCGTCCATATGACGGGACTTCGCAAGAAGCTGGGGCTGCCGACACTCATCGAAACCGTACGCGGGATCGGTTTCCGACTCGCCGCCCACCGAATATCAGAGGGAGAGGCCGCCTGATCAGGCATGTCCTGCGCAGCGGTCACCGCGCCCGAGCGGTGAATTAATCCCCTGACACCACAGCTGTTAGCAATAGCGCCATCAGCTGTTTGTGCGACGTTGCCCAGCAGACGACGCGGCGTGAGCGCGCCCCTCATGCGCTTTCTCAGCCGTCGGCGCGCAGACATCGGTGCAGACGTCGGTGCAGACGTCCGCGAGGCCACCGGGTCTCGCGTCGCACTCGTCGTCCGTGAGCGGTCACCACCGCCCTGACATCCCCCGAACGTGGCTCCACCGCGCCGTACCCTCGTATCCATGACCAGCGACGCCGCACCCGCCGCCGAGCCCGCCCCGTCGGGCCGCCGGATCGACACGTTGTCCGTACTGACCGCCGATCAGACCGCCGCCGTGCTCACGCTGCTCGACGCCGCCGCCAGGACCGACGGTCAGCAGGCCGTCTCCGAGCAGGGGCGGTTGCAGCTGCGCGGAGGGGAGCGGGAGGGCGTACGGCATCTGCTGCTCACCGTCGGGGACGAGCTGTGCGGGTACGCGCAGTTGGAGGACACCGACCCGATCGAGGCCCCGGCCGCCGAGCTGGTCGTCCACCCGGCCCACCGCGGCCACGGGCACGGGCGGGCGCTGGGAACGGCGCTGCTCGCGGCGTCCGGGAAGCGGCTGCGGGTGTGGGCGCACGGCGGACACAGCGCGGCCCGGCACCTCGCCCAGGTCCTCGGCCTCACGCTCTTCCGTGAACTTCGGCAGATGCGGCGGCCGTTGGCGGGTCTGGAGCTGCCGGAGCCGGTGCTGCCCGAGGGCGTTCGGGTGCGTACGTTCGTGCCGGGACAGGACGACACGGCGTGGCTCGCGGTCAACGCCGCCGCGTTCGCGCACCACCCCGAGCAGGGCTCGCTCACTCAGCGCGACCTGGACGACAGGAAGGCCGAGCCGTGGTTCGACCCGGCGGGCTTCTTCCTGGCGTTCAAGCGGACCGGGCGGGGCGACGAGCTCGTCGGATTCCACTGGACCAAGGTGCACTCCGGCGAGGGCGAGGGCGAGGGCGAGAGTGAAGGTGAGGTGGGGGCGCGGCTCGGCGAGGTGTACGTGGTCGGGGTGGCGCCCGGCCACCAGGGCGGCGGCCTCGGCAGGGCGCTCACCACGACGGGACTCCGCCACCTCGCGGCGGCCGGGGTCCCCACCGCGATGCTGTACGTCGACGCGGACAACAAGGCTGCCGTGAGCGTGTACGAGCGGCTCGGGTTCACGACGTACGAGACGGACCTGATGTACCGAACCGAGACGTAACGGACAGTCGGAGTCCGCGACGGAATCCACAGGGGGTCGGCGTCACTTGACGTCGACCCCTCTCTTGCATCACCCTTTCACTACTTGATTAGTGAAAGGGGGTACGGCAGTGGTCGAGCCTCAGTACAGGCGGCCCGAGCGAGGCATCGAGTTCCGCATCGACCGTCACAGCGGCGTCGCCACCTACCTCCAGATCGTCCACCAGACCGAACAAGCACTGCGGCTGGGCATGCTGGAGCCCGGCGACAAGCTGCCCACTGCGCGCGAGGTCGTCGAAGCGACGGCCATCAACCCGAACACCGTGCTCAAGGCATACCGCGAGCTGGAGCGAGGCGGTCTCGTCGAGGCCCGCCGGGGGCTCGGCACATTCGTCCGCCGCTCCCTGGGCTCCGCCCCGGCCGAGTCGCCCCTGCGCGACGAGCTCGACGACTGGGCGCGGCGGGCACGGGCGGCGGGCATGGACCGCGCGGACGTGGCGGCACTGTTCAACGGCGCCCTGGAGCAGCACTTCAGCGACACGACCACCAGCACCGCCACCAGCAGCACCACCAGCAGCTCGACCAGCACCGCCACCAGCAGCTCGACCAGCACGATCAACACGACCAGCACCATCAGCACGACCAGCACGACCGGTGCCGTCCGCACCGAGAACGAGGGGAACTCATGAGCGCGGCCATCGAGGCGATCAGCCTCACCAAGCGGTACGGGAGGCGCGCCACCGCCGCCCTCGGCGACTGCTCCTTCCGGCTCCCGGCCGGCCGGATCAGCGCCCTCGTCGGGCCCAACGGCGCGGGCAAGTCCACCCTGCTCGCCATCGCGGCCGGGCTGCGGCGCCCCACCTCCGGCAGGCTCACCGTGCTCGGCGGCGCCCCCGGTGAGGCCCGCGCGAAAGTCGCGTACCTCTCGCAGGACAAGCCCCTCTACCCACAGCTGACCGTCGCGGCCACGCTCCGCCTGGGCGCCGAGCTGAACCCCGACCGCTGGGACGCGGCGTACGCGGCCGACATCGTGGAGCAGGGGTCGCTCGACCCGAAGGCGAAGATCCGCTCGCTCTCCGGCGGCCAGCGCACCCGTGTCGCGCTCGCCCTGGCCCTGGGCAAGCGGCCCGAACTGATGCTCCTGGACGAGCCGATGGCCGACCTGGACCCGCTCGCCCGCCACGAACTGATGGGCACACTGATGGGCGACGCCGCCGAGCACGGCACCACCGTCCTGATGTCCTCGCACATCGTCTCCGAGCTCGCCGACGCCTGCGACCACCTGCTGCTCGTGGGCGGCGGCCGGATCAGGCTGGGCGGCGGCATAGACGACCTGACCGGCGCGCACAGTCTGGTCACGGGCCGCGGCGACCTCGCCGGGCACACCGTCGTCGAGTCCCGCCCCTCCGGTCGCGGCGTCACCGCCCTGATCCGCCGCGAAGGCCGGCTCGGCGAGGGCTGGCAGGTCCAGGAGCCGTCCCTCGAGGAACTGCTCCTCGCGTATCTGCGCTCGCCCGGCGCCCCGGCCCTGCTCACCCCGAGCACCGCTCCCGCCACCGGCTCCGGCCCGGCCACGCACCGGGCGGAGGTGTCCGCGTGAGCGCCACCGCCACCACCACGCCCCCGGCCCCCGGCAAGGCCCCGGCCCCGGTGCGGCGCACCCTGCCGGGCCCGGACGGCCTGGTCTGGACGATGCTGCGGCTGCACCGCAAGGCGCTGTGGGTGTGGACGGGGTACGTCGCCGTCAGCGCGGGGCTGCTGCTGTGGCTGTGGGGGCCGCGCTCGTCGGCCGTACAGAAGGCGTTCGACACGTTCGGGTACGCGGGGGCGCAGGACAATGCCTGGCGGGGCTCGTTCACCTTCACCTTCAACTACCTCTTCTACGCTCCGCTGTCCTGGACCCGCATAGCCGCCGTCGCCCTCGCCGTCTTCGCGGCCGGTCCGCTGATCGGCCGCGAACTGGAGTCGGGTACGGCCAAGTTGGTGTGGACGCAGTCCGTGTCGCCCGCCCGTTGGCTCGCCGCCAAGCTGGCGCTGCCCGCGCTGTGCGTCACGGTCGGGACCACCCTGGTCGTCGTCGTCTACCGACTGGTGTGGGACGGGCGCAACCATCTGCTGATCGCGGGTATCGGACCACGCGACTTCGCCTTCTCGGTGGGCCCGGCCACGGTGGTCAACGCGCTGGCCGGTCTGGCGCTCGGCGCCCTCGCCGCGCTGCTCGTGCGCCGTGTCCTGCCCGCCGTCACCCTGGCCGGAGCGGCGACGTTCCTGGTGGGCGCGGCGCGCGGCAACTCCTGGCCGTTCCAGGGCAGTTACCAGCAGCCGGAGCTGCCCGTGCACAGCAGGGCGATCACCTCCGCGGGCGCCGAGGTCCGCGACCCCGGGTGCGAGCTGAACCGCCGGTGCCTCGAACATCACGACATCACCGGCTTCACCCGCCATTACCTGCCGTCGCCCGACTACTGGCCCCGCCAGCTCGCGGAGACCGGCATACTGCTCGCCCTGACCGCACTCGCCGTCGCCGCTTCGTTCCTGGTGCTGCGCCGCTACGGTCCGGGCCGTGTCCGGCCGACGAGGCCCGCCCCGTCCGCGCCGGAGGGCCGCACCTCTAAGGAGGCCGCCGCATGAGCACGACCACCGTTCGCGCGCCCGGCGCCCCGGCCACCGCCGCGGGGCGGCGCACCCTCTCTCCCACGAAGGGCCTCGTCCGGTCGGTTCTCCGGCTGCACCGCACCTCGGTGTGGCTGTGGGCTGGGTATGTCGCCGCGACCGCGGGCCTGCTGCTGTGGCTGTGGGGGCCCGGCACGTCAGGGCTGCACATCACCGGACGCTGCGACGCCGCCGTGGTGAACGCGTGCACCGCGAAGGGCCCGACCGCGGACACGTACCACGCGCTGCTCACCCGAGTGGACGGCCTGATCGGGGTCGTTCCGCTGATCGCCTCGGCCGTCGCGGGCGGGGTGCTCGTCGCACGTGAGCTGGAGCGTGGCACGGCGCACCTCGCGTGGACGCAGTCCGTCACACCGGCGCGCTGGCTGGCGGTGAGGCTCGCCGTGCCCGCCGTGTGCGTGGTCGCGGGCACGACCCTGCTGATGGTGCTGCGCCGCCTGGTCGCCTCGGGGGCGCAGGGGCTTTCGGGCAACCGGTGGTACGACGAGGCCCAGGTCTTCGACAACCTGGGGCCCACCGCCGTGGCGCTCCCGCTGCTCGGTCTCGCCATCGGCGCGCTGATCGGGTTCCTGGCCGAGCGCACCGCGGCCTCGATCTTCTTCTCGCTGCTCGTCTCGTCCCTGGTGACCGGGATGCTCGACATCACGCGTGACCTGATGTGGCCCACGGTGACCGTCACCGGCGACGTGAGCGCGGGGTACCCGAGGTTCCCGGGCGTGATCGTCGCCGAGGGCCCGGTCACCGGCAGCGGGGCGCGTCTGGCCGACGACCCGGGCTGCGTCGACGACAAGGCGTGCCTGGCCGCGCACGACATCGTGGGCTACTACCGGGAGGGCCACCCGCCCTCGCACTTCTGGCCGCTGCAACTGGCCGAGACGGGCGTGGTGTTGGCGCTGACCGCGATCGTCGTGTTCGCCGTGTTCCGGATACTGGGGCGGCGCGTGGCATGACCGTCGGCTCGGGCGGCCCGTCCCGGCCGCGGGGCCCGCGCCGCCCCCGGAGGGACCCCGTGGGGCCGCCCGCGCATAGCCCGCACGTCATGTCGCCGTAACCATTGATTCAGACAGGCTTGCGACCCTCTCGGAATGCAGCCCCCCGCTCCCGACCCTGCGAAGGCCCCACCGGAGCCCGCCGCGTCCGCCGAGTCCGGCGCGCTCCGCCTCGCCCCTGCACCCGAGCCCGCGTCCGAGCCCCTCGGCGAAGGTTCCGACGCGCCCCGGGCCCGGTCCGCGCGGAACAATAGGGGCATGAGCCAGTCGAGCGCCGCACAGGAGCAGTCCGTACCGGGAAAGGCCACGTCACGGAAGGCCGAGTCACGGAAGGCCACGTCACGGAAGGCCGAGTCACGGAAGGCCGAATCGGGTGGGGCCGAGGCGGGGAAGGCCACACCGGCCCAGCCGTCCGTCGGCACTCTCGCCGCCCACCGGCCCCACCCGGTGAACGGTGGCGATCTCGACGGCGAGTACACCGGAAAGTTCGCCGCGAAGTACGCCGGGATCGTCGGCGACATCGACGCGGACCCGGACGACTACGAGGACGAATACGCGCCCGCGCACGCGGGCGAGGAGCTGCCGCAGGGCCGGTTCCTCGACCGGGAGCGCAGCTGGCTGGCGTTCAACGAGCGGGTCCTTGAGCTCGCCGAGGACCCGAACACCCCGCTCCTGGAGCGCGCCAACTTCCTGGCGATCTTCGCCTCCAACCTGGACGAGTTCTTCATGGTCCGGGTGGCGGGCCTCAAGCGCCGTATCGCCACCGGGGTCGCCACCCGCTCGGCCTCCGGGCTCCAGCCACGCGAGGTCCTGGAGCTGATCTGGAACCGCTCCCGCGAGCTCATGGCCCGGCACGCCGCCTGCTACCAGGAGGAGATCGCCCCGGCGCTGGCCGACGAGGGCATCCACATCGTCCGCTGGCACGAGCTCACCGACAAGGAGCAGTCCCGGCTCTACTCGCTGTACATGCAGCAGATCTTCCCGGTGCTCACGCCGCTGGCGGTCGACCCGGCGCACCCGTTCCCGTACATCTCGGGTCTCTCCCTGAACCTCGCGGTCGTGGTCAGCAACCCGGTCTCCGGCCACCGCCACTTCGCCCGCGTCAAGGTGCCGCCGCTGCTCTCCCGCTTCCTGGAGGCGTCGCCGCAGCGGTACGTGCCCATCGAGGACGTCATCGCCGCGCCCCGGCACCTCGGCGAGCTGTTCCCGGGCATGACGGTCGAGGAACACCACATGTTCCGCCTCACCCGCAACGAGGACCTGGAGGTCGAGGAGGACGACACCGAGAACCTTCTCCAGGCCCTGGAGAAGGAGCTCATGCGGCGCCGGTTCGGCCCGCCCGTGCGCCTGGAGGTCGAGGAGACCATCGACTCCGAGGTGCTCAGCCTCCTCGTGCGCGAGCTGAAGATCGGCGAGGCGGAGGTGTACCCGCTGCCGGGCCCGCTCGACCTGACCGGCCTGTTCTCCGTCGCCCGCATCGACCGGCCCGAGCTGAAGTACCCGAAGTTCGTCGCGGGCACCCACCGCGACCTCGCCGAGGTCGAGTCGGCGTCGGCCCCCGACGTCTTCGCCGCCCTGCGCACCCACGACGTTTTGCTCCACCACCCGTACGACAGCTTCTCCACCTCCGTACAGGCGTTCCTTGAGCAGGCGGCCGCCGACCCGGACGTGCTCGCCATCAAGCAGACGCTGTACCGGACCTCCGGCGACTCGCCGATCGTCGACGCGCTGATAGAGGCGGCCGAGTCCGGCAAGCAGGTGCTCGTCCTGGTGGAGATCAAGGCGCGCTTCGACGAGCAGGCCAACATCAAGTGGGCCAGGAAGCTGGAGGAGTCCGGCTGCCACGTCGTCTACGGTCTCGTCGGCCTCAAGACCCACTCCAAGCTCTCGCTCGTCGTGCGCCAGGAGGGCGACTCGCTCGTCCGCTACAGCCACGTCGGCACCGGAAACTACAACCCCAAGACGGCCCGCCTCTACGAGGACCTGGGCCTGCTCACCGCCAACCAGGAAGTCGGAGCCGACCTCTCCGACCTCTTCAACCGGCTGTCGGGCTACTCGCGCCGTGAGACCTACCGCCGCCTGCTCGTCGCCCCGAAGTCGCTGCGCACGGGCCTGATCACCCGCATCGAGTCGGAGATCAAGCACCACCGCGCCGGCCGCCCCGCCTACGTCCGCGTCAAGGTCAACTCGATCGTCGACGAGGCCGTCATCGACGCCCTGTACCGGGCGTCGCAGGCGGGCGTGCCGGTCGACATCTGGGTGCGCGGGATCTGTGCCGTCCGTCCCGGGGTCGCGGGCCTGTCCGAGAACATCCGGGTCCGCTCGATACTCGGCCGCTTCCTCGAACACTCCCGCGTCTTCGCCTTCGGCAACGGCGGCGAGCCCGAGGTGTGGCTCGGCAGCGCCGACATGATGCACCGCAACCTCGACCGCCGTATCGAGGCCCTGGTCCGCGTGGAGGACCCGGCCCACCGCGCGGCACTCAACCGGTTGCTCGAAACGGGGATGTCCGACACGACCGCCTCCTGGCACCTGGGCCCGGACGGTGACTGGACCCGGCACGCCGCCGACGCGGACGGGCGCCCCCTGCGCAACGTACAGGAGATGCTCATAGACGCCCGGAGGCGCCGGCGTGGCACAGCAACACCTTGAGTCCGACGTGTCGTCCGACGAGGCGGGCCACGTCCTGGCCGGCTATCTGCGGGCCCAGGCCACGGAGTTCCTGCGCTCGCTGCGCCAGCACGGCGAGAGCGGTGCGGCGGGCGACACCGCCGGCGCGGCCCGCTCCCTGCGCCGCGCCGCCCGCCGGGTCAGTGGCACGCTGCACACCTTCCGCCCGCTGCTGGACGCGGACTGGTCGGACACGCTCCGCCCCGAACTGGCGTGGCTGTCGGGCACGTTGGCGCAGGAACACGCGTACGCGGACCGTCTCGAACGCCTGCACGAGGCGCTGCGCAGGCTGACGACCGCCACGACGGCCACGACCGCGCCACCGCCGCAGCGCACCGAGCGCGAACCCCGGACCTCGGCTTCGGCTTCCCCGTCGGCATCGGCATCGGCATCGGCACCGGCACCGGCATCGGCTCGGTCGAAGCCTCCCGGCCCCGCCTCCCGGGAGACCCTCACCGTGGGCGCGGCCAAGGCGACCGCGCTGCTCGACCGCCAGCTGACGCTCGCCCGGACACGGGCCCACAGCACGGCGCTGCAGGCCCTCGGCTCGTCCCGGTTCCACGCGGTCGCGGACAGCGTCGCCGTACTGGCCAGCGAGGTCCCGCTCTCCGGCGCCGACATACCGCTGGCGAAACTCGCCGCGCAGGCCGAGTCACGCCTGACGGAGGCGGTCGTGGCGCTGCACGACGCGGCGGGCCGGACCCCGTGCAGGACGACCCCGTACGACGCGGACACCGACGCGCCCTGGCACCACGTGCGGCTCCTGCTTCGTCTGCACCGTTACGCGCAGGAGGTCACGGACGGCCGGCCCGCCGCCGACGGCACGTGGCAGGCCGACGCGGCCCGCGCCCTCGACGCCCACCGCGACGCCGCCGAGGCCGCGGCCGCCGCCGCCCAGGCGGCCCGCACGGCACGGATCGCCCCGTCGACGGCATACGCCCTGGGCGTCCTCCACGCCGACCAGCGCCACCAGGTGGAGGCCGCCCGTGCCGCGTTCACCCGGGCATGGCAACGAGAGGCGGTGGGCACACCGTGAACACCCCATGACCGCGCACCACGGCACCGGCCCGGACCCGCACGCCGCCGCGCGAGGCCCGCTGGTCCGCGCCGCGGGCTGCGTGCTGTGGCGCCACTGCCCGCTCAGCGGCGGCACGGTCGAGATCTGCCTCGTGCACCGCCCCAAGTACGACGACTGGTCCCACCCCAAGGGCAAGCTCAAGCGCGGCGAGGCCCCGCGGGACGCGGCGTTGCGCGAGGTGCTCGAGGAGACCGGAGCGGCCTGCGAGCTCGGGGCGCCGCTGCCGACGGCGCGCTACCTGGACGCACGCCACCGCCCGAAGGAGGTCCACTACTGGGCCGCCGAGGCGACCTCCGGCGCGTTCGTTCCCAGCCACGAAGTCGACCGCATCCGGTGGCTGCCGCCCGACGCGGCCCGCGCCCGCCTCACCCAGCCGCGCGACCGCGACCTCGTCGACGCCCTGCTCGACGCCCTCCGCGCGGCCTGAGCCCGGCCCGAGCCACAGCCCGCGCCCGGCCCGAGCCGAGCCCGGACCCGCTCCGAGCCGCGCCCTGAGCCGCGGCCCGCGAACCCCTCACGTCACGCGCCTCACAGCCTGGCGCCGTGACCACTCCGTGACCTAACCACACCGCCCGCTTAGGTTCACCCGCCGTTCACTTTCGCCCATCGGCCGCTTCACCTGATCTGCCTAATTTCGGCCTTACGCGGTGAGCACCGGGACGAGAATCCGGTGCGACCGACCGCACCACGACCGACCGAACGTCCGCAGACTTCGCACGCCGCCACGGAAAACAGAGGCCGGCGGCTCCTGGAAGGAACATCCGAAAGTGAAGCTTCAGCGCAAGAACCGGCTCCGCGCCCTCTCCTTCGGCGCCATCGCCGTCTCCGGCGCCCTGGCCCTCACGGCGTGCGGCTCCGACAACAACAGCGGCGGCAACGGCGGCGGCGCCAGCGCCTCGGCCAACGCCTCGAACATCAAGTGCGACAACGCCAAGGGCCAGCTGCTCGCCTCCGGTTCCACCGCTCAGCAGAACGCCATCGGCCAGTGGTCGAAGGACTTCATGGCGGCCTGCTCCGGCGTCCAGATCAACTACAAGGGTGTCGGCTCCGGCGCGGGCATCCAGGACTTCCTCCAGGGCAACACGGCCTTCGCGGGTTCCGACTCCTCGCTCAAGCCCGACGAGGTCGCCCAGTCCAAGAAGGTCTGCAAGGGCGGCAAGGCCATCGACCTGCCCATGGTCGGCGGCCCGATCGCGGTCATCTACAACCTCGACGGCGTGGACAACCTCACCCTCGACGCCCCGACCCTCGCCAAGATCTTCGACTCGAAGATCAAGAAGTGGAACGACCCGGCGATCGCCAAGCTGAACCCGAAGGCGAAGCTCCCGAACCTGGCGATCCAGGCGTACCACCGCACCGAGGACTCGGGCACCACGGACAACTTCACCAAGTACCTGAAGGCCGCCGCCCCGTCCGACTGGAAGTACAGCGGCGGCAAGGCATGGCAGGCGCAGGGCGGCCAGTCCGCCAAGGGCTCCTCCGGTGTCGCCGCGGGCGTCAAGCAGACCAACGGCTCCATCGCCTACGACGAGCTGTCCTACGCCAAGGGCCTGCAGATGGCCCAGCTGGACACCGGCGCCTCCAAGCCGGTCGCCCTGACCACCGACTCCGCGTCCAAGGCGATCGCCGACGCCAAGATCGTCGGCGCCGACGGCGACCTGTCGCTCGAGCTGAACTACGCCACCAAGGCGGAGGGCGCCTGGCCGATCGTCCTCGTCACGTACGAGATCGCCTGCGACAAGGGCAACAAGGCCGACACCCTGCCGGCCACCAAGGCATTCCTGAAGTACATCTCCAGCGACGACGCTCAGGCGGGCCTGGCCAACCAGAGCTACGCGCCGCTGCCGAAGGAGATCGCCACCAAGGTGCAGTCCGCCATCGACGGCCTCTCCTGACACCCGCTCGCACGCACACCTGACGCCCGCGTCCGGTCCGGTCCCCCGCCCACTCGGGCCGCGGGACCGGGCCGGACCGGACCCACGTCACCCATCCGGTGCACCGCCGCCGGGGGAGCGATCCCCCATCCAGACCGGAGAACAGCATGGAAATAACCAAGGAAACCGCACCACCACCCCCCGCCGTACCCGCCGCCGCAGCCCACGGCCGGCGCGGCGTCACCCGCCCCGGTGACCGCATCTTCTCGGGCCTGTCCCGCGGATCCGGCATCCTGCTGCTCGTGCTCATGGCCGCCATCGCGGTCTTCCTCACGGTGCGCGCCGCGAACGCCATCTCGCAGGACCACGGAAACTTCCTCACCACCTTCGAGTGGGACGCCAACACCACGCCGCCCGTCTTCGGCATCGCCGTCCTGCTCTACGGCACGCTGGTCAGCTCGGTCATCGCGATGGCCATCGCGGTCCCGATCGCCGTCGGCATCGCCCTGTTCATGACGCACTACGCGCCGCGCAGGCTCGGCGGCCCGCTCGCGTACGTCATCGACCTGCTCGCCGCGGTCCCCTCGATCGTGTACGGCCTGTGGGGCGCCCTCTTCCTGGTCCCGCACCTGCAGGGCCTGACCTCCTGGCTCGACCAGTACCTCGGCTGGACCGTCATCTTCGACCAGTCCAACCCCGGCACCGCGCCGCGCAACCTGTTCACCGCGGGCATCCTGCTCGCCATCATGATCCTTCCGATCATCACCAACGTCAGCCGCGAGGTCATCCGGCAGGTCCCGGCCGCGCACGAGGAGGCCGCACTGGCCCTCGGCGCCACCCGCTGGGAGACCATCCGGATGTCGGTGCTGCCGTTCGCCCGCTCCGGCATCATCAGCGCCTCGATGCTGGGCCTGGGCCGCGCGCTCGGCGAGACGATGGCCGTCGTCACCGTCCTGTCGTCCTCGGACAAACTGACCGCGCACATCCTCGACCCGGGCGGCGGCACCTTCGCCGCGAACATCGCCTCGCACTTCGGTGAGGCCACCAGCCTCGGCCGTGACGCGCTCATCGCCTCCGGCCTCGTGCTCTTCGTGATCACGCTGCTGGTCAACGGAGCGGCCCGAGTGATCATCGCCCGCCGCAAGGAGTACTCGGGGGCCAACGCATGAGCGACATCATGACCAAGAACCCGCGCGGGACCGACCCGCTCGCCCGCCCCGGCGTCCTGGCCCACCGCCGGATGCCCCGCTGGGCGCCCGCCGGCATCGCCGTGGCGGCCATCGCCGTCGGCACCGCGCTCGGCCTGGCCCTCGGCCTGTCCAGCAAGATCCAGTGGGGCCTGATCGCCCTGATCCTCTTCGTCCTCGGCACGTACGTGATCACCGCCGCCGTCGAGGACCGCCGCCAGGCCAAGGACCGTGTGGTCACCAGCGCCGTCTGGGCGTGCTTCGTCGTCGCCGTGGTCCCGCTCTACTCGCTGGTCGAGACGACCATCGCCAAGGGCGCGAAGATGATCAACGGCAACTTCCTGAGCCACTCGATGGCCGGTGTCCTGTCCAACGACACGGGCGGCGGCGTCTACCACGCGATCATCGGCACCCTGGAGCAGGTCGGCCTCGCCTCCCTGATCGCCATCCCGATCGGCGTGTTCACCGCGATCTACCTCGTCGAGTACGGGCGCGGCAAGCTCGCCGTGGCCGTGACGTTCTTCGTCGACGTCATGACGGGCATCCCGTCGATCGTCGCGGGCCTGTTCATCCTGGCCTTCTGGATCCTCGTCCTCGGCTTCTCGTACTCCGGCTTCGCCGGCTCGCTCGCCCTGGTCATCCTGATGATCCCGGTCGTGGTCCGTTCCACGGAGGAGATGCTCAAGCTCGTCCCGAACGAGCTGCGCGAGGCGTCCCTGGCCCTCGGCGTCCCGAAGTGGCGCACCATCCTGAAGGTGGTCCTGCCCACCGCCCTCGGTGGCATCACCACCGGCGTCATGCTGGCCGTGGCCCGCATCGCCGGTGAGACCGCCCCGATCCTGCTCCTCGTGTTCGGCAACCCGATGATCAACAACGACCCGTTCCACGGGACGCAGTCGTCGCTGCCGTTCTACATCTACGAGCAGTACGTCCTGGGCACCGAACAGTCCTACGACCGGGCGTGGGGCGCGGCACTCGTGCTGATCGCCTTCGTCATGATCCTCAACCTCGTGGCCCGCGGCATCGCCCGCTGGAAGGCCCCGAAGACGGGCCGCTGACGCGGCTACCGCTACACAGCGACAGCGACTCGACTTTCGAAAGTGAAGTAACCCCATGGCCAAGCGAATCGACGTAAGCGGACTCTCCGCGTACTACGGATCCCACAAGGCGATCGACGACATCTCCATGACGGTCGAGCCCCGCTCGGTGACGGCCTTCATCGGCCCCTCCGGCTGCGGCAAGTCCACGTTCCTGCGCACGCTCAACCGCATGCACGAGGTCACCCCCGGCGGCCGCGTCGAGGGCAAGGTGCTCCTGGACGACGAGGACCTGTACGGCTCGGGCGTCGACCCGGTCGCCGTGCGCCGCACGGTCGGCATGGTCTTCCAGCGCCCCAACCCGTTCCCCACCATGTCGATCTTCGACAACGTGGCGGCGGGCCTGCGCCTGAACGGCACGCACAAGAAGTCCCAGCTGAACGACATCGTCGAGCAGTCCCTCAAGGGCGCCAACCTCTGGAACGAGGTCAAGGACCGCCTGAACAAGCCCGGCTCCGGCCTCTCCGGCGGCCAGCAGCAGCGCCTGTGCATCGCGCGGGCGATCGCGGTGGAGCCGGACGTCCTGCTCATGGACGAGCCGTGCTCCGCGCTCGACCCGATCTCGACCCTCGCCATCGAGGACCTGATCGGTGAGCTGAAGGAGCGCTTCACGATCGTCATCGTGACGCACAACATGCAGCAGGCGGCCCGTGTCTCGGACCGCACCGCCTTCTTCAACCTGGCGGCGGTCGGCCAGCCCGGCAAGCTCATAGAGATCGACGAGACGGAGCGCATCTTCTCCAACCCGTCGGTCCAGGCCACGGAGGACTACATCTCCGGCCGCTTCGGCTGATCCGAGCCGAGCCACCACCCAGACCCCTCGCGGTGCTGCATGGCGGTGCCACCGCGAGGTAGCTGAGAGGGCCCGCCCCCGACAGGGGGCGGGCCCGATCGCTTTGCATTTCAGGGGCGCTGGGAACTGCGCGAGCAACCACGACGAAACCCGCACCCGGCATCAGAAGAAGCCCCACGGCGCAAAGCCGAGGACCTAGCCGAAGACCTAGCCGAAGACTAGATACACAACCCCGTAACTCGCGGCAGCGACAAGCGCCGCAGCGGGCATCGTGATGAACCACCCCATCACGATGTTCTTGGCAACCCCCCACCGCACGGCGTTGACCCGCTTCGTGGCCCCCACACCCATGATCGACGCGGTGATGACATGCGTCGTGGAGATGGGCGCCTTGAACATGTACGCCGTGGCGAACATGATCGAGGCCCCGGTCGCCTCCGCGGCGAACCCCTGCGGCGGATCAAGCTCGATGATCTTGCGCCCGAGGGTCCGCATGATGCGCCACCCACCCGCGTACGTGCCCGCCGACATGGCGAGGGCGCAGACCAGCTTCACCCATACCGGGATCGGGTCGTTCGAACCCTGCACATCGCCGATGACCAGGGCCATCACCACGATGCCCATCGTCTTCTGCGCGTCCTGAAGGCCGTGCCCGAGCGCCATGCCGGCGGCCGACACCGTCTGCGCGATGCGGAAGCCGCGCTTGGCCTTGTGCGGATTGGTCCTGCGGAAGAGCCACATGATCAGGCACATGATGAGATACCCGACGATGAGGCCGACGATCGGCGAGAGGATCATCGGGATGACGACCTTGTCGAGCACACCGGACCAGATGACGTCCGTGCCGCCGGCGAGCGCCGCGCCCACCATGCCGCCGAACAGGGCGTGCGAGGAGGATGACGGAAGGCCGTAGTACCAGGTGATCAGGTTCCACACGATGGCGCCGATGAGCGCCGCGAAGAGAATGCCCATCCCCTTGTTGTGGGTGGGTGTCTCGATCAGGCCCTTGCTGACGGTGTGCGCGACACCGCTGCCGATGAACGCACCGGCGAGGTTCATGACCGCGGCCATGGCGAGCGCCGCGCGGGGCGTGAGCGCACGCGTGGACACGGAGGTGGCGATGGCGTTCGCGGAGTCGTGAAAGCCGTTCGTGTACGTGAATCCGAGCGCGACGCCGATCGTCACGATCAGGGAGAAGGTGTCCATGAGGTGCCTCAGGACTCCTTCACGGCGATGGTCTCCACCGTGTTGGCCACGTGCTCGAAGGCGTCGGCCGCCTCTTCCAGCACATCGACGATCTGCTTGAGCTTGAGCACTTCGATGGCGTCGTACTTGCCGTTGAAGAGGTGGGCCAGCAGCTTGCGGTGGATCTGGTCGGCCTGGTTCTCCAGGCGGTTGACCTCGATCCAGTACTCGGTCAGATTGTCCATGGTGCGCAGGTTCGGCATGGCCTCTGCGGTCAGCTCGGCCGCGCGGGCGAGGACCTCGATCTGCTGCTCCACGCCCTTGGGAAGCTCCTCGATCTGGTACAGGACGACCAGGTCGACGGCCTCCTCCATGAAGTCCATGATGTCGTCGAGGGACGACGCGAGGGAGTAGATGTCCTCCCGGTCGAACGGCGTGATGAACGAGGAGTTGAGCTGATGGAAGATCGCGTGGGTGGCGTCGTCACCGGCGTGCTCGGCTGCCCGCATCCGCTCCGCGATCTCGGCCCGGGCGGAGGAGTCCGCTCCGAGCAGTTCCATCAGGAGCTTCGAGCCCGTGACGATGTTGTCCGCGGACGCGGCGAACATGTCGTAGAAGCTCGTCTCCCTGGGGGTCAGACGAAAGCGCACGTGGGGTCCTTGGTGTCCTCTGGGTTCGGTCAGGGTGATGCTAGGCGCATCATCCGGCCACGGCTAACCGGCGTTCCCCCAGTGTCGCCCATCAGGAACAGTGGTCCGCACGGGGTCCCGCAGAGCGGCACAACCCCGGCAAAGTCGGGTACCCTATACCCACTGGGGGTATAGGGATCTACGGGAGGACGGACGCGATGACGACGGAGACGACCAGCACGGCGGCACAGCCGGCCACGGCCGCGGCGGCGGACATCGTGACCGACCACGACCTCGGCATCCACGGCTACCACCACCAGAAGGACGAGCACGTCAAGCGCCTGCGCCGCATCGAGGGCCAGATCCGTGGCCTGCAGCGGATGGTGGAGGAGGACACCTACTGCATCGACATACTCACGCAGGTGTCGGCCTCCACGAAGGCCCTGCAGTCGTTCGCCCTGCAACTCCTGGAGGAACACCTGCGGCACTGCGTCGCGGACGCCGCGCTCAAGGGCGGCAACGAGATCGACGAGAAGGTCGAAGAGGCCACGAAGGCCATCGCGCGCATGATGCGCACGTGAGGAACCTCTCTCAGCGGACGGCACGAGCGGGCGCCGGGGCCGACCCCGCCCGCCCCGTGCCACCGTCCGCCCGCTCGACGCGCAGCACCTCGTCGATCCGGTCCGCGCTGAGCCGGTCCCCGGCCACGGTGGAAGCGGCGATGATCAGCTCGCCGCACAGCTCGATCTCGGCGAGGGCGACGTGGTCGTGCACCACCACCGTCACGTTCATCACCCCTTCCCGGCTTCCCGGCTCCCGGCCACACGGGTCGGCTTCTCAGCGTAGGGAGTCCCCTACGCGCCGCGCATGGCACGGAAGAACCATTTCCGGCCGCCGAACCGGACCCCTCTTCGGAGCGGCCCCTTCGCCGAACCGGACCCTTCGCCGAACCCGGCCCTTCGCCGAACCCGACCGTCACCGAAGCGGCCCCCGCTCGTCCACTCGCCCGCCGCTACTTGTCGGCGACCTTCCCCGCGTAGATGTCCCCCTTCTCCGGCAGCCGGACCCGCACCGCCTTCCCGAACCCGTACAGCAGCGTCGTGGACGCCACCACGGTGTCCCCGTCCCCGCCGCCGCGCTTGCGGCCCGCGGCGCCGCTGGTGAACCCGAACCGGTGCCGGATCTCGTGGACCAGGCCCTCGTCGTCCAGGTAGACGTCGAACGGCACCCGCTCCTTGCCGAACCCTTTCGCCGCCGCCTCCAAGGTCGCCCGCCGCCCCGGCGAAGCGGCCTTCGCGGCGGCCCGGAGGTCGACGGTCCCCCGGTAGTGCCGGGTAGCCACCCCCAGCACCTCGCCGCGCCCCACGTACGTCACGTCCCGCGCGCCGCGCAGCAGCTCGGCCGCGGTCAGCGGGTCCGTGGCACCGCCGGTGGCCAGATTCCCGTCCTGAAGGGACGCCGTGTCGATCCGCACCCACTTGTCCGCCGGTACACCCGCGCCCCGGTTCTTCATGAACAGGGCGCCCGGCGCGAGGAGTTCGGTGATCGGCCGGTGCTCCCGGTCGCCCGCCGCGTCCCGCGGCAGCCGCACGGTCAGCTCGCCGCGCCCCGCCCGGTAGTCGTACACCCCCTCGCCGTGGATGGTCACCCGGGTGCCGCCGCTCGCCATCTCCATCGACGTACGCACCTGGGACGTGCCCTCCCGCACGAGCCGGTCCGCCGCCTCGTGCACGGCCTGCGTGGGATCGGTGTTCCGGTCTCCCGCCTCCGCGCCTCCGCCGCACCCGGCGGCGCCCGCCATGATCCCGGCGACGGCCACGACGGCCACCGCCGTGCGCGCCGGACGTCGCCCGCGCTGCTGCCTCACCATCGCCTGTCGACCCCCAAGCCGGTCGGTCCGTCCGCGTACGACCCCCTGTCGCTGGGTTAACGACGAGTAGGGTCGCCCGTCACGCGAACGGGGGGTTTACACAAGCCCGCTACGGTGGCCCGGTGACACAACAGCAGCCCGACCACGCGACGATCGTCGTGGAGCAGGGTCGTTTCTGCCTGGCACGGTGCAGCTGCGGCTGGCGCGGCCCGGCGCGCAGAGCACGCAGCAAGGCGAGGTCGGACGCGGCCGAGCACACGCAGGACGGGTGACCGGAACCCGGCACCCGTCCGTTCTCGTCTTCCCGCCGGGGAAGCGACAGGAGGCGTGACATGGAACGACGTACGTTCATCGCGGGTGCGGCGGCCGCGCTCACCACAGGGGTGACGGCGGCCTGCTCGTCGGGCGGCGGCGGATCGCCCTCCGCACCGACCACGGCGTCGCATGCCGCCGCGCCCACGTCCGCGCGCCCCACCGCGACGCACGCGAGCGGCGCCGCGCACACGCACGCCCCCGCCGACCTCGACGCGCTGGCCAAGGACCTCGACGGCTCGCTGGTCCGCCCCGGCCAGTCCGCCTGGGCGGCCGCCCGCCAGCTGTACAACACGCGCTTCGACAACCTGAGGCCGACGGCCGTGGCGTACGTGTCGTCGCCCGACGACATCCGTACGGTCCTGGCGTACGCGCGCAGCCGCAAGGTGCCGATATCGATCCGCAACGGCGGCCACTCGTACGCGGGTTGGTCCTCCGGCGACGGCCGCCTGATCCTCGACGTCTCCCGCCTCTCGAAGATCCGTACGTCGTCGGGCGAGGCGGTGATCGGCGCGGGCGCCAAACTCATCGACGCCTACCGGGCACTGACCGCGAAGGGCGTCACCATCCCGGCGGGCTCCTGCCCCACGGTCGGCGTCAGCGGCCTCACGCTCGGCGGCGGCCACGGTGTGGTGTCCCGCGCGTACGGACTGACCTGCGACAGCCTCACGCAGGCCACGCTGATCACGGCGGACGGCAGGGAGCTGACCGCGAACGCGTCGACGCACAAGGACCTGTTCTGGGCGCTGCGCGGCGCGGGCAACGGCCAGTTCGGCGTCGTGACGGAACTGCGCTACAAGACCCACCCGGCGCCGCAGGGCGTCACCGCGTACATGACGTGGCCCTGGTCGAAGGCGGCGACGGTCCTCAAGGCGTGGCAGGAGTGGGGCCCCGGCCAGCCCGACGAGATCTGGTCGGCACTGCACATCGCCAACGCGGCGGGCGGCCACCCCACCGTCTCCGTCGCGGCGTTCTCGCTCGGCACGTACACAGGGCTTCAGAACGCGGTCGACCGCCTGGCCGACGGCCCCGGCGGACCGGGCCCGGCGAGTTCGGTCTTCCTCAAGCGGCACTCGTACGAGGAGGCGATGGAGATCTACGCGGGCTGCTCCTCCTTCCCGACGGACGCCCAGTGCCACCTTCCCGGCTCCACGCCCGGCCGCTCCCCGCAGGGCGCGCTGCACCGCGAGACGTACGCGGCGGCCTCGGACTTCTTCGACCGTTCCCTGTCGGACGCGGGGGTGCGGGCGCTGCTCGGGCAGCTGGACAACGTGACGGCGGGCTCCGGCTCGGTCGCCCTGACGGCGCTGGGCGGCGCGGTCAACCGGGTCGACCCGACGGCGACGGCGTTCGTCCACCGCCGTGAGCGGATGCTGGCCCAGTACATCGTGGCGTGGCGGCCGGGCACGTCAGGGTCCGCCGCCCGAGGCTGGCTCAAAACCGCCCATGCGGCGATGCGCCCGTACGCCTCGGGTTCGGCCTACCAGAACTACACGGACCCGACGCTGACCGACTGGAAGCGCGCGTACTACGGGGACGCGGCGTCCCGTCTGACCAAGGTGAAGCGGACGTACGACCCGACGGGCTTCTTCACGTTTCCGCAGGCGTTGTAGCCGCGGGTCCGTCGCGCGGGGCTGTCACTCCTCCGGCCCCGCGAGCCCACCCGTACGGCCCCACCGCACCGCCCCTCAGGTAGCCCGCGGCGAGCGGACGCGCGTGCCTGGTTACATGAACGCACCCCGAATAGCCGCGGCGGCGGCCGCGAGCGCCGCCGTCCTCACCATGGGCGCGGCAACCGCGTCCGCCCTGGACGACGGCGCGCTCCATCCGCAATCCGCACCGCTGGCCGTCGGCTGCGCCCTGGTCGCGCTGGCGGCCGCCGCGGCCGGCCACTCCGCGGTCCACCGAACCCGACAGGCCCGACAGGCCCAGCAGGCCCGGCAGTCGCACCAGGCCCGAGAGTCGCACCAGGCCCGGCAGCCTCAGTGGGAGGAGCGCAAGGAGCGGGCCCAGCGGCAACGTACGGCTACGCGGCCAGGTCCCGCTCCCCGGAGGACTCAGGCGCGGCGTCCCGAGCCTCAGGCAGCCCCACCGTTTTGCGCGCCGGCGGCTCCGCCACGGGCGCCCACACGAGCCGCCCGGCCCGGCGCGAGCGCCCGACCGCCTTGGCCAGCGGCGTGAGCAGCGCCGACGCGAGCGGCGAGAGCAGCAGTGCGACGGCGGTGCCGAGCGCGAACCCGCCGACGACGTCGGTCGGATAGTGCACGCCCATGTAGACGCGGCAGAACCCTTCGAGCAGGGCGAGCCCGATGCCGAGGAGCCCGAACTTCCGGTTGGCGACGAAGAGCGCGGCCCCCATGGCCATCGCGAGCGTCGCGTGGTCGCTGACGAAGGAGAAGTCGTTCTTCCCGCTGACGAGCACCGTCAGGCCGTCGTGGTCCCGGAACGGCCGCGGCCGTTCGACGAACGACCGGATGGGCACGTTGACGAGCACGGCGAGCCCGGCGGCGAGCGGTGCCCAGACGACGGCGGCGACGGACGAGGCGGCGTCGTCGAGAGCGCCGCGCTTGCGCGCGCCCCACCAGCACCACACGACGGCGAGCACGAGCGCGACGAGAATGCCGTACTCACCGACGAACTCCATGACGCGGTCGAACCAGCGCGGTGCGTCGTCGGCGAGTCCGTTGATGTCGTAGAGCAGCGTGACGTCAGGGTTGGTCCCGGAAGTCTCGAGTGCCTCGAGTCCAGCCATAGTTCAGCGACCCCTTCGTCTCAGCCACCCCCGTGGTGTGTGACGGTGTTCAGGACAAGGAACGCACGACCCCACCACGTACGTTCCGCACTCGACCGAATGATCACGCAGACGTTACCGAAGAGAGACGCAAACCCGCAGCTCAGGGCCAGGGATTTACGGAGAGTTCAGGCCAGGTCACCCGTGCGGTCGCCATGAGGTCACGCCCCGGGGAGCGCCGCGGCGCCGTCCTTGGTCACCCGCGTGGCCCCGAAGTACTCGGCGGTGTCGATGGGGTCGAACCGGATCACCGCGCCGGTGTGCGGCGCGTCGATCATGTATCCGCCGCCGACGTAGATCCCCACGTGGTGGATGGCCCGGCTGTTGTGGGGGTCGGAGGAGAAGAACACCAGGTCACCCGGCAGCAGCTCGTCCCGCCGTGGGTGCGGACCGGCGTTGTACTGGTCGTTGGCGACGCGCGGCAGCGTGATCCCGACGCTCGCGTACGCGGCCTTGGAGAGCCCCGAGCAGTCGAACCGCCCTCCCTGGTCGGCCGTCCCGTTCCCGCCCCACAGATACGGCGTGCCGAGCTTCTTCTGCGCGAAGTAGATGGCACCGGCCGCCTGTTGCGAGGGACGCACGCGCCCGACGGGCCGCGCGAAGCTCTTCTCCAGGCTCGTGATGGTCTTCACGTAGTTCTGCGTCTCGCGGTACGGCGGCACGCCGTTGTACTTGATGACGGCGTAGGCCCCCGCGTTGTACGAGGCGAGCATGTTCTTCGTCGCGTCGCCCGGCACGTCCTTCACGTACGAGGCGAGCTTGCAGTCGTACGAGGCGGCGGACGGGATGGCGTCGGCCGGGTCCCAGATGTCGGCGACCCCGTCCCCGTCGCCGTCGACGCCGTGGGTGGCCCAGGTGCCGGGGATGAACTGGGCGATGCCGTACGCGTGGGCCGGGCTCCTGGCCTTCGGGTTGAACCCGCTCTCCTGGTACAACTGCGCGGCGAGCAGCGCCGGGTTGAGGGCGGGGCACAGGTTGCCCCACTTCCGCACGATCGACTGGTACGCGGCGGGCACCGTCCCCTCGGCGAGCCCGACGGTCCCGCCGACGCCACCCGCGAGGCTTCCGGCGGCCATGTACGTGCCGACGACGAGCAGCGTCACGAACCCGGTTCCCCCGGCCACGGCCGACCCCGCGACGACCCACGCCTTACGCACCGTCAACCGACCTCCGCCGCCCAGGAGTCCACCGACACCGAGCCACAGTGTAAGTGGACGACTCCCGTGCGTGGCAGGTGGCGCGTCAGGGGCGCGGGAGGGGGCACCGACGGCCGGGACGGCGACCACGGTCAGGACGTACTGGTCCTGTGCGGGGGCTGGGGTCGTGGTCGAGGCCGGGGCGGGGGTCGGGGCGAGGGCGAGGCGAGGGCGAGGGCTGAGGCTGGGGGGCCGCGTGGCTCAGCCCTCCCCCTCAGAGGCTGGGCGGGCGGGCGTGGTGACGGCTTCCAGCACGGTCAGGACGACGAGGAAGGCGACGGCGAGCGTGCCGGTCTCGGTCCCGATGGTGAGCAGCGAGCTGCCGATCGGGACAAGGCCGGCGGGAGTGTCGTCATGTCGTCACGACTCCTCACGCCCCTGAGATCCAAGGGCCCCCTGTGATCCACGGGGCCTCTGTGATCCACGGGGCCCCTGTGATCCACGGGGTTCCTGTGATCCACGGGGCCCCTATGACCCATGGGACCCCTCAGACCCCTGGCCGCCGGCGCCGGAAGCGGGGCCGTGGGCGGCGCGCAGTACGGCGAGCCGTCGCTTGTACTCGTCCTCGTCGATCTCCCCGCGGGCGAAGCGCTCGGCGAGCAGTTGCTCGGGCCGGGACATCGACGCCGACGGCGGTGTGGAGGGCGGCGGCACGGAGGGCGGCGGAGGGCCGGCAGCAGCCCCTCCGCCGGTCCGGGCGAGGGCGCGGAAGAGGAGGACGCCGACCGCGATGATCACGGCCCAGAACAGCACCATGCCGAACGACATCGCGAACCAGCCCCAGCCGCTGACATCGTGTCCGTGGTCGTACCAGAACATCACGGCCCTCACTCCCTCACGGGCTCACAGGCTCCCCCGTTCCCTTGCCTCCACGATGTCGCCGACGCGGCCGGACGTCATGGGCCGAAGAGGTCAGGTCACCCGGGTCGTGCGGCCCTACGGCGCGCCGTCCGAGGGCGGCGTCGACGCGTGCCGCCTCTCCCGGGCCTGCCCCGCGGCGAGGGACGCGGGTGACGCTCGCGAAGGTCGCCGCCAACCACGGCGCGCTCCTCAGGAGCGTCCGCTCACGCCTTCCACAGCGCGGCAACGGCCTCGGCCGCGCCCCGCCCCTGGGCGAAACCGGCATGCCCCGCGGGTGTCCGGCTGGCGGGCGACAGGGGATCGTCACCGAAGGCGGCGAGGGAGGCGGCGTCCGGCGTGATGACCTCGACGCGGCCGCCGCTCGCGACGATCGACGCGACATCGGCGTCGAGCACGGGGTCGGGCATGGGAGCGACGACGAGGGTGCGGGCGTGGTGCGGAAGGAGATCAAGATTGGTGAAGGACCGCACACCGCCGTCGAGATACCGCTCGCCGTCGATGGTCACGGAAGGCCAGACACCGGGAATGGCACAACTGGCGCCGACCGCGTCGACGAGCGCCACCCCGGCCTCACGATCGAAGACGCGGGTCTCACCGGTAACGGCGTTGACGGCCACGACGGACAACGACAGATCCCCTTCGGGCCAACGGTGAGACGGCAACCGCCCCTCGACGACAGCCCGTCGCTCGCCCTCGCTCACGGTCTTGGCGGCCAGCCCCATCTCCCCCATCCGCCGCAACCGCTCCACGGGATCGCTCACCTCCGCGTCGACCTTCTCCCCGAACGCGAACACCTCGGCGAGGGCCCCCTCCCGCGGTTCGAGCTCCGCCCGCTGCAGCGCGGGATCGACCTGGGCGCGGAGCAGCTCCGGCAACTCCACGCCACTCGCGATCTGCGCGGCCACCACGGACCCGGCGGAGGTCCCGAGCAGAGAGTCGGCCCGCCTGACATCGACCCCACCCTCGGCAAGCCCGGCCACGACCCCGGTCGCCCACGCGATACCGGCGACGCCGCCACCCCCTACGACAAGCGCACGATCCTTCGACACGTCGTCAACCCCCTTTGCCGGCACCGGACATCATCACTGACCATGCCAATCCCCGGGGACACATGGGTATTCCCACGGCGCGGTTGCCCCGGCCCTCGGAGAGCGGGTGGATAGGTTGACCGGGCATGGACGTCCTCTTCATCACGAGCGTGGCGGCGGTCGTCGCCGACCCGCCGCAGAGCCGCAAGCTGTTCATCGAGGCGCTCGGCCTCCCCTTGGAGGGGGAAGGCGACGACGGCTACTACTCCAGCGGCAACATCCCCGGCAGCGAGCACTTCGGTCTGTGGCCGCTCTCGCAGGCGGCCGAGGCATGCTTCGGCGCGCCCCAGTGGCCCGCCGACCGGGTGGTTCCACAGGCATCGATCGAGTTCGAGGTGGCGGGCCCGGAAGCCGTCACAGCCGCCGCTGCCGAGCTTCAGCGCGGGGGCTTCGAACTGGCCCACCAAGCCCGCACCGTCCCGTCCCGCCCCGTCCTCATACACCGACTCTGACTCCGACTCTGACTCTGACTCTGACTCTGACGAGGAGTGTCCGTGGCCACCGAGAACTCCCATGGGGCGCACCCTCCGGGCGACGACCGCCTCGGCCGCGACGTATGGATTCCGGCCATGGTGGTCGTGGCGGGACTCATCATGGCGATCCTGGACACGACCATCGTCAACGTCGCGCTCGACACCCTCGGCCGCGACCTCGACACCCCGCTCGCCACGGTCCAGTGGGTGACCACCGGCTACCTGCTCGCCCTGGCCGTCGTGATCCCCGTCAGCGGATGGTCGATGGACCGTTTCGGCGCGCGGCGGGTCTGGATGGCCTCCATCGCCCTCTTCGTCTGCGGATCGGCTCTGGCCGGACTCGCCTGGAACATCACCGCCCTGATCGTCTTCCGCATCCTGCAAGGCATGGGCGGCGGCATGCTGCAACCGGTCGGCCAGGCCATCCTGGTCCGCGCGGCGGGTCCTCACCGCATAGGACGGGTGATGTCCGTGATCGGCGTACCCATGCTGCTCGGCCCGGTCCTCGGCCCGGTGCTCGGCGGGTGGCTGGTCCAGGACGTCGGCTGGCGCTGGATCTTCTACGTGAACGTGCCCATCGGCGCCGCGGCACTCCTGCTCGCCTGGCGCCTGCTGCCACGCGCCGCGGCGGCCCGCCGCGCGGGAGACGCGGCGGGCCCGGGAGGCGCGGCCCCGGCGGGCCGCCTGGACGTACGCGGGGCGGTACTTCTCTCGGTGGGCCTTGCGCTCCTGGTCTACGGCCTGTCCACGGCGGGCCGGAGCGGCGGCTTCATCGGCTGGGACACGGACAGCTGGATCGCGGCCGGGCTCGTCCTCATCACCGCGTTCTGTCTGCACAGCGTCCGCAAGGGCCCGGACGCGGTCATCGACGTAGGGCTGTACGGGGACCGTACGTTCACGGCCGCCTCGATCACGGGCTTCGTGATCGGCATGGCCCTGTTCGGCGGAATGCTGCTCCTCCCCCTCTACTACCAGGTCGTACGCGGCGAGGGCGCGCTGACCGCCGGACTCCTGCTCGCCCCGCAGGGGCTCGGCGCGGCCATGGCCATGCCGGTGGCCGGCCGCCTGACGGACCGGCTCGGCGCGGGCCGGGTCGTACCGGTGGGCCTGACACTGGCATTGCTGGGCACGTTCGCGTACACCCAGGTCACGGCGGACACCCCGTACGCGCTGTTGGGCGGCGCCCTGTTCGTACGGGGCATGGGTCTGGGCGCGACGATGATGCCGACCACGGCGGCGGCGTACGCGACACTGAGCCGGGCCGTCGTCCCGCGCGCGACGAGCGCCCTGACCATCGTGCGCCAGATCGGCGGCTCCTTCGGCAGCGCGCTGCTTGCGGTGATCCTGTCCCAGCGCATCCAGGCCGAGTTGCACACCCCCGGCGGAACGACCCGCGTCGGCTCGATCCCCCCGGCACTGCGTGAACGCGCGGCCCCTCTCCTCGCCACGGCCTTCGCCCAGACCTTCTGGGTGGCCTTCGCCCTGACGGCACTGGTGTTCCTCCCGGCCCTACTCCTGCCCCGCCACCCCAGTGGAGCCGCCGGATAGGCTCACCCGGGTGGTAACCCCCGCAGACTGATGTTCCTCGCTCTCGCCGTGAACGGGCCCACGGCGCCCGTTCACGGTGCCGGGCAAGCCGTCCGGGAGCGGGATCATGTCGCCGCCCAGGAAATCGTCCTGGAGCTCGGTGAGCCGGGCCTCCGCGGCCTTGGGGAGGGGGCCGTACTCGACGGTCACGCGCTGGCCCGTGGACACCTTGTTGTCTCCGCCGTCGCCGTCCTCGCCGCCGTCGCTGTCGTCATGGCTCGTGTAGTCACTGGCGACGGAGACCTCTCAGCGTCCGGTCGGCCGCTCGGGTGCCGGTGCCGTCTCCGAACCACTACGCGAACCGTGGCCACCGCCACCGAGGGCCTCGTCACCGAGGAACCCCGGCCCGCTGCTCTCTTCCCACGCGCCCCAGCAGTAGCGGTCCTTGGGCCACGGCCACGTGCCCGCCTCCCACGTGCCGAGCCCGGTGCCCGCGAGCGCGAGCACCAGCGCGGATATCAGCAGCAACCGGCCGCGCCTGCTGCGCGGCAGCGCCCGACCCAGCCGCCCGCGCGCATCGGGCTTCTCGGTCACCTCGGGCGCCGCTGGCTTCTCAGGCTTCTCGCCTATCTCACTTACCCCGTGTTCCCCGTGCCCCCCGTGTCCCCCTCCGGCGCAGGAGCGTAGTCACGACTACGAGCCGACCTCCACAAAATCCGTTGGGCGGACCACGGCACCCCTGCTACTTTCAGGGAGGCCGTGCGAGAGAACGAGGAGGTGGTACCCGTGAACGCAGTATCGACATGGGTGCTCTCCTCCGGGATCACGGTCGGGCGATAGGTCGTCGTCCGGGAGCGCCGTCAACAGCACTCCCGAAAGGCACGACGATGCCCCTTCACTTCACTTCCGAACAGCGCCTAGACGACAACGTCCTCGAACGCGAATTCACCCTCGGCGAGATCCCTGGCATCCTGTGGACGCCTGAATCCGCATCCTCATCCACACCCAGCCCGGCGCCGCTGATCCTGCTCGGCCACCCGCCCCTCGGGCTGCGCGGGATGCACCCCCGACTGGTGGCCCGGGCCAAGCGCGCCGCGGCGGACGGCTTCGCCACAGCCACCATCGAGCTCCCCGGCAGCGGCGACCGGCCCCGCCTGGCCGCCCTCGAGCAGGCCCGCGCCGACCTGCGCCACGCCATGCAGTCCGGCGAACCGGTCAGCGACGAGATCACCGAGGCCGTCGTCCTCCCGCTCGTCGACAAGGCGGTCCCGGAATGGCAAGCCACCCTGGACGCCCTGCTCTCGCTACCCGAGATCGGTGGCCCGGTCGGCTACTCGGGCGGAGTGATCTCCATCGGCATCCGGCTGGCGGTGGCCGACCCACGCATCGCGGCCGCCGGGCTCTTCGCCGGCAGCCTCGTACCTCGCGCCATGTTCGAGGAGGCCCGCCGGGTCACCATTCCGCTGCACGTCCTGCTGCAGTGGGACGACGAAGGGAACGACCGGCAGGCGGCCCTGGACCTCTTCGACGCCTTCGGCTCCAAGGAGAAGACACTGCACGCCAACATGGGCGGGCACACCGGCGTCCCGCAGTCCGCGGGAGAGGACGCGGCCCGCTTCTTCACCCGCCACCTGAGGTGAGACCGGACAGTCGGGCCACCAGTTGTTGGTAGGCGGTAGACGGTGGGCGGTGTCGGTCCGGATGCCGCTCATCGAGTTCAGGTCCTGCCCCGACCGGTCGGTCGGGGCAGGACCTGCCCACGCTCCGCATCGCCGGGCGGTACGCCGCCACCCACTGCACCCATGACACCGTCATGCGGAAAACCCCGACCGGGATCTCAGCCATCGAGGGGAGACCCGAGACCCATCCCCCTCAACGTCTCGTCGATCTCCTCATCACTCAGTGCCGGTCCTCCGAGATCCGGAAGATCCAGGTCCCCCATCGAATCGGTCCTGAACGGAAAGGCGGGCCCGCCCACCTGGGTGCCACGCGGAACGATGTCCCCGATGGGCACACCGTCCTTGGTGATGGTCACCGTCTCCCCGGCGGCAACCCGGGCCATGATCCGCGAGTCTGCTGACTGAGCTCCCACACCGGAATCTCGCAGTTCGTACCCATATCAGCAACACGTTACGCGTTCCGCATCCTCACCCTCAGCCCCTCCCCCGCCACCCGCGACCACCACACTCGGCCCACAGCAACTTCCCGCCCCGCCGATCCGGGAACGCGTACGCCCCCCAGTCCTCGGCATAAGCCCGTACGAGAAACAGCCCCCGCCCACCCTCAGCACAAGCATCGGCAGCGGGCCCACCCCGCCGGAACCCAGGCGGAACCTCCGGCTCCCCGTCCCACACAGCCACACGTACGCGCCGCGGATCGACAGGCGCGGGCCCGAGCCGCAGGGCGTACGGACCGGCGGTGTGGAGATGGGCGTTGGTCAGCAACTCCGACGCCAACAGCTCGGCGTCATCGGCCAGTTCCGCCCGCCCGTGCGCCTCAAGGATGAGGCGGAGCGTGGCACGGGCGATACCGGGGGCACGGGGGTCATGAGGCAACTGAAGGGTGTACGTGCCCGGAACCGGGACGGGGATGGAGGGGAGCAGGGATACGGTGGTCACCGAAGTCTCCGTTTGACTGGGCGAGTTGGCATCGCCGAGCGAGATTGAGGTGAGCTGGACTGCCGGGGCGTACGACCCCCGGCCGGTACCCAGTGACCAGGCCGCTCCGTCGAGCGGGGTGCTTCTGGGTGATGGCGCCGGAAGTGAAGGTAGTGGATGCGGATATATTATTCACCCGAATCCGCTCAATACTTGCTTCTTTCGCCTGTGTGGGTGACTCAACAGCACGGAGGTACGACCAGATGCCCGTGAGGCCCAGCCCGACGGCTCGTCAACTTCGCTTCGGCGTCGAACTGCGGAGGTTGCGCGAACGGGCAGGTCTGTCATCGACGGAAGCCGCCCGCCTCCTGGGCATGAAGCAGGCCCAGGTCAGCAACATGGAGACGGGTCGCCTGGGGGTCAGTGCCGAGCGTGTGCGGACCATGGCATGCCAGTACGAGTGTCCGGACAAGGACCTGGTCGAAGCCATCGCAGGCATGACGGGTGATCGCAAGCGTGGTTGGTGGGAGGAGTACCGTGACCTTCTCCCACCAGCACTTCTGGACCTCGCCGAACTTGAGTGTCATGGAACGGCGTTGCGCACCTCGCACACGTCGGGCATTCCAGGGCTGCTCCAGACCATGGACCACGCCCGCGAGGTGTTCCGTCAGGTGGTACCGGAGCTGTCACCGGCAGAGATCGAACACCGAGCCTCGTTCCGCCTCAAGAGGCAAGGGATCCTCTTCCACTCGAAGCCCCCAGTTCCCTACCGCGCGGTCATCCACGAGGCCGCGCTCCACATGCGCTTCGGGAGCAGGGACGTCACCCGGCAGCAGCTCAAGCACCTGCTGAAACTCGGCGAACACCCCAACATTTCTATCCACGTCATCCCGTTCGACGCAGGCGGTTACCCAGGCTCCGGGCAGCCCATCTACTACGTCCACGGCGCGGTGCCACAGCTCGACACCGTGCAGCTGGACCAGTCGCACGGACTCGTGCTTCTCGACGCAGAGGCGCAACTGGCCAAGTACCGCACGGTACTTGACCGCCTGATGGCGTTGAGCCTCATAGAGCTCGAGTCACGTGCCCTGATCCACCACATCCTCCAGACCACCTGAGAGGCCCACCATGACCGCATTGACCTGGCAAAAGTCGTCGTTCTGCGGCGAGGGCGAATCGTGCGTCCACATCGCCGCCACAGACAGCAACACCTTCCATGTGACAGAAAGCTCCGACCTGAACAGATCCATAGTCACGGCCTCCCGAGACGCACTCACGGGGCTCCTCAACGCCCTGAAGCAACAGCAGGATCCGCGTGACTAATACCCTGGCCGACGAGTAAGCGGGCCTCACGCCGTCAGGGGTTCCTCGCTGTCCGCCAGGAGACATCGGCGGAGTCGCGTGAAAGCGGTGAGGCTCGGGAGGAACTCCCGGATCCACTCGGCGCATTCGCGAGGACTTGCAGCGCTCGTGTCGCACTCCAGGTCGTAGTCATCATGGCCGTGAACCAGGCCATACTGGTACGCCGCGAGCCCCAGCGGACGATCACCACGGGCCAACTCGCGGCGGGCCAGTTGGTCCGGTGAGCAGTGGACCAGTTCGCCCCGAACCGGTCGGCCGACGCCGTCCGATCTTCTTCAGCTGGTGCGTACTCGGGGACCTGCGAGCGATGGCCTTAGCAGGAGGACATGAGTCGCGCTCCGAGTGCTCGGAAATTTAAGGCGACTCCGGGGCGTTTTCGTCAGAGTGGTGGGTTCAACCGCACGCCTTCGACCGCTGAACCTCCGCAGTATAGGAGGTGATGAGCCTCTTCATTGCAGCCGCATCCTTGTGCTTTGACCCGGTGGCTTGAATAGCAGTATAGAGAACTTGCCCGCGACGCTTAGAGTTTCTGCAATTCTGGGCCTTCCCGAACGCCTGGTTTCCTGAGTAGATGAAGCGACCATCACCGGTTCTATGATCTAGATGTTCTTGCGTCATACCTCGGGAGAATTCAAGGACAGTCATATCCCCCCACCACTCCTGAGTCGCGTACACGACATTCTTTCCATCCACGGAGACAATGCATCCAGACCCCCAAGATGGAGAATCCGGATCACGCTTGACCGATATTTCCTTCCCAGCCGGAAGGAACGCGGAAAGCTCGTGGGACATGACGGCAGTTCCACATAGAGACCTAGGCGTTTCGTACTCCCGCTTGTGTTCAGTGGAACCTGAGCAGCCCGCGAGAGCAATAAGAGAGACGGACACAACAAGGAGATGGGGGCTGCAGAGTCTGCTACGGACAGCGAATGCTGCATTCACGTTATTCTCTCAATTTCACTCTTCGGACTTCAGGGAGTAGTCCTGCTTCCAGGGGCCTGCCCGTCCAATATATTCTCGGCGTTGAGATACCCCTGACGAGCTCCGGTCCGGGCCCACACCCCCACATCACTCTCGTTCGCCAGGTGGTACTTATTCGCGGCAGCCTCCGCTCCTGCCGAAACGTACTCGTTGTTCTGCTTCAGGCCAATCTGCCAGCGGCGCCCCATGTCATCGGAGGCATCGGCGAGCGCGTGCCCTTGGGAGTCCTTAAAGACGTCCTGCAACACCGCACCCGTGACGGTTCCTGCCGCCCCTCCAACGGCTGCTCCCACAGCTGGGGATCCGATGAAGGATGTTCCGACACCAACCACCGTTCCGACAGTTCCAGAAATCAAGTTCGTTCGTTGGGCGACACTGTTGTTATATGCGCTATCGTCGGCGCCTGCTTTCTGAGCAACCTCTTCCTGGCGACCAAGACCGAGAGTTCCCGACACCTCACCAGAATGCTGAGCGATGTACGAGACCGTAGTTTGCGGGTCATGGGAGAAATGGTCATTCGCAGGCAGGTTCGGATCCAGGTGATAGGCCATGAGCTTAGACATGTACGTTTCTTGACCCACTTCGACGGCCGAATAGCCCTTTGGGTTCTGCCCAACCGCGAAGAGAAACTTACTCACGTCTCGGTGATCCAGAACAGCGTCGGCACCATCAATGGGGTAAAGTTTTTTGATCTGGTCCCAGTCGCTGGAACTCCTGCTCACATCAGTTGTGGCCCGGTTGATGTCAGGGAGGTATTCCGACGCCATCTGCCCCATGCTGTCTGACATATAGCTGTGATTGGTTAGACGCCCCGTATCGTCACCTACTGACGTGACGATCTGGTTGAACAGGTGAGCCTGGTCCTTGGTATGTGCGGGGGTGTCCAGCGTAGGGATTTCTCCAGCAGGGTGCCCGGTCGTGGCCGCCTCCAGAGCGAGCGCGAGGTTGTTGTGGCCAGCCTCGCTGCCGGAAGTCGGTTCCAGCGGCCAGTGCCGGTCCTCGAAGAGATACTTGAAGTTACTGATCGCGTGCTTGTGGTCGTCGTCCTTCGGCAGAAAGTCTTCGTTGAAGAAGTCGGTAGCTGCGGCAGGACTGTTGGACAGGCCCTTCAGGTAGCCGGTGAGCGGGTCGTCACCCGAGTCGTCGCCGATGCGGTTGAGCCACGGGTCCGTACCCATGTGACCCCAAGTGACATTGGCGTGCTTACCGTTGTCCGTCATGTTGCGCTCCGTAGCCATGAGCGCGGTTCCGTAGCTCTTGAGGAACTGGTCGTCGTAGTCGCCAGTGCGCATTAGGTTGCTCATAACCTGGAAGCCCATTGGGCCGGCTCCATGGCCGACAGGCTGGTCACCCAACCTGATCATATTCCCCTTCCAGCTGGCCATGCTGGCAGAATCGCTCTGTGTGGCGGTAGCAAGCGTCATGCCGAGATTGCGCTGGAGGTCTTCGAACTGGTCAACTCGGTCGTGCCCCAGATGCATGTTGACGGCTGGGTCGTTGATGCCTTCCCAGAACTCAAGTGTTCTCTTCGGGCCGAGCCGTGTCGCGAACTCTTCTGAGAACAACGGGTCATGCTTGTATTTCGCCAGACCGGCCTCAATCTTGTCGAAGTCGGCAGGAGTAAGGCTCGCGGGGTTCTTCGCCGCGATCTTGGCGAGGTTGTCAGCGGTCTCGATAGCCTTGGCGGCGCTGTCGCGATCCTTGTAGTTGGCGTCGGCGAAGCCCATCCGAGCCTCGTCAGAGATAGCCATCAGCACCTTCTTTGCTGAGTTATCGCTCTCCGTCGCCTTCTTCAGAATTCCCTGCACTTCGTCACGGAGCGCAGTTACATCACTCTCGTCGTGCTCAGGGACAGTGGTGCCATGTGCAGCACGATCAGGGTGGATGTTCATGGTGACGGTGAATGTTCCGTTGCCGGTGTCCATCACTGTCAGGTTCTTCTTAAGGCCGCGGTCGATGGCTGCCTCAAGGTCCTTCTTGTCCTGTTTTAGCTCATCGCGAGTGTCGCTCAGGATGTTATATACCGTCCTGGCCTCAGTGTGTGCGTCATCGAACTCACCGGCGGTCTTACCGACGAACTCTTTGGTCACTTGGGCGTTAAGGCCGGCCCAATCCGCCTTGTTGGCAGCCTGATGCAATCCGTCCTCGGCATCCTTCTTCAAGTCCGCGAGGTGGCGCACAAGGAGGTGCCAGTCGGAAACGGCATCGTCGAGCGTCTTGAAGTTGGCGAAGCGCAGTGCGTCGAGGTCCATGGCTCTTGTCTCTCCCTCTCGCTACTTCGTCACTTCTTCTTGGGTCCGTAGATCTTGTTCTTGTCGCCAGGGGGCCCGACGCGTTCGTCGAATCCCTCGTCGAGCGCAGCGATGCTGCTCATTTGCCTCTGGATGTAGTGCTCGTCACCCGCATGGATCTTCTTGGTGACCTGAAGGTGATTCGAGATCTGCGCGCATGCGTCCATCAACGACTTGAGCTGCTGGTCCCACCGGTTGGACACGTGCTGCAACCCACTGCCGAGCGCGAACCCTTGTCCTGACAGGTCGCTGGCAGCTGTGTCACTGCTGGGCAGAGCAACGCGAGCCTTGTCCCAGAGCTGGTTGTACAGGGTGTGCGCGTGGCTGCCAATCTTGATGAGATCACCGTTCGAGACCTTGAGGTCCCCCGTTTTGCTCGGTGTGACGTAGGGCCCGTAGGTGCCGCCTCCGACAGGCGCACTGTTCAACTGCATGTTCGTCGACTGGTGCTTGGCCTTGAGCTCTTCCCACTCGTCCCATGCCATATCAGGCTCTTCCCCCGTGATCGTTGGTGTTCTGCGGCGGCCAAGGCTGGTCCGGCGAGGGCATGCGCCCCTGGTGACCTGGTTGTCCCGGCTGGTTCCAGTTCGTTGCGTATGGGTTGGGCTGGTGCTGTATCGGTGGCGGCGCCATTGGCGGTTGGGCGGGCATCGCCTCGCGGCGACGCTTCCGGTTGCGTAGGGCGAGTGTGGCGCCGCCGGCTCCAGCCATGACGAGGACGCCGGCTCCGCCGAGGATCCACGGCAACGTGCCGGAGGAGTCATCGCCGGAGCTGTTTCCTGCTGCGACCGTCGGCTCACTCGCGCTCTTCGACGGCTTCGCCGTCGCGGCGTTCGACTCGGGCGTGGAGCCGTACTTGAAGTCGGGCAAGGGGTATACGTGGGCCGGGCCCGGGTCGCCGGGGTTCGTGAGGGCGATGCGCGGGCGTACGGCGCCGTAGCCGATCTCGTCGGTGCGCTTCTTGCCGCTCTTGGGGCCGCTCGCCGTGTTCAGCATGACCCGGAGGACCTGGTTGTTCGTCCAGTTCGGGTGCTTGGACCAGATCAGGGCGGCGGAGGCGGAGGCCAGGGCTGTGGCGTCGCTGGTGCCGTGGGATTTGCAGAGACCGGTCTTGCCGGTGCACGCGGCGATCATGTCGTATCCGGGAGCGACCAGGTCGACTTGAGATCCTCGCTGGGACTCTTTTGTGACCTTGAGGTTCTCATCGATCGCACCGACACCGACTACCCCCGGCGTAGCCGCAGGATATTCGCGCTGGTTCGTCCCCGAGCCTGTGTTACCCACGGCGGCAAAGATCAACTTGTTCTTGGACAGCGCATAGGCGACGGCCTTGCTCAGTTCCGGAGAATTCCAAGTACTGCCCAACGAAATATTGATGACCTGGGC
This sequence comes from Streptomyces beihaiensis, assembly GCF_026274175.1. Taxonomy (GTDB): domain Bacteria; phylum Actinomycetota; class Actinomycetes; order Streptomycetales; family Streptomycetaceae; genus Streptomyces; species Streptomyces beihaiensis. The sequence goes on from NZ_JAPHNL010000263.1 coordinate 88,789, forward strand.
TTCCGAATCGGCCGCATATCGAATGGCCTTCGATACATAGGTCGGATAACTGTCCGGGTTGCCGTCCTTGCGCGAGTTCTCGATGAAATCCGGCACTCGAATCGGCAGGATTTTCGCCCCAGGAGCCAGACCGTACGATGCCGTGGCACTGTTCTTCTGTCCGGTCCCGGCGATGAGTACAGCCATGCCGGTGCCGTGACCGCTGTAATCGTCGTGCTCGTCCCCAGGGTGGTAGGAGTAGTTCTTACCGGCCAGCACTTGCCCACGCAGGTCAGGAAGGTCTTCCTCGACGCCGGAATCGATGACAGCAACCGTGACGCCCTTGCCGGTGCTGGTCTTCCACATCTGCTCGGCCCGCATAGCGGCGAGGTACCACTGCTGGTCGCGGACGGTTTCCGCCTGTGCAGGTGTCACAGTGACGCATGCCAGCACAGCGCCGCACAGGGTCGATGCCAGCCTCAGCCTCCGGACCCGCTTGGTAGGGCTACCCATGGTCATCCTCGTGTGTCGTCTTGCGCGTCGGGCAAAGGCGGCATCAGCGGCCGACGAACCCGTTACTTGGTGTCGTCGTTCTCCTTGTTCTTCTGCGCCTGGCGCTTCCTGCGTGGCTGTTCTGCAGAGGCGGGCCCGAACCCATTTTTGCGTGCTGCCGCCTCGGAGCCCCGAGCGGACCCACCACGCTGCCCCCGAGCCCCACCCGCGTCTACCTCCGACCCACGCACGAGGGCCTGCCCGCTTGTGGCAGACGACACCGGGCGCCCGGGCTTCGACGACTGAGGCCGTCCACCGGCCACTCCGTCGGAACGCGCAGGCATACGTTCCCCCGCCGCGCCACTTCCACGTCCCGTGGCGGGAGCGGCGGCGCGAACAGGTCCATTGCCCGGCCGCTGCCCGCTCGGGGAGCCACCTCGCGCTGTGGCAGCCTGCTCTTCTTCCTGGGAGCCTCCCACCACTGTGCCCCGAGGCAGACCAGTAGCCGGACGGCCCGTCTGCCGCGAGATCGGTCGGCCGCCGGCGATTCCGTTGGGCGGGCGCGCCGGACTCGCGCCGCCTGGCCCGCGTACCGGTGACGTGGAGCCGGTCGGCTTCCCCGTCACTCCAGGAACTCCGCGCCCCGAGGTCACCTCGCGAGACTCTGCGGGCAGCCCTGGCTTGACCTTCCCAAGAGCTTTGCCCAGCGGACCCCGGGAGCTGGAGGCGGAGGAGGCTCGGCCGACTTCTGGTTCTGACAGCGGCCCGGTGAGTTTGCCTCTGCCGCCGAACACAGGTGGCGTCGGACCGGGCCCAGCTGCCGGAAGCCCCGGCGTACCGCCGGTCATCGGAGCAAGCGCGGGCGACGCGGGTGCTGCCGGGCTTGGCGGCATAGGAGACGGGAATGTACTTGCCCTGTCCAGGGTCGTGCCCGTCCCTCCGGGGGACCCTGGGAAGACTCTCGAAGGTGTCGCCGTCGCATGTGAGGTGTGTCCGTCGCCCGCCAGCGCGGCGCCACGGGCAGCTTCACGGAGAGCGACGGCACCTGCCGCGGCTACACCCACTCCCCCCGCTGCAGCCGCTTCCCCCGTGTCGTGCGACTTGATGTCCTCCGAACCTCCGTGTGCCTGCGGCACAAACTGCTTCGGCATCTCCGGAAACACAGGCGCCTCAAGCCCCTGAATCTGCTCCCGCGAAGCCGTGTACGACTGTGCCAGCTTCGACATCAGCAGGGCCGCGTCCGCGCGGTCGCCGTCGTACTGCTTCTGGGCCGACGTGACCTGGGAGTCCGTCGGGCCGTCGGAGTGGTTGCCGACGTCCGTTGCCGCCGCGGAGTGGGCGTCGAGGATTTTGCGGGCCGAGGCGCTGGAGTTCTTGAGGATCTCCAGTTGCGGCTTGACCTCGTGGAGCGTGTCCGCCGCGTGGCCGAGCCATTTGCCCGCGCCCTCGCTGTAGTCGCCCAGGCTCAGCGTCGCCGAGGCCGTGCTGTGGACCCACTTGCGGAAGGCGTCGCCGCCCTCGCCCTCCCACTCGACGGCCTTGCTGTGCTTCTGCAGGTCGTCGCCGATGTTCTTGATCGTGGTCGAGGCGTGTTTCAGCAGCGAGCCCAGGTCGGAGACGTGTGCGCCGTCCGCCGGCTCGACCATCTTCCACAGTTCCTCCGGGTCGTGGACGGCGAACCGGTACGAGTTCACCGAGTCCCACATGCCCGCAATGAAGCCGTCGCTCATGCCCGTACCCGCCCTCGGTCTTGTCCGTCGTGCCCGGCCCTGCGGCCGTTACGCGTGGTCGCGCCCATCACAGGCCGCCCGCTTCGCCGTCCGTCGCCTTCGGCTTCGGCTTCGGGTTCGGGTCCGACCCCTGCTGGCCGTGGTTGCGGGCATTCGCTCCCAGCAGTTCGTCCGACTCCGAACGGATGCGGCGCAGGCGAGCGCGTACCTCGTCGTCCAGGTTGTCGTAACCCGTCTTCGACGCGTCCACCGTCGTCACCAGCGCCTCGATCTGGAGCGCCAGCATCTTGGAGAGGTTCTCGAGTTGCGTGTGTACGTGCGTGTACGCCGCGTGGAGGTCGTCCGCCTCCTGGAAGGCGCCCAACCGGCCGTTCGGCATCCGGCCGTTCGCGATGTGCTTCGGCGCCGCCTTCGAGCCCTCCAACTCCTTCAGCAGCCCGTCGACCCTCCGCTTGAAGGTCGTCAGGGTCTCCCCCTCGACCTTCATAGCCTGAATCGCCGAGGCCCCGACCGCACCGGCGGCCGCCGCCGCGGCGGCCGCACCAGCAGCGGCGAACGCACCGCCCCCGTCGCCCGACACCGTGTCATCCCTCCCGTGGTCCCCCGTGCAGTCAGCGCGTCACCATGAACCTCCATGAACCTCAAGGTCAGCGACTGACTACCGAAGGTGACTCCGACTGCCTCATGCGTAACACATACAACCCATCCACGGTAGCCGCCGGTTCCACCCGCGCCCTCGGCAGCCGCGAACCGACCGGGCTCGTTGGCTCGAAAACACTGGTCGGGGAGGCGCGGATGCAGCTGTTTCCTGCGTACTCAGCACCCGCGTACGCCATGCCTCGCGCTGCCGATTGGCTGATTCGCTTCGATGCCGCAAGCCGCCCACGAGGCATGTCGCCGTGCACCGGGCGACGGTTCACGCAACCGCGCCGACGAGGTCGGCTGGATGGCGGAAGCTCCCGCTCCACGGCCGGTGTGGCGCGGTGTGCGCCTGCCTGACGAGGCGTTCAGTGGAGTGCGATCCGAGGGGGCAGGGGCAGGGCCGGGTCCGCCGCGAGAAGCACGACACGAATCGAATGAGGGTGACCATGAAGAACACCGCGCGCGCAGAGTCCGGCGGGGTGTCCCGCCGCGACGTCCTGAAGGTCTCCGGAGCGACTCTGGGTGGCATGGCCGTCGGAGGCGCCACGGCCGGCACCGCGACGGCCGCCACGGCGAGGACCACGCCAGGCACCACCACGGGCGCCGCGACGGGCACCACCACGGGCACCACGACAGGCGCCGGCTCGGCGGGGACGCCCGCGCCCCCCGAAGCTCAGCACTGCGACGAGAACGGCTGCCACTACCCCGTGGACCCGCGGTCCACGCAGCGGTACAGCTATCCGGACAGACTGAAGAAGTTCACTCCGGACATGCGGGCGGATCTTCATGACGACGAGATGAGAATCACCTTCCTCGGGACCGCGTTCCCGACATCGCCAGGGCGCCGCGCCCAGCAGTTGATGAGCATCTTCGTGGAGGTCGGCCCATGGCTTCCGGACCCCGACGGAGGATTCGGGAAGGCGACGGACTCGTTCGTCTTCGACTGCGGAGCCGGGGTGATCGCGAATTACGGCGCGATGGGCATCTCACTCGGCAGGATGGACAAGATCTTCCTCACCCACCTGCACGGCGATCACATCAGTGACCTCACGCCCATCTACTGCTTCGGCCCCGCGTACGACCGCCACACGCCTCTGTACGTATGGGGACAGGGCCGTTCGGGCGTGGTGAACCCGAAGGGGAGCCCGAAGTACTACAAGGACGGCCTCAACGACTTCTGCGGGCACTTTCGCGAGGCCATGCGGTGGCACACCGAGTCGTTCAGCTTCCTGCCGACGGGCTATCCGGGGTACGACATCCCCACCCAGCAGGACTGGCAGACGCCGGTTCCCCTCCGGCCGGTCGGGGACGACGCCGCCAAGGACGGGTACGGGCTCGTCCCCGTCGAGCTGGACTGGAGGATCACCGGGCTCGACGCGGACGGGAACCCCAACTACGAGAACATCGCCTACCGCAACAACGGCGTCACGGTCACGCACTTCCCGGTGATCCATGACCGGAAGGGGTCGATGGGCTACAAGCTCGAGTGGAACGGCCTGTCCATGATCTACACCGGCGACACCAGGCCCGAGACCATCAGCGTCAAGCACGCCCACAACGGCGGTAAGGGCGTGAACGTGTTCATCCACGAGATGATCCTTCCGCCGGAACTCCTCGCGATGAAGAACATGGGTCTCACGTTCCCCGACTACTCGGTTCCCGGTTTCAAGACGCTCGTCGAGGGAGCGGCGGCGGTCGAGGCGAGCTCGCACACCCCGCAGGGAGCTTTCGGATACCTGCTGAGCCAGATCGACCCGCACCCCGACCTCTCGGTCATCGCGCACTTCCCGGTGGCCGACGACACCGTCAGGTGCGCCATGAACAGCGTGCGTAACCACTTCCCCGAGGGCCGTGGCCCGAAGTTCGGCAAGGACATCGTCTGGTCGACCGACCTCATGGTGCTGAAGGTGAAGAAGGGCGAGCACGGCAGACCTCCCAAGATCGAGCAGCTGATCGGGGATGTCTCGGACTACACGTTCGCGGCGCCAGGGAACGTGTCTTCGCCGCTCAGCAAGCCGAAATACCCGAGTCCGACGGCGCAGCTCGACACGACGAACCTGATCAGGCCCGGCGCGAACACGTACTGCGCGAACGGCTACTGACCCGACATCGGGCGGGTGACGTCGCGCAGCCGTACCCCTCGGCCTCCCGCCCGTACGGGTTCTCCTACACCCCGCCCGAGTCGCTCGCGTGAACGGTGCCGGCCCTTGTCCGACCACGGATGCCTGCGACAGGGCACCGGTCTCTCCGAGGACGCGCGCAGGCCCTCAAGTTGACGATGCCGGGCGGATCCGACGAGGAGTACGCACGCCAAGCGCCTTCGCGCGTTCTCCGAGGAGGAGAACCCTCGGCGGCCCCGGCGACCCTGGCAGCCCCAGCGGCCCCGGCGACCCCAGCGGCCCCGGCAGCCCTGACGACCCCGGCAACCCCGGCAACCCCAGCAGGCCCGGCAACCCCAGCAGGCCCGGCAACCCCAGAGGCCCCGGCGGTCAACGACCGTCGTGTCTGGCGGGACGCGACGTCAGCGAAGCCGGCCGTTGCGAACCGCTCTTCGCCGTGAACGACGACTCCTCGTCCGTCCTGCTGGACCTATCGTCGGCCTCCGACGTCACAGCCCCGCAACCAGTCCCACCATCGGCCCCGCGCCGCGGAACCGCGCGACCCTCGCCACGCGTACCCACCTTCACCAGGCGCTTCAAGGGCACCTATTCTCCATCGAGTTATCGAGGCGTACCGACTCCGACTCCCGTCGATGACCGGGCGGGCGGTAGCGGTACCCGTCCGTGTTGTACGCACGTGTACATACACGTGTGCGTATTCGACCAGGGGGAGCGCAGCACCATGAGCGGGACCGGCGAAGACGAGTCGGAGCGGCTGGGCGGGCCCGACGGTGATGACGGCATGAAGCCCCTCGCCTCCTTCGATCCGACCCACATCGGCCCCTACCAGCTGCTCGGGCGGCTCGGCGCCGGTGGCATGGGGCGGGTGTATCTCGCCCGGTCCGAGAGCGGGCGCACCGTCGCCGTGAAGGTCGTGCACGAGGAGCACGTCTCCGACGCGCAGTTCCGGGCCCGGTTCCGGCGCGAGATCACCGCCGCGCGGCGCGTGGGCGAGCGCTACACCGCGCCCGTGCTCGACGCCGACCCCGACGCCGAACCGCCGTGGATCGCCACCGGGTACGTTCCCGGGCTCTCGCTCGAACAGGTGGTACGGCAGCACGGGCCACTGCCGAACGACGCCGTGTACGGCCTCGCGGACGGTCTGCTGCGCGCGCTCAAGGACATCCACGACGCCGGGATCGTGCACCGCGACCTGAAGCCGTCGAACGTCATGCTGACCGTCGACGGCACCCGCATCATCGACTTCGGCATCGCCCGCGCGCTCGAGACGTCCGTCGAGTCCCTTCTGACCAGTACGGGCATGGTCATCGGGTCACCCGGGTTCATGTCGCCCGAGCAGATCCGCGGGGAGCGGGCCGAGGCGTCGAGCGATGTGTTCACCGTCGGGTGCGTACTGATGTACGCGGCCACGGGGAGGCTGCCGTTCGGGCACGGGGCCAGTAATCCACACGCCGTCATGTACCAGGTCACGCAGGGGGAACCGAACCTGGAGAGCCTGGAGGACGCGGGGCTGCGGGCGCTCGTGGCGCGCTGCCTCGCCAAAGAGCCGGAGCAACGGCCCACCGTCACCGACCTACTGGGCGATGGAGGGCCCGACTCGCGTAGTGGTCCCAGCGACACCGGTGGCTTCCCCGATCCCCGTGACTCCAGCGGCCCCAGCGCGCCCCGCGACCCCAGCGACCCCAGCGACCCCAGCGACCCTCGCGATCCGCCCCGCGCCCGGCCCGGCGCGGCCGCCGCCGCGAGGACCGCCGCCGCGAGGACCGCTGCCGCGAGGACCGGCGGGGCGGCGACCGGCGGCGCCTGGCTGCCCGCCGAGGTCGTCGCCCACATCGCCCAGCGCTCCGCCCGGCTCCTCGACGCCGAGGCCATCCCGCTGCGCGAGGAGCCGCGCGGCGAGACCCGTCGGCTGACGCGCGAGGCCCCCGTGAACACCGGTGGCCCCGACGCTCCCGAAGACCTGTCGACCGTCAGGCTCGGGACGACGTCCGACGCGTCGGAACCCGCCGAGGACGACGGCCGTGAGACGCAGCCCGAACTCCCCCAGGCCAAGGCTCCGCGACAGCCCAAGGAGCCCAGGCGACGGCGCCGTACCGTCATCGCCCTGCCCGTCGTCCTCGTGCTCGGCGTCGGCGGCGGCACCGCGGCCCTCCTCCCCTACGTGATGAACAACGGCCACCACGGCTCCCACGCCTCCCGGACCAGCCCGCCCAGCGCCTCCGGCATCACGCCCCTCGGCAGCGTCTCGCCGGGCGCGCCCAGTGGTTCCTCCAGCGGTTCCCCCACCAGCTCGCCCTCCAAGCGCGCCAAGAAGAAGGAAAGCGGGAAGCCCGACGGCAGCGGCGGCAGCACGACAGGCGCCGGATCCGGCCCCACAAGCTCGTCCGGGGCCCCCGGCAGCTCGGGGGGCTCCGGCGACAGCGCCGGATCCGGCACTGGCACCGGCACTGGCACTGGCACTGGCTCCGGGGGTTCGTCGAGCTCCGGAGGTTCCTCCGGCCCCGGCGGTACGTCGTCCGGCTCCAAGCCCGCCAACCTGACCGGCTACAAGGTCCAGTGGAAGAACTCCTGTGTCGGCGCGTGCGACATGCCGGTCATCGTGAGTTGGTCGCCCGTCTCCCGCGCCACCCGTTACGACATCCACTACACCAACAAAGGCAGCCAGTACACGGCGAAGAACGTCGACGAGATCCTTTCGACCGGCAGCACCAGCTACACGATCAACGGCCCGTACTCGGGCGACAAGATCTGTGTCTCCGTCCGCGCGGCCAACAAGTACGGCGCCTCGGCCTGGGCGCAGACCTGGTGCGACACGGTGCCCTACTGACGCGCCGCGGCGCCCCGACGTCACGCAGCAGGGCACCGGCGCGCCGGTGTACCGGTACCGGCGTTCCGCCCGCGACGAACACCGCGGAGATCCTGACCGTCGACACCTCGAGGGATCTCGACGAGCAGCCCGGCTGGCGCCGCACCCGCAACCCGATGAAACACCGCCGGGTCCTGTGCGACGCCACCCTCCTCGCCGACGGCACCGTGCTGGTCAGCGGCGGCGCCGAGAAGGGCTGGGGCGACAACAACCGCGGTGACGTACGGGAGTCGGAGATCTACGACCCGGCCAGGGAGGTCTTCACACCGGTGGCGTCGGCCGCCACGGACCGCAAGTACCACTCGGTGGCCCTGCTCCAGATGGACGGCTCCGTCCTGAAGGCGGGCAGCACCGGCGGATTCGGCAACGTGGGCGCGAAGCCGCCGAAGGACGTCGGCGACCCGGCGTACGCAGCGCGCTACGACAACGACTACTGGAGCGACGACAAGAAGACCCCGGACAACCTCCGGATGGTCACCCACACCGACGCCGAGGTGTACAAGCCGGCGTACATGTGGGCCGCCCGCCCGAGGATCGACAAGGCACCGCGCACGCTCACCTCGCGCAACGGCACGTTCCGGATCACCGTCGCGGGCGGGACGCTCGGCACCGGCCGCGCAAGGCCGCGGGTCGCGGTCATCCGCATGGGCGCCACCACGCACGGCAACAACACGGACCAGCGTTACGTGTGGCTGGAGACGGGTTGCCAGGAACACGCGGGCGGCGACGGCGCGAACGCGGCCTGGACGCTGGAGGTCACCCCTCCCGCCAACCCGGCCGCCGCGCCGCCCGGCGACTACATGCTCGTCGTCGTGGACGGCAACGGGACCCCGTCGGAGGCCGGCGCGCTGCGGCTTCCGTAGGGCGGGTGAGCGAGCCCCGCGTGGCGGCAGGCGGGCGGTACGGGAGCCGCGCCGGGCCCGGCGCGGTCCTGCCTGGTCCGGCGCGGTCCGCCGCCTGGTCTTGCGCGACCCTTACCGGCTCCTCATTGCCCACTGTGACCTGCCGTGATACACAGAGTGACGATACGTTTCCCGGCCGCGGCACCCCACCCCTCCCGGCGGCGCGCCGCGGCCGGGAACGTACGAACTCGGCCAAGGAATGACGCCAACTTGGCAGGCACCGGCGACATTCTGAGGAACAATGTGCCTGACCTCTGCGCTGCGGCGGGGGCGACAGAACTACCCATATGGGGCGGTGAGTTACACATGCTGCTGGCAGCCGACAAGGGCGACATCTCCACCATCATCGGCGGGATCGCCCCTGACTGGGGACCCTTCGGGAGCCTGGGCAACGAGGCACGGGTGATGATCGAGGTCGTCATGGCCGTGGCCATCCTGCTGTGCCTGGGCATCGCGATCTGGGGCGCGGCGAAACAACGTATCGGAGCGACGGCCCTGCGCGACACCTTCAGCGCGGAACAGGGCAAGGGCCTCATCATCGCCGGGCTGACCGGCGTGTTCATCATCGGCTCCCTCGGCACCCTGTTCACCATCGTGTACGGCATGGCCGTCTAGCGCGGCCGACCGGCCGGGCGACGCACGGTCCGGCCGGCCCCGGCCCCGGCGCCGGTCCCGGTCCAGCTCTCCGATCCCGATCCCGATTCCTGATCCCCGATCCCTGGTCCCCGCTCTCCGGTCCCCAGTCCCCAGACCCCGACGTTCCTGCCCGCTTCTCGCGTCCCACGACTGAGGTCCTGTGTCCCTGATGCCCACTCACCACATCACGCCCGTACGCGATTCCACCCGGCGGCTACCGTCGTACGTACGCATGCACGTCTGGTGCTGCCTTGAGGGGGCGTACGGAGCATGAGTCTCAGTGGTGGAGACAGGGACGACCACGACCTGTACGGGGACGGACACACCCGCACGCGGCTGCCGGAGCAGTCCGGATCCGGTGCGGACGGGTACGGGTTCGGGGGCGCGGGCGGACGCAGACCGGGACGTTCCCCGTCCCGGTCCCTGGTGATGATCGTCGGCGTGGTCGTCCTCCTCGTCGCGGCGATCGCACTCGCGAACCGAGGGGATACCTCAGCGGACGGCGGAGGCTCCGGGGCGGGCTCCGCCAGAGGTACTGGTGCTGGTGCTGGTACTGGCACGGGTACCGGCACCGGCACGGGTTCCGGCGCCAAGGCCGACCCGACGGCTCCGACCGGCACGAAGCCGGTGAGCGGCGGGGCCGGGTTCGCGCACGACGAGCAAGGTGCGCAGTCCGCTGCCGCGAACTACGCGGTGAAGCTCGGCGGAGACGGAATGTTCAACCCCGACCGGCGGCACGCGATCGTGGACGCCGTCTACACACCGGCTGCCGCCGCGAAGCTCAAGGGCCCCATGGACAAGGCCTACTCCCCCGAGTTCCTGAAGAAACTCGGACTCGACGCGCAGGGCAATCCGCCGCAGGGCAGCACGTTCGTGTCCCGCACCATCCCGGTCGGCACGAAGACGATCGAGTACGGCAGCGCGTCCGCGAAGGTCTCGGTCTGGTACATGGGGCTGCTCGGCATCTCCGGTACCGACTCCACCAACCCCGTCACCACGTCCTGGCAGACCTGGACGTTCAACCTGCAGTGGTCCGACGGCGACTGGAAGGTCGCCTCCGACTCCCAGAAGAACGGCCCCACCCCTGTTCCCGGCGACGAGCGCGCCTCCAGCTCCGACGCCATCAGCAAGGCCATCGAGGAGTACGGAGGGTTCACGTATGCCCGATAGCCCGAGCCGCGCGCTCAAGCTCACGGTCGTCGTCGCTGCCGTGCAGACCACAGCCGTGCTGACGGCCACGCGCGCCTTCGCGTCGCCCGATCCCAGCCCGACCGACGACGCCTGCAAGCTCATCATCGGGCGCGCCAAGCAGTACTGCGAGCGCAACGACCCGACCAGCAGCCCCAGCAAGTCCGGTGGCACGCCCACCCTCAACGACCCCACCGACCCCCTCTCCAGCCTCGCCAAGGGCTGTGCCGACGCCGCGTCCTGGACCGTCGACAAGCTCAGCGAGGCCGTGCAGAAGACGGCCGCGGTCGACTTCACCAACCACAAGTTCCTCCAGCAGTACGCCGTCGTGTTCGCGGCCTCCGCCATCCTCACGGTCCTGCTGTGGCTGCTCGCCGTCGCCAAGCGCGCCGTGCGTGGCGTGCCGCTGACCACCGCGATCACCGAGGCCGTCGGATTCCTCTGGCTGACGGTCCTGGCCTCCGCGTTCACGCCGCTGATCCTGTACACCGTCGTCTCCGCCGCCGACGGCATCTCCGACGTGCTCGCCAAAGCCACCGGCAACCAGACACCCACGTTCTTCGGGGCGTTCTCCGAGGCCCTCAAGAAGGGCGACGACATCGGCGGCGGGCCGATCATGCTGATCATCGTCTCGCTCGTGTCGATCGTCGCCGCGGGCGTGCTCTACCTGGAGCTGTACCTGCGCGCCGTCCTGCTCTACGTCGGCGCGCTCCTCGGCGTCGTCGTCTACGCCGGGCTCGTCGACAAGAACCTGTGGGGGCACGTCCGCCGCTGGGTCGGCATCATGATCGCGATCATTCTCGTGAAGCCGGTCATCGTGATCGTGCTCGGCCTCGCCGGAGCGCTGTCCACGAGTTCGGGCGGGCCCAACTCCCTGTCCGCCGTCGTCTCCGGGCTCGCCATCATCCTGCTCGCCATCTTCGCCAGCGGCATGATCTACCGCTTCGTCCCCGGCTTCGGCGACGAGATGGCCAACGTACGCAAGAACCGCCTGATGCAGGGCGCCGAGGGCAAGGCCGCCGCCGTGATCTCCTCGCCCGCCGCCCTCGTCTCGCAGGGCATCAAGACCCACAGCGCCCGCACGGACGGCGGAGGCGGAGGGGGAGGCGGCGGCGGAGTTCAAGGCGGCGGTGCCGCTGCCCGCCCGTCCAACGCCGCGTCCGGCGGCATGGCCGCGCACAGCACCCGCTCGGCCGCTCAGGGGGGCCAAGGGGGCGGCGGCGGAACTGTCCCCTCCGCCGCACCCCCGCCCCGTACCAGTCCCGCCCCCACGAACACGCCCCACGCGCGCAACACCCGCAGTAACGGCAAACCGCAAGGAGGTGCAGGGCGTTGACGACCCAGTCCCACGTGTCCCAACAGCCGGTCACGCCCCGCCGTACATATCTGATCGGCCGCGCCCGGCCGAACGCGATCGTCGGCAGGAACCGCGAGACCGGCGAGATCGCCCTGATCATCGCCGGGGCGTTCCTCGGCATGATGTGCGGCCTGCTCGTCCCGGTGTTCGCGCTGCGACTCGTCCTGCTCATGGGCTTCCCGCTGCTCGCGCTCGCCGCCGTGTACGTCCCGTACCGGCACCGCACCTTCTACAAGTGGTTCGAGATCAACCGCAGTTACAAGCGCACCCTCAAGCGCGGCGCCGCCACCTACCGCTCCCGCTCCATGGAGGCCGGTACCCGGTTCGACGGGCGTGAGGTCGAGGTCGGGCCGCCGCCCGGCATCGGCCGTACGACGTGGCTCGCCGCGCCGTTCGGGCCCGACGAGATCGCCGTACTGCTGCACACCGACCGCCGCACCGTCACCGCCGCCATCGAGATCGAGGGCCCCGGCGTCGGCCTGCGCGACTCGGAGGACCAGGAGGCGCTGGTCGACCGGTTCGGCACGCTCCTCAAGCACGTGGCCAACGGCGACGGGTTCGTCACCCGTCTCCAGATGCTCGCCCGCACCCTCCCCGCCGATCCGGACGCACACGCCAAGGACGTCTCCGTACGCGGCGACGAACGCTCACCCGCCTGGCTGCGGGAGTCGTACGACCAGCTCCAGTCCATGGTGTCGACGAGCAGCGAGCAGCACCGCGCGTACCTGGTCGCCTGCATGCACTTCACCCGTGAACTGGCCGCCGAGGCCCACGCGATGGCCCGCGCCACCCGCCCCGCGGCGGGCCGCAAGGTCGACCGGGACGCGGGGCTCGCCGTCGTCATGGCGCGCGAGCTGACCGACATCTGCTCACGGCTCCAGGAGGCCGACATCCGGGTCAGGCAGCCGCTCGGGCAGGGGCGGCTCGCCTCCCTCATCCACTCCATGTACGACCCGGACCACCCCATCGACCACATCCAGGCGATGACCCAGCGCAACGCCTGGCCCGCCGAGCTCGACGCGACGGAGCCGACGTACCTCCAGGCCAAGACCCGCGAGTCCGTCACCCGCGCCCCCTGGTGCCACGCCACCGCGTGGGTGAAGGAGTGGCCGATGACGCCCGTCGGCGTCAACTTCCTCGCGCCGCTGCTCGTCCACACCCCGGACGTCATCCGCACCGTGGCCGTCACGATGGACCTGGAGCCCACCGAGGTCGCCATCGAGCGGATGCTGACGGAGAAGACCAACGACGACGCGGAGGCGTCCCGCGCCGCCAAGATGAACCGGACCGTCGACCCGCGCGACGTCGCCGCGCACGGCCGCCTCGACCAGCGCGGCGAGGACCTGGCCAGCGGCGCGGCCGGGGTCAACCTCGTCGGCTACATCACGGTCTCGTCCCGCAGCCCCGAGGCGCTCGCCCGCGACAAGCGCACCATCCGGGCGTCGGCCGGCAAGTCGTACCTCAAGCTGGAGTGGTGCGACCGCGAGCACCACAGGGCGTTCGTCAACACGCTCCCGTTCGCCACCGGCATCCGCCGCTGACATCCGGCCGACACGATGCGAGAAGGCAGAAGGTAGGCACTGCTCATGCGGGATCCCTTGTCCCTCTTCACGGACGCCTTCACCTCCTTCCTGTTCGGGAAGGTGGAGACGACGCGCCTTCCCGTCCGCACGTCGACGGGCCAGGCCCAGGCGGTGTACCTGCCGACGGCCGCGCCCGGCCTCGGCGACTCGGGCGTCATCATCGGCCGCGAGGTCTACTCCGGGAAGGGCTACATCTACGACCCCTTCCAGCTGTACGGGCAGCAGCTCCCGGCCCCGCACTGGCTGGTCCTCGGCGAGTCCGGAAACGGCAAGTCCGCCCTGGAGAAGACGTACGTACTGCGCCAGCTCCGCTTCCGCGACCGTCAGGTCGTCGTCCTCGACGCACAGGGCGAGGACGGCGTCGGCGAGTGGAACCTCATCGCGCAGGAACTGGGCATAACTCCCATCCGGCTCGACCCGACCGCCGCCCTCGACCACGGCATCCGGCTCAACCCGCTCGACCCGTCGATCACCACGACCGGCCAGCTGGCGCTGCTCCGCACGATCATCGAGGTCGCGATGGGACACGGTCTGGACGAGCGCTCCGGCTTCGCCCTCAAGGTCGCCCACGCGTACGTCAACGAGACGGTCACCGACCGGCAGCCGGTCCTCTCCGACATCGTCGAGCAGCTGCGCCACCCCGAGGCTGCGTCGGCCGAGGCGATGAACGTCGACATAGAGGACGTACGGGCCTGGGGTCTCGACGTCGCCCTCGTCATCGACCGGCTGGTCGACGGTGACCTGCGCGGCATGTTCGACGGCCCGACGACCGTCGGCATCGACCTCGACGCGCCGCTCATCGTCTTCGACCTCTCCCACATCGACCGCAACTCGATCGCCATGCCGATCCTGATGGCGATCGTCGGCGTGTGGCTGGAGCACACCTGGATCCGCCCCGACCGCAAGAAGCGCATCTTCCTCGTCGAAGAGGCGTGGCACATCATCAACAGTCCGTTCGTGGCCCAGCTGTTCCAGCGTCTGCTGAAGTTCGGGCGGCGGCTCGGCCTGTCGTTCGTCGCGGTGGTGCACCATCTGTCCGACGTGGTGGACGGCGCGGCGGCCAAGGAGGCGGCGGCGATCCTCAAGATGGCCTCCACACGCACGATCTACGCACAGAAGGCCGACGAGGCACGGGCGACGGGGCGCGTCCTCGGTCTGCCCCGCTGGGCGGTGGAGATCATCCCGACGCTCACCCCCGGCATCGCGGTGTGGGACGTCAACGGCAACGTACAGGTCGTCAAACACCTGGTCACGGAGACGGAACGCCCGATCGTCTTCACCGACCGCGCCATGACCGAGGCATCGTCCGGGCCCGGCGGAGCCGACCACGACGCGCTGCACGCGGCGGAGCTGGAGGCGGAGGAACGCGCGGCGGCGTTCGTGGAACAACGCCTCGGCGACGCCTCCGCCCCCACATCAGCCCCTGCCACGTCCGCCTCCGCCACATCCGACGCGGCCGCGTCCGCTGCCGCCGCCTCCGAGTCCACGGTGGCCTGACGATGCGGGAGGACGAGCGCGCGTACCGGCATCCGCAGGAGCGGCGCGGCCGGGGCATCCCGGACGGCCTGCTCGTCGCGGTCCTGGGGTTCCTGCTGGGCATGACGGTCCTGGTCTGGACGGCGACCGGTCTGGCGGGCCTGTTCGCGAAGGGCGCGTGGCCCACGCATGTGACGTTCGGCCGCACGCCGATGGCCATGCGCGCCCTGATCGCCGCACCGCACGACCTGCCCGGCGCCTGGCCGGACACCCCGAAACCGGAGCTCTCGGGCTACGGCCTCTTCTGGGGCCTGTTCATCGGCCAGTTGATGGTGCTGGTGGTGCTGGCGGTGTTCGTGGCGGGGACGGTGGCCCGGTGGAGGGCGGTGCGGCGGGCGGACAGGGCGCGCGCGGCCGCGTCGGTCAGCGGCTTCGCCGCGAGGCGCGGCGACCCGCGCGACGAGCCACAGCGGACCGTCACACCGGACGGCGCCCCGGGCCACAC
>NZ_JAPHNL010000264.1 GCF_026274175.1 Streptomyces beihaiensis
GGCGGCGCTCGGCGCGGGCACGGCACTGAACGGCACGCTCCGCCGGTCGGCCTGAACTCCCGTCAGGCCCGCCTCGCCACACGTCGACCGGCCCACCGTGTCCCGCTCGGGCGCGTGCCGGGCGGGTGCGTGGTGCTGCCGTGCCGGCCGGGGGTGCTCGCGGCGGCGGGTCCGCCGCGACTGGCTCCCCGTCGGCTGACCGGTCCGGCCCCGCGCCCCCGCCGTCCCCGTTTTGCGAACTCGCGGGACCAAGGGTCCTGGCGGACCGGGCTCGGGCGCGCGGGGCGACGCCGTTCACCGTGCCGTGGCCCCGCGGCCATGCCGCATTTCCTGACATACGGGGCGACACTCCCCGCGCTTGCCCCGCGCGGGGCAGGGCCCCTACTGTCCCTCGGACGCGGCGCCCACCCGGCCCCCGCTTCCGTTCCTTGCCCCGCTGCCTCCGACACTCGAAACCTCCGAACCACCGGACGCGCAGGCGTTCCGCTCCCACGTGTACGCGGTTGCGTCGTCCCCGTACATGTGAGGGTCAACGAATCATGCGAGCGCTCCTGACCAGCAAGACGGCCCGACGCGCCCTGCGTCCGGTCGCCGATCTCATCGACCAGCGCATCGAACGCCAGATGCGTCGGCGCCTCCCGGCGGCCGGCGGGACCGACACCGATCGCCGCCTCGCCGAACTGGCCGCCCGGCAGCGCCCCCTGGAACTGCTGCTCGACGGCGCCGGACGCGGCGTTTCGCGAATGCCCGCGCAAGTTCATCTCACCCGTGCCATCGAGGAGTTGGCCAAGGTCACGGGGGACAGGGCAGGTGCCGAGCGCAATCTCGCCCAGGCCTTTCGGCTGCTCGTCGGTTTCGAGGCGCTGGGGGTCGGCCGGATCGCGGGCGGCACCATGAACATCTGCGGCAAGCTCGCCGCCGTGCCGCTGCTCGACCCGCCGAACGACGACATCCTGGAGATCGGCACGCTGTACGGGATGTTCGGCGCGGCGGTGATCCGGATGATGGAGCGGGCGGGCCGTGACCCGCGGCTGACGATCGTCGACCCGCTGGCCGGGCTGCAACTCCAGCCGGGCACCACGGAGGGCGCCGACCCGACGGGCGTGCCCGTCAGGGAAGCCGCGGTCCGCGCGAATCTGGCTCTGGTGGGCGCCGCCGGTGCCGCGGCCCGTGTGCAGCGGGGCTTCTCCGGAGACCCGGAGGTCCGCGCCGCCGTGTCCGACCGCCCGTACGGGACGATCATCGTCGACGGCGACCACTCCACGGGCGGGGTCGCCGCGGACCTGGCGTGGGCCGAGCAGATCGTCGCCCCGGGCGGAGTCGTGGTCCTCGACGACTTCGGGCACGCCAAGTGGCCCGGGATCAAGGAGGCGTTCGACCAGCACATGGCCACGGACACGCGTCTGACGTTTCTCGGCCGGGTGGCGAACTCCGCTTACCTGCGGGCGAGCTGACGGCGCGTCGCCGACAGGAGTTGTTCGACATCGTGTGCAGAGCCTTGAGGTGACCCCGTGGCCGGTATGCGCGGCCGGAGGGACCTGGCAGGAGGCGGGGCGCGGGAAGGGCTGACCGTGCCCGGTCGGCCTGGACCGCGACCGGACGGCGTGGCGGGCGCGCGGGGCGGCCTGTGCGTGTCACCGTATGTGAGCACGCGCATACGACGTCCAGCGGGAAGCGGGAACGATGATCTCCATGAAGCGGGCCTTCGCCGTCGTGGTGGCGGGGGCGACGGCCGCCGTGGCCGGACTCGGCGGCACCGCGGCCGCGCGCCCGTCCGTGGGGCGGGCCAACTGCGTCGGCAGTTCCTTCTCGGGGACGCTGGGCGTCAACCAGTCGATCTGCGCGGGCGGTTACACCGTGACGATGCAGGACAACGGCGACCTCGTGCTGCGCCGCTCGGACCTGTCCGCGTGCTACGCGAGCGGCACGCGCGCCCCCGGTGACGCCTCGGCCGTCTTCGTCTTCAACCGAGTCGGTCCGCCGTACATCGACATCAACAGCACCTCCCAGGGGCGCGTCGGACGGATCATGGGCGCCCACGAGTATCTGCACTTCGGCACGAATGCCAGCGTGAACAACAAGGGCGAGTTCTGGGTCGGTTACAAGAAGGTCGGCTACTGCTGACCTGGAGGTGCGAACCGCGCACACCCCGTGTGTGCCCGACACCGTCACCGCATGCCCACACACCCTTCACCAACCCGCCCGGCCGCGCTTGACTCGGTACCGAGCCACCGGGTCACCCCGATGCCCGGCGGCACGCGGGCGGCACCGGGAGCGCGGCGCCGACCGCTACGGATGGTCCGCCTGCCGCTGCTCCCCTGAGGTGGCAGGCGGGTCCGGGGCTCACGGGGCCCGCCTCGACCCACGCCCGAGGAGAGGACCGCGTGCGAAGTGCGGGAGGAGACCGGGCCTGGCCGATCCGGAGCCCGCACACCCACTGGATCCGGTCAACGCGACCGCCCCCTCTACCCGCTCTGGTTTCCGTGGCAGGGTGTTGCGGGCAAGCCTCAGTGGGCCGACGGAAGAGGGGGAACCGTGATCGTCTGGGTCAACGGGGCGTCCCGCGCCGGGAAGACCACCACCGCGCGGCAGTTGATCGACCTGATCCCGCACAGCACTCTCTTCGACCCCGAGGAGGTCGACGCTCAGCTGGAGCGGCTGTTGCCGCCCAAGCGGCTCGCCGAGGTGAGCGACCGGCAGGACCTGCCGATCTGGCGGCGGCTCGTCGTCGACACGGCCGCCGCGCTCCTCGCCGAACTCGGGGGCGTCCTCGTGGTGCCGATGGGGCTGATGCGACAGGAGTACCGCGACGAGATCTTCGGCGGGCTCGCCGCGCGCCGGATCCCTGTCTGTCATGTGCTCCTCGCACCTGCGGAAACGATCCTGCGCGAGCGCGACCCGGCGGGTGAGGTCCCCGCCGACATCGAGCCCTACCGCGCCGCGCTGGCCGGCTGGCTCGCCGCCGACGCCCATACCGTCGACAACAGCGCTCTGAGCGCGTACGAGACCGCCGTGCTGATCGCCGACGCCGTACGCCGGGGCGACGTGGCGCCGTGCGACATCGTGCAGACGCCCGAGCCGACCGCCGAGACCGTCGCGGCGGGCGTGCTGCTCTTCGACGAGGAGGAGCGGGTGCTGCTCGTCGACCCCACCTACAAGCCCGGCTGGGAGTTCCCCGGCGGAGTCGTCGAGCCCGGTGAGGCCCCCGCCCGCGCCGGTGTGCGCGAGGTCGCGGAGGAGACCGGGCTCCGGCTCGCCCGACTCCCCGGCCTCTTGGTGGTCGACTGGGAGCGGCCCGTACCGCCCGGCTACGGCGGCCTTCGGATGCTGTTCGACGGCGGTCGGCTCACCTCCGCTCAGGTGGATCAACTCCTCCTGCCGGGCCCGGAGTTGCGACAGTGGCGGTTCGTCACGGAGAGCGAGGCGGCCGGACTTCTTCCGCCGGTGCGCTTCCGACGGCTCCACTGGGCGCTGCGGGCCCGTGAACGCGGCGCCGCGCACTACCTGGAGGCGGGCTCCCCGCTGGACTGACAGGAGTCCTGGTTGACATGGGGTGCCACTTTGCCAACTGACAGGAATTCCAAGGGGAAACCGAAGCCAGAACGTCATCGTTCTGGTACGGCACGGCAGCCGCCGAAAGAACGTGATGGTCCTACGGTATGGCGCAGCTCACCTCTAGCGGTCAACAGCCGCCACATGGGGCCGGACCGACATCCGGCCGAAGGGAGGGACATGCGCGCGCCCACATCCGCCGTCACCAGAGGTCTGACGCTCGCCGCGGGACTGACACTGGTACTGGCCGCCTGCAGTTCGGGTGGCTCCGGCGACAACGGCAAAGGTGGTTCCCACAGCCTCGCCTCGTGCTCCGCACCGGGCAAGGCGGACACGTGCAACTCCGGCGACCGGAAGCCCGGAGGAACGTTTACCTACACCATCGAGAAGAACATCCAGCAGTGGAACGTGCTGGACTCGAACGGCAACGTCTTCGAGACCGGCGAGGTCATGTCGGCCGTGCTGCCGCAGGTCTTCGTGCCGCAGCCGGACCTCAGCATGAAGCTCAACACCGATCTGGTCACCTCGGCCCAGCAGACGAGCGACAGTCCCCAGACCATCGTCTACAAGATCAACCCCAAGGCGAAGTGGGACGACGGGACGCCGATCTCGGCCGACGACTTCATCTACTACTGGCGCACCATGAACGGCAAGGACTGCCCGCCGCCGCCGTCCAGCGACACGAGCCAGACCAAGGGCTGCCTGCCGTTCAGCACCTCCGGCTGGGACCGGATCAAGTCGGTCACCGGCTCGGACGGCGGCAAGACCGTGACCATGGTCATGAAGAAGCCGTACACCGACTGGAAGAGCCTCTTCGGCGGCGGCTACGGCCTCTACCCGGCCCACGTCGCGGAGAAGGTCGCCGGGGTACCGGCCGGCAGCGCCGACAAGATGACGGGCGCTCAGCTCACCAAGGGCTGGCAGTACTTCAACAAGACGCCTCCCACCAAGTACGCCACGGCCGGGGCGTACAAGATGACGGAGTGGAAGGACAACGACCACGCCACCTTCGTGCCCGACCCCAAGTGGTACGGGAAGACGAAGCCGACGCTCAAGCGGCTGCTGTTCAAGGTGATCTCCGACGCGACGCAGGAGCCCACCGCCCTCAGGAACAACGAGGTGCAGGGCATCTACCCGCAGCCGCAGGTCGACCTCGTCAGCCAGATCAAGTCCATCCCGCACGTCACGTACACCATCGGTTCGGGCCTGGTGTGGGAGCACTTCGACCTCAACCTGCACAACCCGGTGATCGGGAAGTACAAGGCGCTGCGGCAGGCGATGTTCACGGCGATCAGCGTGAAGGACGTGATCGCCAAGACGGTCGGGCAGTTCGACAGCAAGGTCAAGCAGTTGGGCAGCCACAACCTGGTGCCCGGCCAGCCCGGATACCAGGACGTCGTCACGCCCACCGGGCAGGGCTCGGGTGACCTGGCGAAGGCGAAGAAGTACCTCACCGACGCCAAGTTCACCGGCATCGGAACGGCGCTGAAGACCCCGGACGGCAAGGCCGTCGGCCCGTTCAACTGCCGCTACACCACGGGCAACGCGATCCGGCAGAGCGAGTGCCAGATCCTGCAGTCCTCGCTGCACAATCTCGGCATCAAGGTGACCATCAAGCCGATCGGCGCCGCCGATCTCGGCAAGGTGCTCACCGGCCACCAGTACGACATCATCGTGTTCGCCTGGGTCGACGGGCCGACTCCGACCTCCAACGCCCAGGGCATCTGGTCGACCGGACAGAGCAGCAACTTCGGCGGCTACAGCAACAAGCAGGTCGACAAGCTCCTCGCCGACTCGGTGGGACAGACCGACACCGCCAAGGCCATGTCGATGCTCAACCAGGCCGACAAGATCATGACGGACGACGCGTACGTGCTGCCCCTGTACCAGAAGCCGACGTTCTTCGCGGTCCAGGACCGCTTCGTCGGCATGCGGGACAACGCGACCATCGTCGGCCCGCCGTACAACGTCCAGGACTGGGGACTCGCCAAGTAACCCGACGCTTCGTCTCCCTCCACGACAGCAGTAGTCCGGTCCCGGCGGAAACCACCGCCGGGACCGTCCTCCCCGTACCCGAGGAGCCCCGGCATGCTCGCCTACGCGGTGCGACGTGTCCTCGTCTCGATACCCGTCCTGATCGCCTCGACCTTCATCGTCTTCCTCGTGGTGGTCAACGCGGGTGACCCCGTCGCCAACTTCGCCACCTCCCGCAACCCGGCCCCCAGCAAGGCCGCCGTCGCCGCCTTCGCGCGGCACCTGCACGCCGACCAGCCGGTCGTGCAGCGCTACTGGAACTGGATCGTCGGTGTCCTGCACGGTCAGTGGGGCCCGTCCGTCGAGCCCAACCTGGACATCGGCCACGATCTGCTCACCCGGTTCCGTGTCACCGTCGTCCTCGTCGTCGCCTCCATGCTGGTGGCGCTCGTGCTCGCCGTCGTCTTCGGCGTGTACAGCGCGGTCCGGCAGTACTCGGCCTCCGACTACGCCATCACCTTCGCCGGTTTCCTGTTCCTCGCGATGCCCGTGTTCTGGTTCGCGGTGCTGCTCAAGCAGGCCGGGATCTGGCTGAACCAGCAGACCGGCTCCACCTTCCTCGGCACGATCGGTGACCGCTCGCCCTATCTGGACGTCAACACCTTCGGCAACCAAGTCAGCGACCGGATCGGCCACTTGATCCTTCCCGTGATCACCCTGGCCCTCGTCTCGTTCGCCTCCTGGACCCGCTACACCAGGGCCTCCATGCTTGAGGTCCTCGGCTCCGACTACGTACGGCTGGCCCGCGCCAAGGGCATCCGCCGCGGCAAGGTGCTCACCCACCACGCGCTGCGCACCGCCCTGATCCCGCTCGCCACCGTCACCGCGCTCGACGTGGCGCAACTGCTCGGCGGCGTCGTCATCACCGAGACCATCTTCCAGTGGCACGGACTGGGCGAAATGCTCGTGCAGTCGGTCAGCAAGGTGGACGTCTACCGGACCATGGCGTGGCTGCTGCTCTCGGCCGCCATCGTCATCGTCTTCAACCTCATCGCCGATCTGCTCTACGCCGTACTCGACCCGAGGATCCGCTATGACTGAGACCACTGAGGCCACGGGCGCCATGGACGGTGAACGGCCCCCCGAGGAGCGTGAGTTCACAGTCGTCGAGCGCACTCAGGCACAGCTCGTCCTGCGCCGCTTCCTGCGGCACCGGGCCGCCATGATCAGCCTTGTGATCTTCGTGCTGATCGTGCTGTGGGCGTTCATCGGGCCGCACCTGTGGCACTACTCGTACCAGAAGTACACCCCCGACAACTCCCAACCCCCGTCCGCCAAGCATCCGTTCGGCACCAACTCCGCAGGCTACGACTCGTACGCGCAGGTCATGCGGGGCACGCAGACCTCCCTCAAGGTGGCCATCCTGATCGCGCTCGGCTCGACGTTCGTCGGGGCGGTGTGGGGCGCCGTGGCCGGCTTCTACCGCGGTGTCGTCGACGCCGTCATGATGCGCATATCCGACCTGGTGCTCACCCTCCCGCTGCTCGCCATCGCGCTGGTCATCTCCTCGCGCACCGGCGGCAGCTGGTACTGGATCGCCCTCGTGATCGCCGGTCTGACCTGGGCGTACGTGTCCCGCGTCGTGCGCTCGACGGTGCTGTCGCTGCGGGAGAAGGAGTTCGTCGAGGCCGCCCGCGCGCTCGGCGCGTCGGACGCGCGGATCATCTTCCGGCACCTGCTGCCGAACTCGCTCGGCCCGATCTTCGTGAACGCCACCATCCTGGTCGCCACCGGCATCCTCACGGAGACCGCGCTGTCCTTCCTCGGCTTCGGCGTGCAGCCGCCCGACACCTCGCTCGGGCTGCTCGTCTCCCAGGCCCAGACCGCGGTCGACACCCGGCCGTGGCTGTTCTACATACCAGGCGCGTTCATCATCGCCATCGCGCTGACCATCAACTTCATCGGGGACGGACTGCGCGACGCGTTCGACCCACGGCAGCAGAGGGTGCGCCAATGACCGTAGGGGACAAGGGATACGCGCAGCGGCCGGAACCGGCCACGCCGACCGAGGACACCGTGCTCGAGGTCGACGGGCTCCAGGTGGCGTTCCCCAGCGAGGACGGGCTCGTACGGGCGGTGCGCGGTGTCTCGTACCGGCTCGAACGCGGCGCCGGGCTCGGCATCGTCGGCGAGTCCGGCTCCGGCAAGTCGGTCACGGCGCTCGCCGTGATGGGCCTGCTGCCGGCCGCCGCGAAGGTCACCGGTTCCGTGCGCTACCGGGGCAGCGAACTGCTAGGTCTGAGCGACACGCGGCTCTCCGACATCCGGGGCAGCGGCATCGCCATGATCTTCCAGGACCCGATGACGTCCCTGAACCCGGTCCACACGGTCGGCGCGCAGATCATCGAGGGCCTGCTGCGGCACAACCCGGACATGAGCAAGCGGGCCGCCCGGGATCGCGCGGTGGAGCTCCTGGGCACGGTCGGCATCCCGCACCCGGACCGGCGCGCCGACAGCTATCCGCACGAGCTCTCCGGCGGCATGCGCCAGCGGGTCGTCATCGCCATCGCCATGGCCAACGACCCGGCCGTGATCATCGCCGACGAACCGACCACCGCCCTCGACGTCACGGTGCAGGCCCAGGTCCTCGAAGCCCTGGAGACCGCCCGCGAGGAGACCGGCGCCGCGCTCGTCCTGATCACCCACGACCTCGGCGTCGTCGCGGGCCACACGGACCGGGTCGCCGTCATGTACGCGGGCCGCGTCGTCGAGTCCGGCACGGTCGAGGAGCTGTTCTACGAGCCCCGCATGCCCTACACGCTCGGGCTGCTCGGCTCCATGCCGCGCATGGACCGCGACGACGACCGGCTCACCCCGATCGCCGGTTCTCCACCGTCCCTGCTCAACCTGCCTCCGGGCTGCCCCTTCGCCCCGCGCTGCCCGATGCGCGAGGACCGCTGCGACCGGGACGAGCCGTCGCTGCACGTCGTCGACGCCGGCGGGCACCGCAGCGCCTGCCACTTCGCCGACCGGCTCGTGGGCATGGAGGCCGGGGCGGTGTTCGAGGCGACGGGAGCCGACAACGAGTCGCTGGCCCGCCTCGCCCGGAGCGATTCCGAGGCGAGTTCCGAGGCCAGTTTTGAGGCGAGTTCCGAGACGGCGGCCGAGGCCACGGCCGAGAGTGAATCCGCGAACGACATGAACGGTTCCACGGACGGAACGTACGGAAAGGGGTCGCGATGAGCGCGCCCGGCGAGCCCGTCCTGCGGGTCCGTGACCTCGTCAAGCACTTCCCCGTCCGCTCGCGCGGCGTCGTGCGCCGCAAGATCGGCGATGTCCACGCCGTGTGCGGGGTCTCCTTCGACCTGCACGAGAACGAGACGCTCGGCCTGGTCGGCGAGTCCGGTTCCGGCAAGACGACCACCGCTCGCACCCTGCTCAACCTGGAACGCCCCACGTCCGGCAGCGTCAGCTACCGCGACCGCGAGCTCACCGGGCTGAGCAGACGTCAGATGCGGCCGCTGCGCGAGGAGTTGCAGATCGTCTTCCAGGACCCGTACGCCTCGCTCGACCCGCGCATCTCCGTGCGCGACATCATCGCCGAGCCGCTGCGCATCCACGGCCGCTACGACGAGGCGGGCCGCGCCGAGGTGCACGACCTGCTCCGTCTGGTCGGCCTCAACCCCGAGCACGGCAACCGGTACGCGCACGAGTTCTCCGGCGGGCAGCGCCAACGGATCGGCATCGCACGGGCGTTGGCCTTGCGTCCGAAAGTGGTCGTGCTCGACGAGCCGGTCTCGGCGCTGGACGTGTCCATCCAGGCGGGGGTCCTCAACCTGCTGATGGACCTTCAGGCCGAGCTCGGTCTGTCGTTCCTGTTCGTGGCGCACGACCTGTCGGTGATGCGGCACGTGGCGCACCGGGTCGCCGTGATGTACCTGGGGCGGATCGTCGAACTGGCCCCCACCCGGGAGCTGTTCGCCCGGCCCTCCCACCCGTACACGCAGGCTCTCATCTCCGCGATCCCGCTGCCCGACCCGCGCAAGGAGCGTGCCCGGCGCCGCATCGTGGTCCAGGGCGACGTGCCGAGTCCCATCAGTCCGCCCAGCGGCTGCCGGTTTCGCACCCGCTGCCCGAAGTTCGCCACGCAGCTCACCGAGAGCGAGCGTACGGCCTGTGTGGAGCAGACCCCCGAGCTGACCGACCGCGGCACCGGCACCCCGGTCGCCTGCCACTACGCCCAGCCGCTGGAGCTGCTGTGAGAAGGGTCAACCGACACGGCTGTGCGGGAAGGCCGCGCGCAGCGCCGCACCGGCCCGCCCCACGACCGGGTCCCCGTGCCCGAAGCACGCCACGTCGGTGTCGAGCGCGGCAAGCCGCCCGAACGAGTCGAGGAGTTGGTCGCGCCGCAGATTGAACACGCCGGGGACGACGGCGCCGTCGGCCGGGGACGCGGCCGCCGTGTCCCCGGTGAACAGCACGCCGTGCGCGGGCAGATACAACGCGATCGACCCGTCGGTGTGCCCGGGCACGTGGACGACCCGTGCGCCGCCGCCGAAGTCGAGCAGATCGCCGTCGCTCGACTCGCTGACGGCGTCCGGGAGTTCCGACGGCGCGGGGCGCGGTGGCAGCAGGGCGAGCGTCCGGTCGCGGATCGGTCGCTCCCAGGTCTCGATCACCGGCTCGGGCCACGGCGCCTCGCCGCGCACGTACGGCGCGTCGAGCCGGTGGGCGAACACCTCGGCCCCGCTGATCCGCGCGAACTCGGCGGCGCCGCCGGCATGGTCCTCGTGGAAGTGGGTGAGGACGATCCGGCGCACGTCCTGCGGGGCGTGCCCCCAGTCGCGTACGGCATCGGCGATGGGCTGCCCGGCGCCCGGCGCGCCCGCGTCGATCAGGGTCAACTCGTCCCCGTCGCGCCACAGATATGCCTGGCCCACGGGGAAGCGCAGCATGCGCAGCCGGGGCGTGACATCGACGACGTCGGTCGTTCGGTAAGGCGTCATGCCGGGACCGTACGGGCCGCGCGCGTGCGACGCCGTACGGTTCCGCTCACGGCGGAGCCCGGTGTCAGTGGGCGGCCGCGTACTTCTGCAGGAACAGCGCCTGCGCCACCGACAGGCGCCTGAGCTCGTCGGGGCAGACGCTCTCGTTGGCGGCGTGGATCTGCGCCTCCGGCTCGCTCAGGCCGATCAGGAGGATCTCGGCGTCCGGGTAGAGCGAGGCCAGCGTGTTGCACAGGGGGATCGAGCCGCCCTGGCCCGCGTACTGCATCTCCTGGCCGTCGTAGGCATCCCGCATCGCCTCGGCCATCGCCCCGTAGGCGGGGCTCGTGGTGTCCGCGCGGAAGGGCTGGCCCTGGCCGAGCTGCTCGACCCGGACGCGGGCGCCCCACGGGGTGTGCGCCTCGATGTGCTCGGTCAGCAGCTCCGTGGCCTTGGCGGCGTCGACGCCCGGCGGCACCCGCAGGCTGATCAGGGCGCGAGCCCCGGCCTGAACGGACGGCGTGGCGCCGACGACGGGCGGGCAGTCGATGCCGAGGACGGTGACGGCGGGGCGTGCCCAGATCCGGTCGGCGACGGTACCGGAGCCGATCAGAGCGACGCCGTCGAGCACCTTGGCGTCCTTGCGGAACGTTTCCTCGTCGTACTGCAGGCCGTCCCACGTCGCGCCGGAGTCCAGGCCGTCGACGACGGTGGAGCCGTCGCCGTCACGCAGCGAGTCGAGGACGCGCACCAGGGCGGCGAGCGCGTCGGGGGCGGCGCCGCCGAACTGGCCGGAGTGGAGGTTGCCCTCCAGCGTGTCGATCCGCACCTGAAGCAGCGTCATGCCGCGCAGGATGGAGGTCGCGGTGGGCAGGCCCACGCGGAAGTTGCCCGAGTCGCCGATGACCATGGTGTCGGCGGTCAGCAGCTCGGGGTGCTGTTCGGCGTAGCGCTCCAGGCCGCCGGTGCCCATCTCCTCCGAGCCCTCGGCGATCACCTTGACGTTGACCGGAACGCCGCCGTGGGCCTTCAGCGCGCGGATCGTGAGCAGATGCATCAGGACGCCGCCCTTGCAGTCGGCCGCGCCACGCCCGTACCAGCGGCCGTCCTCCCGCTCGGTCAGCTCGAACGGCGGCGTGGTCCAGGCCGCTTCGTCCAGCGGCGGCTGCACGTCGTAGTGGGCGTAGAGCAGCACCGTGGGCGCGCCCTCGGGGCCGGGCAGGAAGCCGTAGACGGACTGGGTGCCGTCCGGGGTGTCGAGCAGGGCCACGTCCTGGAAGCCCTCGGCGCGCAGCGCGTCGGCGACCCAGTTCGCGGCGCCCTCACTCTCGCTCTTGGGGTACTGGTCGAAGTCCGCCACCGACTTGAAGGCCACCAGCTCGGTCAGCTCGTCCTTCGCGCGGGGCATGAGCGAGGCGACGGTCTCGGCGATCGGTTGGGGCGACATAAGGGGCAGCTCCTCGTGGGTGCGTCGTGGTGCGGGTTGTGCGAAGGATCCTCCCACAGCGGCCCGGCGCGGGGGCCACCGTAGGATGCCCGGGGAAATGCGGCAGCCAGGTGATCAGGAGCGGTGGACCATCGTGAGCGGCGAGAACTCGACGGGCGGCAGCGAAGTGGGCGGCGAGGGGGCCGAGGGCTCCGCCGAGGTGTGGGACGTCGTGGTGGTCGGCGCGGGCCCGGCGGGAGCCTGCGCCGCGTACGCGGCGGCGGTCGCGGGCCGCCGGGTGCTGCTCCTGGAGAAGGCGGAGCTGCCCCGGTACAAGACGTGCGGCGGCGGCATCATCGGCCCGTCCCGCGACGCGCTGCCGCCGGGCTTCGAGCTGCCCTTCAAGGACCGGATCGGCGCGGTGACGTTCACCCTGAACGGCAAGTACACGCGCACCCGCCGCTCCCGCTCCATGCTGTTCGGTCTCATCAACCGGCCCGAGTTCGACGCGCAACTGGTCGAGCACGCCCAGAAGGCGGGCGCCGAACTGCGCACCGGTGCCACGGTCTCACGCGTCGAACAGCACGGCCCGTCGGTGCCCGACCGGCGCACGGTCGCCGTGGTGCTGCAGAACGGCGAGACGGTCCTGGCGCGGGCCGTGGTCGGCGCCGACGGCAGCGCGAGCCGGATAGGAGCGCATGTCGGGGTCAAGCTCGACCAGGTCGACCTGGGACTGGAGGCGGAGATCCCGGTCCCCGAGCCGGTCGCGGACGACTGGCGCGGCCGCGCCCTGATCGACTGGGGTCCGCTGCCCGGCAGTTACGGGTGGGTGTTCCCCAAGGGCGACACGCTGACGGTCGGTGTCATCTCGGCGCGCGGCGACGGGGCCGCCACCAAGCGGTATCTGGACGACTTCATCGGCCGCCTCGGCCTCGCGGGGTTCGAGCCCGCTGTCTCCTCCGGGCATCTGACGCGGTGCCGTGCCGACGACTCGCCGCTGTCTCGTGGGCGGGTGCTCGTGTGCGGGGACGCGGCGGGGCTTCTTGAACCGTGGACGCGGGAGGGCATCTCGTTCGCGCTGCGCTCGGGACGCCTCGCGGGGGAGTGGGCGGTGCGGGTGGCCGAGTCCCACGACGCGGTCGACGCCCGCCGTCAGGCGCTGAACTACGCGTTCGCGGTGAAGGCCGGTCTCGGCGTCGAGATGGCCGTCGGCAAGCGGATGCTGAACGTCTTCGAGCGCAGGCCCGGGACGCTGCACGCGGCGATCACCGGCTTCCGCCCCGCGTGGCACGCGTTCGCGAAGATCACGCGGGGGGCGACGACGCTCGGCGAGATCGTCCGCACGCATCCGGTGGCCGGGCGCGTCCTTTCACGGATGGACGGCTGAGCGGGGCCGGCACCGGCCGGCTCACCCGGTGACGGTGATGCGGAAGACCGGGTGGTCCGGGGCGATCCGGCGCAGGTCGGCGTCGGGCGAGTCCGGCCCCACGCCGTTGAAGAACACCCCGACCTCCGCCTTCCAGCGCTTGAGGTAGGCGCGCAGCAGCGGCACCTTCTCGTCGTCCTCGACCTCCACCGCGGTGAACTCCTCGACCCGCTTGCCCAGGCGGAGCTGTCCGCCGCCCGCGGCCCGCATGTTGTGCGTCCACTGGACGTGGCCGCGCGGGGCGAGGAGGTACTGCTCGCCGTCGACCGTCAGCAGGTTGACGGGGGTGGTGCGCCAGGCGCCGCTCTTGCGGCCCCGGACGGCCAGCACGCGGGAGCCCCAGACACTCAGGCCCCGGCGGGTCAGCCAGGCCACGGCGCGGTTCATGACGTTCACGGTGAACCAGCCGGGCTTCTGCACGTGAGTGGATGCGGACATCGGGTCCTCCTGGGGTGGTGAGCGGTCAGGGTGAGTGCCCCGCCGAACACTGTGTGAGCGGTGCTCTCGCTTGAGAACAGTGTGCACGATTCGGTGAGCCACGACAAGAGCGGTGCTCTCATTTTTGTCACTCGCTCTGGGTTGTGTGCGCCGATCTGGTCCGTGACAGACTGGTGCCCATGAGTACGAGTCGCGACAGAACCGCACGCGCCACAAGCGCCGCCGGGGGGATTCAAGGGGTCCGCGCCCGCGCCCGGCAGGAGATCACCGTCGCCATCAAGGACGAGGCACGCAGACAGCTCGCCGTCGACGGCGCCGCGAAGCTGTCGCTGCGCGCGGTCGCCCGGGAACTCGGCATGGTCTCGTCGGCCCTGTACCGCTACTTCCCCAGCCGGGACGAGCTGCTGACCGCACTGATCGTGGACGCGTACGACTCCATGGGCGAGGCCGCCGAGCGTGCCGACGCGGACCTTCCGAACGGCGCGTCCCCGGTCACCCGGTGGGTGGCCGTGTGCTGTGCCGTGCGGCAGTGGGGCCTGACGCACCCGCACGAGTACGCGCTCATCTATGGTTCGCCGGTACCGGGCTACACCGCCCCCACGACCACGATCCGCAGCGCGGCGCGGGTCGGCCTGCTCCTCATCGCGATCGTCCGCGAGGCATGTGAGAGCGGGCGGGTGACGCTGCCACCGCTGGCCGACGAGGCCCGCCCGGAGGCCGAGCGGATCGCCGCCGACCTCGCGCCCGAGCTGCCGCCTGAGGTCGCGGCCGCCCTCGTCGCCGCATGGGCCCAGCTCTACGGGCTGCTCGGCTTCGAACTGTTCGGCCAGTTCAACCGGGTCGTGGAGGAACGTGCGGTCTTCTTCGAGCAGGCCGTCACCCGTCTCGCGCAGGGGGTCGGCCTGACGGAGTAGGCGCCGGGGAGGGGCAAGGCCCGGATTCGGGCGAGACCGTGAGCGCGCGCGGCGCACACCGGCGGTCTCGGGGCCCGTACTCCGCCGGGAGTACGGGTGATCACCTCGCACGGCTGACGCCAGCCGCTGCCCGCGGCCCTTAGCGTGGCCGCATGGACGCGCAGCGGAGCCAGCGGGAACACCGCGAATACGGCGGCGGCCCGTGGTGGAACCAGGGGCTTGCCCGGTGGAACCGCGGCACCGAACACGCGTGGCCCTGGCGCTCCACGGTCGCGGTCACCGTGTTCGTGCTCGTCGCCTCCGGCTTCGCCGCGCACGGCCAGCGGGGCCGCGCCGACCTCGACGTCTTCGCGCGGCTGGTGCTCCTGGCCTCGGGCGTCCTGCTGCTGTGGCGCAGACGCCACCCGGTGGCGGTCGCCTACGGCACGGCGGTGTCCGCCACGGTGTACCTCGGCGCGGGGTATCCGTACGGCCCCGTCTTCGTCACCGTGGCGCTCGGCTGCTTCGCCGCGATCGTGGCCGGGCACCGGTGGGCGGCGTGGGGCGCGGTCGGACTGTTCTGGGCCGGGCACGTGGTCGTGGGGCACTGGCTGTACGCGTACCTGCCGCCGTCGGGCGACAGGCCCGCCTCGTGGGGGCAGGAGCTGTTCGTCGCGGCGTGGGTGCTCGCCGTCGTCGCCGTCGCGGAGCTGGCCAGGCTCCGCCGCGAGCAGTGGGCGCAGGCCAGGGCCGAGCGGCAGCGCGCCGCGCGGCGGCGGGCCGACGAGGAACGGCTGCGTATCGCACGCGAACTGCACGACGTGCTCGCCCACTCCATCGCCGTGATCAACGTGCAGGCAGGCGTGGGGCTCGCACTGCTCGACTCCGACCCCGAACAGGCGCGCAGCGCGCTCGCCACCATCAAGAGCGCGAGCAAGGAGGCGCTCGGGGAGGTGCGGCAGGTCCTCGACACCCTGCGCACGTCCGACACGGCGTCACACAGCGCCACCGGTGGTGCCGCACCCCGTTCGCCGGCCCCCGGCCTCGACGGCCTCGGGGAACTCGCCGAGCAGGCCGCCACCGCGGGCCTCGCGGTCGACATCGGTGAGGAGGGCGAGCGGCGCGCGCTGCCGCCCGGCGCGGACCTCGCCGCCTTCCGCATCGTGCAGGAGGCACTCACCAATGTCGTACGGCACTCCGAGTCCCGGCACGCGCGCGTGCGCCTGCGGTACGCGGACCGGTCGCTGACGCTCACCGTCGACGACGACGGACCCGCGAGCCGGGCCGACGCCGGCGGCAGCGGGAACGGACTCGCCGGAATGCGCGAGCGGGCCGCCGCCCTCGGTGGCACGATCGAGGCGGGTACGCGCCCCGACGGCGGGTTCCGGGTCCTGGCGACCCTCCCGCTGCCGCCGTCCACGCCGCGCCCGCCGTCGTCATCGTCCTCGTCACCGGAGCCGGAGGCATCCCGTTGATCCGCGTGCTGCTCGCCGACGACCAGTCGCTGGTCCGCGCCGGGTTCAGGGCCCTGCTCGACGCGCAGAGCGACATCGAGGTGGCGGGTGAGGCCGCCGACGGCGAGGAGGCCGTACGGATGGTGCGCGAGCTGCGGCCCGACGTCGTCCTCATGGACATCCGCATGCCACGCCTCGACGGCCTGGCCGCCACCCGCCGCATCGGCGAGGACGCGGACCTGGGAGCGGTGAAGGTGGTCATGCTCACCACCTTCGAACTCGACGAGTACGTCTTCGAGGCGATCCGCTGCGGCGCCTGCGGTTTCCTCGTCAAGGACACCGAACCGGACGAACTGCTGCGCGCCGTACGGGCGGTGGTGCACGGTGACGCGCTGCTGTCGCCGGGCGTCACCCGGCGGCTGATCGCCGAGTTCGCGGCCCGGTCCAAGGAGCCGGAGGCCGGGGTGTCGCTGTCCGCCCTCACGGACCGGGAGCGGGAGGTGATGGCGCTGGTCGGCATCGGCCTGTCCAACGAGGAGATCGCCCGTCGCCTCGTCGTCAGCCCGCTCACCGCCAAGACGCACGTCAGCCGCACGATGGTCAAGCTCGGCGCGCGCGACCGGGCCCAACTCGTGGTCCTCGCCTACGAGTCGGGCCTGGTGCGGCCGGGCTGGCTCGGCTGACGCGCGCCCCGGCTCAGTCGCGTACTGGCACCCGCGCCCCGGCCGTCTCGCGGGTCTCCTCGCGCGCCGCGCCCGGTGACCCGGTGACGACGAGGGTCTGCTGCGGACGCCGCCCGCGCAGTCCGGTCAGCGAGATCAGCAGGCCCGCCGCGGCGATCGCCGTGACGACCATGAGGCCGGGCCGGTAGCTGTCGAGCACGGCGTCAGGGGTCGCGCCCTCGCCCGGTGAGCCCGCCGTGACGACGGCCGTCACCACGGCGAGGAAGAGCGCCCCGCCGACTTGGACGGACGTGTTGAGCAGCCCGGAGACCATGCCCTGCTCGTCGTCGTCCACGCCGTTGGTGGCCTGGATGTTGAGCGACGGGAAGACCAGGGCGCAGGCCGCGCCGATCAGCAGCATCGTCGGCAGGATGGCGGCCGCGTAGGCGGAGTGAAGGTCGATGCGCAGGAACAGCGCGTACCCGGCGACCATGGAGGCGAAGCCGACGGCGATGACGCGCGGCGTGCCGAACCGGTCCACTACCGAGCCGACCTTCGTCGACGACAGTGCCACGAGGGCGCCCGCGGGCAGGAATGCCAGGGCCATGCTCAGCGCGGACCAGCCGAGCAGCGACTGCAGGTAGAGGGTGGCCAGGAACTGGAAGCTGACGTACGAGCCGAAGAACGTCATCGCGCCGAGCTGTGCCCGGATCTGGGAGCCCGAGCGCAGCACGCCCAGGCGGATCAGCGGCGCGGGTGAACGCCGCTCGATCCGTACGAAGACGGTGAGCAGCACCGCCACGGCGAGGAACGACAGCAGCGTGCGCGCCGAACCCCAGCCCGCGTCCGGCGCCTGGACGACCGTGAAGACGAGCAGGAGCATCGCGACGGTGCCGGTCACCGCGCCCGGGACGTCGTAGCCGCGGTGCCCCTCCTCCTTCGCGCTGTGCGGGATGAGCCTGAGGCCGAGCAGCAGGGCGGCGACGGCGATCGGCGCGGGCAGCAGCATGGTCAGGCGCCAGCTGGCCTCCGTGAGCAGTCCGGACAGGACCAGACCCATCGAGAAGCCGGTGGCGGCGCAGGTGGTGTAGATGGACAGGGCGCGGTTGCGGACCGGACCCTCGGCGAACGTCGTCGTGATGATGGAGAGCCCGGCGGGCGCGGTGAAGGCGGCGCTCAGGCCCTTGATGAACCGGCTCGCGATGAGCAGCGGCCCGGAGGCGACGAGCCCGCCGAGCAGCGAGGCGAGCGCGAACACGCCGAGCGCGAAGAGGAAGACCCGGCGCCGTCCGAGCAGATCGGCCGCCCGGCCGCCGAGCAGGAGCAGGCCGCCGTAGCCGAGGATGTAGCCGCTGACGACCCATTGCAGAGCCGAGGTCGTCAGACCCAGGTCCGAACCGATCGAGGGCAGGGCCACGCCGACCATCGACACGTCGAGAGCATCGAGGAACATCGCGGCGCAGAGGACGAGCAGGGTCCCCCACAGCCGGGGGGACCAGCGCTCCTGGGACGAGGGAGCGGAGGTGAGCGGAGAAGTCATGGCGAGAACAGTACATGCGCATGCATTGAATGCAAGTGCATTTAATGTCGATGCAACAAAGGGGGGTTTTCTGCTACCGTGCCGTCATGTCGGCAGGAAAATCGCAGGCGCGGGCCGAGACCGGCCTCGTCGACCAGTGGCGGGACATCCTCTCGGTGCACGCGCACACCATGTGCGAACTGGACCGCGAGCTGCATCCGCACGGCCTGGGCGCGAGCGACTTCGAGGTCCTCGACGTGCTTGCCGGGTGCCCGGCCGAGGACGGCGGGGAGGCGTACCGGGTCCAGGACATCGCCGCGCGGGTCCACCTGAGCCAGAGCGCCCTGTCCCGCCTCATCGGGCGGCTTGAGAAGGACGGCCTCGTGGAGCGCGGCATGTGCAGCGAGGACCGGCGCGGAGTGCGCGTCCTTCTCACCGCGAAGGGGCGCGACCTGCACGCCGAGGTGCGGCCGCTGCAGCGGGCCGTGCTGCGCCGGATGCTGGACCCTGACCGGTCCTAGCCTGTCCGGGGCGGATCGTGTCGGGGCCGCGGGGTCTGGTGCGCACGTCCGCGGCGTTGTCGTCGGTTGCCGACTCCGCCGGCCTCGAACCGACCTCTGCCCGGCTCGGCCGTGAGGCACCCCCTTCGCGTCGCCGCCGCCCTTCTCCGCCTTGCGGCCGCACGCACCGGACCCCGCCCAGCGGCACCGATCGGCACGGTCGACCGAGTCCGACCCGATCCGCCGGACAGGCCCTACGTGTGTCCCGGCGTGGGCGAGGCGGGCGCGGGTCCGGAAGCCCGTGGCGGGTCCACGGCGCGGCCGAGGGCCCTCCGGGCCGCGGGTGCGGATCTCGCAATCCACACCGGCGGCGTCGGCCGGATCAGACGCCCGAGCGCTCCCGCCACAGTTCGGCGATCGAGGCGTCTCCGCTCACGGCCGCGAACGGCAGCCGGTTCCACAGCGCCAGGTAGAGCCGCGCCGCGGGCCCGGACACCTCGCAGTCCGCCTCGCCGCCCGTGCCGCGCTCCGCCACCGGCGGGTCCTGCGTGATGCGTACGGTCCATGCGGCGTTGGCGTCGGTGGCCCGCACCCGCAGCACCCGGGGCAGGTCCGAGCGCATCCGGCTGCGCTCGCGCCCGTGGAAGTCGAACAGCAGCTCGTCGATCCCGTCCACCGCGAAGTCCGTGCCGATGGCGGCGCCCGCGGCCTCGGGCGACGAGGTCAGGGCGGACTCGGCGTCCACCCGGTGCACGGTCGTCTCGTGGGCCTGGCGCCGCGCCCAGAACGCCAGCGGCGACGGTGCGGCGAAGAAGGCCCAGCACGCGACGTCGGGGCGGGCACCGGTCAGGGTGTCGACCAGATGGCGGTGCCCCTCCCGGAACCAGCTCAGCAACTCGTCACCGTCCAGGTCGGGCGTGTCCTCGAACGGCCTGCGCTCGGTGTGCCCCTCGGCCAGGTACGAGGCGGCCCAGCGGTGCACCGCGCCCTGATGGCGGACCAGGTCCCGCACTCGCCAGTCGGGACATGTCGTCACCGGCGCGTCGACACCGGCCTTCTGCGCGGCGTCCGCGAGCGACTGCCCCTGCGTCTCGACGACTTGGATGTAATCGGCGATCTCCATGTGCCGAGTCTGCCTGCTGGAGTGGGCCGGGAGTCAACCGATTTAGGGCCTGTCCGGCGGGTCAGGCCGGAATCGGTCGACCGTGCCGATCGGTGCTGCTGAGCGGGGCCTGGTGCGTCGAGAGGCGAGGCGGAGGAGGGCGGCGACGCGCAGCGTCGGCAACCGACGACAACGCCGCAGGCCCGCGTGCCAGGGCTTGCGACCCCGCCACAATCCGCCGGACAGACCCTATGTGTGGTGTCTCATGACGTTGGCTCCGTGAGGTCGATGACGGCTCTTGTCCGCCATGCCGATGGACTGTCACACTCGGCAGCCATGAGTTCGAATATCCGGCGCGCAGCGGGGACGCAAACCTTCTTTGACGTGCTGCTTCGCTGGCTATGGATCAAGCGCCCCTCACCAACGAGAGATCGCGACGACTTCCTCGCCGGAACCACGCTCACGGTGTCCTGCTTCTCGCGAGCCATCGCAGGCGGCTCTGCCTGCCGCCAACTCGGCTACCTCCACCTCACCCACGGGCAACCGATCACGTGGCACCGTTCCGGCAGACGCCCCGTGGTGCTCCGCCCGCCCTTCGCCCTCATCCCCTGCCCGGCCAAGTCCCCCGGGCGCTGGAAGCTGGCATCGTTCCACCTCGACACGGCAGAAGGCCCCCGCGACCTGCTCATCCCCAAGCTCGACGGACCCCTCGTGGAACAGGCGCTGAAGGCAGCGGACACCTGACATGGCCAAGGCCAGCGTCTACGCGGACGTGCGCCGCTGTGCTCGCGGTGGTGTGGTACTCGTTCGCCCTGTGGTTCCTGATGCACATCCTGACGCGACGAAACGATCAGCCCCACCCCCTCTCGGCCTGCGGGCCGGGAGGGGCTTTCGTCATGTCCGCTGGACCGCATAGCCTCCGCGCATGGCTGACTTCTTCCAGGTGTCCACCGCTACCCCCACCCGCGAGCAGGCCGTCGAACTCGCCCGCACCGTTGTCGCCGAGCGGCTCGCCGCCGGAGCCCAGATCATCGGCCCCGTCACCTCCGCGTTCTGGCACGACGGGGAGTTTGGCACCGGTGAGGAATGGCAGTTGCTGCTGAAGACCACCCGAGCCCGCTACCCCGAGCTCGAGGCGCACCTTCTCAAGCACCACCCGTGGCAGAACCCGGAGATCGCCGCCGTGGCGCTTGAGGCCGGGTCCGAGGGCTGCTTGCGCTGGATCACCGCTAACACGACCCCGGCCAAGTAGGTCAACCGCACGCCCGCTCCAGCACATCGGCGGCCGCGGGCAGCGCCCGATGTTCGCCCAGTCGCTGCAGTACTGGCTCCAGCTGCGCGCGGGGCCGGACTGAGGCGACGCCGGTCGCCAGGTCGAGCGCGCGGCCCGCGATCACGGCCGCCTGTTCGGGTTCGCTCGCGGCCAGGTAGGAGTCGGCGAGCCACGACAGGTACAGCGCCTTGTCGCGGGCGTGTGAGTCGTCGTACTGGGCGAGCGCCTCCTCAAGGACTGGCACGGCACGGAGCGGGCGGCGGAGGACGGTCCAGCAGCGGCCGGACATGATCTGTAGCTCGGTCTCGTCGACCCAGGATGCCCAGTCTGGCTGCGGTGCGTCGTCGACGTCGGCGAGCGCGTCGCGGGCGGCGCTCAGGGCGCGTTCGGTTTCGTCGGCTTGGCCCGCGACGGCGTGCGCCCATGCGAGCCGCTCGTACAGCAGGGCGCGCACCTGGGGTGCCGCGTCGGGTCCGGCGGTCGCGCACGAGCGGGCCGCGGTCTGGACTCCGGCCTGCCGGTCTCGGGGCAGCTGTTGGTAGGCGACGTGGGCGAGGGCGTTTCCTGCCAGCTGGTCGTCTCCCGCGTCGACGGCGGCCCGGTGGCTGGCCTCGTACAGTCCCTGGGCCTCGGCGTGGCGGCCTCCGTCGAACGCGGCCCATCCCGCCTGCTGTGCCTGTTCGGCGAGCACGGACAGCAGGCCGCGGCCGGTCTCCTCGCTGTACGAGGCCCGGCGGAGAAGGACCCGAGTGTCCTGGTATTCGCCGAGGTAGGTCCGGTAGGTGTCGCCGCCGCCGAGGACATCGTCGAGGCGCCGCAGGCGGGCCGTGCGTCGCCGGAGCCGGTCAGGGACGTCGCTGCCGATGCGGCCGGTGTGGGTGGGCCGGGTGAGGTCGGGCAATCCCACGGCGAGGCTTGCGGCGGCTGTTGTCTTGAGGAACTCTCGGCGGTCAGCACCGGGCCGGAGGGCGGGTTCGGGTGTGGTCTCCCAGGGCCGGGCGGCTAGACCCACCATGTGGCCGGGGATGCGGAGCGCGTCGGCGATCCGCACGATCTTCTCGAAGCTGGTGATGCGTCCGCGCCCGCGGGCGAGGGTGCCCACTCGTTCCGGCTTGATGCCGCACTCAGCGGCGATGGCCGAGTAGCTGATGCCAGCCTCGGCGCGTGCGAGGACGAACACCGTGCCGAAGTCGTGTTCGGCGAGCGCGGCCACCAGGTCGGGCCGCTTGAGGAGTTCCGGGGGCAGCACTGTGGGCGGTTCGTAGCCGGTCACGAACCCAGCGTACCCACCATGGGTACCCCCTGAAGGGAAGTCAGCAGCGTCGCCTGCGCGCAGGGTTGAGGTTCAGCCCCCGGTGAGGTGGTCGCTTCCCGGGGCGTGGCCAACGCTGCGGAGGAGCGCCGACATGGCACAGACTACGAGCCCGCCCAGAACGGTGGAACCTGCGGCCAACGCTCAGGCTCTCCCCGTGCATGTGCCGCCCGTGGATGAGTTGACGGAGGCGCAGTTGCGCGGTCACCGCTGCGTGTGGTGCGCGAACCCGCTCGACCCGGACCGGTGTATCGACCTCGGCGAGCGGATCGCCGAGGACGGCTACCGCTGCTTCCCACGCGCCTGCACCATCTGCACCGTCGCCATGGTCCACGCCCAGCTCGTCGAGCACTCTGCCACCTGCGAGCAGTGCGTCGACGACGGCACGCTGTGCGCGGAGACGGCCGAGCTGCGGCGCACGCTGCGGGACGGACGGCGACTGTGAGCGCCGAGGGCGGCCGGTACTGCTGGCACTGCGCCGAACCGATCCGACCGGGCGAGGCCGCAGACACGGTCGACGTGTTCAGCCCGTCCGGGCCGGGGCCCGTCGTCGAACGGCACCGCGTGTGCCCCTTCTCGCCGCCGCCCAGGCAGACGGCCCCGGTCGGCCTGCGGCGCGGCTAGGCCCCCGCCGTCGGCTGCCCAGAGAAAAGGCTCTGCACGGTCCGGGTGCCGCAAGCTGCACACCGCCTCAGTTCCTGCCGATGTGCGGGCCGTGCGGTCCCTGCGTCCCCTCGGTGGCCCACTGCGACCCACGGGAGGCTGACGGCGGCGCTGCGGCGCCTACCATCAGCGCGTCGGTTTGACCCGCTGCGATGATGATCAGGAGCACGAGCATGGATGATCACGGCGACGACTTCGGCCCGTGGGAGGGCCAGAGGGGCACGGACAGCCGGACGGATGAGGACTGGCTCACTGTCGCTCGTTACGTCCGTCACGCAGCCAACAAGCTCGGCCCGGAGCTGCCGCTGTGTCTGCCGGGGGAGCCGCAGGCGTGCGGAAGGAGCGCGCAGCAGCACGTCGTCTCGTGGTCGGCGCATCTGAAGGCGGTGGCGCATCACCTCATCGAGCGGTCGACGCCGAGCGAGGCGAGGGGCGTGCACGCTGCCGGTCCGCTGTATCAGCGTCGGCTGGCGGACCTGCGCGCGCTGAGTGCGCTCACGTCGGCGCCACAGTGAGGTGAGGACCCGTTAGCCGAAGCGGTGACCGCCTCGGCCCCGCTCGTCTGCTTCCCCGTGGCGGATGGGCGGGGCTTCCTGCTGCTCAGGAGTTGAGGACGGACACGTCCTTGCCGAGCGCCTGAGCGATCGTGAGCAGGTCGCTGTAGCGCGGGTCGGCCTCGCCTGACTCGATGCGCTGGAGGTGGCTGCGGCTCAGCCCGGTGGCTGCGAAGAGGGATTCCTGCGTGTGGTGGGCGGCGGCGCGCTGCCGATGCGTTCGCCCAGCTCGCGGCGCCGCTGCATGCTCCAGTCCGGGGTGTCGCGAGGCACCCGACACAACTGAAATGCGCATGTTCACATGTCAGCACCAGCCCTGATGCTTTTTCTGGCAGACCGTCAGTGCACGCGTGGCTGCCCCTGCCGCCCGCCCCGGCGATGTCCCGCAAGACGTTGCCGGGGCCGGCTTCTCTGTCCATGTGGACCGGTCGCCTCAGTTAGTGCAATTCACACGTTGACCCCGCCGTACGCGCTGCCGAAGACCAGCAGCACGGCGCAGGCCACGGTGACGGGGTGGCTGCCGTAGCGGCGGCACAGCCTCCCGGTCACCGTCATCGTGATCACCGCGCCGGCGGAGACACAGAGCAGCGCGAGACCGAGGGCGCTCGTGGAGGCACCGGTGCGGTCCTTGATGTCGGGGATACGGACGACCCACCCGGCGAAGACGAACCCGTCCAGGGCGAAGAAGACGGTCAGGACGGCGCGCAGCCGGGTCAGATCCGGCGCGGCGCGGGGGACGTCGGCGCTGACGGCCCCGAGTTTGTTTATTTGCGGCACAAAGTCAGGTTAGGGGTGCCCCCCCGAAGGGGACAAGAGGAGTGCGCGGCGACGTGGCACGTGTGGGCGGGGTCACCAGGAGGGGGTCGTCGATTGGCCGGAGACGGCCTGGCGCGCCGCACCGGGGCTTTCTACGATGCGGTTGCTCGTTTCATCCGCACCTTTGCACTGCGGCTTCATCGAGTTCCCCCTTGCTCGGTCACACACCCCTCACCCCGTCGTGCCCGAGCGTGCTCGCGCGGCATGGCGGGTCTGCAGCAATGGACGGGAGAAAACCATGGCAGGTGCACTTCTGGTGAGCGGCGCCGTGGCGGCTCTGTTCGCGACGGCGATTCCCGCGCACGCGGACAGACAGGCGTCCGTCTTCCGCGACCCGCCGCCGGACAAGATCGTCATCGACATCGCCACGGTGAACGGCTCCGGCTGCCCCAAGGGCACCGCCGCCGTCGCCGTGTCCACGGACAACACGGCCTTCACGGTCACGTACAGCCAGTACCTCGCACAGGTCGGCGGAGTGTCGGACCCGACCGCCTTCCGCAAGAACTGCGAGCTCAGCCTCGTCGTGAACGTCCCGCAGGGCTTCACCTACGCCATCGCGAGCGCCGACTACCGGGGGTTCGCGTCGCTGCAGCCGGGCGCCTCGGGCACCGAGAAGGCCTCGTACTACTTCCAGGGCTCGGCGGACACGGCCGCCAAGAGCCACGAGTTCGACGGCGCCTACTCGGACAACTGGGAGGCGACCGACACCACCGACGTCGCTCAACTCGTCTGGGCGCCCTGCGGGGTGGAGCGGAACTTCAACGTCAACACGGAGCTGCGGGTGGACGCCGGAACCTCGGATCCGGCCAGGACGAGCTTCATGACGATGGACTCCACCGACGGCAGCATCAACACGACGTACCACCTGGCCTGGAAGGAGTGCCCGGCGAGCTGACGCATCTCCTGGCGGCGTGACATCGCCTACCGGCGGCCGCTCGTGTCAGACAGCGACGACCCGCACGCCCGCTTCCTCGAACCGGGCCAGGTCCCCGGCGTCGGCCGCCGTGTCCGTCACCAGGACGTCCAACTGCCCGACTCCGCAGATCCGTGCGAACGCCCGGTGCCCCAGCTTGCTGGAGTCGGCGGCGACCACCACGCGCTCCGCTCGTTCACACAACAAGCGGTTGATCGCGGCCTCCGCCTCGTCGTGCGCGGAGGCGCCGTGCTCGGCGTCGAGTCCGACGACGCCGAGCACGGCCGTGTCGAGGGTGATCTGGCTCAACACCCCGTCTGCCAGCGGGCCGATCAGCTCGTACGACTGCGGGCGGGCGACCCCACCGGTCAGTACGATCTTGAACTGGGGCCGCACCGCGAGCTCGTTGGCGATGTTGAGGGCGTTGGTGACGACCGTGAGCGCGGGCGTGCCGGAGGACAGGTCGGGCCGTACCGCGAGCGCCCGCGCCACCTCGGTCGTCGTCGTTCCGCCGGTCAGGCCCACCGCTTCGCCGGGGGTGAGCAGTTCGGCCACGGCCTTGGCGATGCGCTGCTTCTCGGCCGCGCCCAGCGCGCTCTTGTAGCGCAGTGGCAGCTCGTAGCTGACGCCGTGCACCACGGCGCCGCCCCGGGTGCGCACCAGCATCTGCTGCTCCGCGAGCTGGTCGAAGTCGCGGCGGATCGTCGCCGCCGAGACGCCCAGCTCGGTGGCGGCCTGCTCCACGTCGAGGCGGCCGCGCTCGACGAGCAGTTCCAGGAGGGACTTCCACCGGGCGTCGCGGGACATCCGCGGCCTCCAATCCGTACGCCGTACTTCGTCACTTCATCGGCCGTCACTTCATGGCCGTCACTTCATCGGTCACCGTGCCGCACAAACCCTAGCCCCATGCGCACAGATGCTTGCTTCTGCTTGAAATGCCGCTATATCTTGCAGGAACAAGCATGTATACGAGCAAGCACGCAATGCGTGAGTCGACCGCGCGGTGGGGGCAGGGCATGAGTCATGTCGAGAACGAACTGAACAGCCAGCCGGAGTGCTGGACACGGGCCGCCGGGCTCGCCGCCGGGCACCGCGCCGCGCTGCCCGCGCCGGGCGAGCGGGTCGCGCTGGTCGGGTGCGGAACCTCGTGGTTCATGGCGCAGGCCGCCGCCGTGCTGCGCGAACAGGCGGGGCAGGGGGAGACCGACGCGTTCGCGGCGTCCGAGTTCCCGGCCGGGCGGAGCTACGACCGGGTGGTCGCGCTCACCCGGTCCGGCACCACCACCGAGGTGCTCGACCTGCTGGCCGCCCTCAAGGACAAGGTGCCCACGACCGCCGTCACCGGCGACCCCGACACGCCCGTGCGCAGCGCCGCCGACCATCTGGTCGTGCTCGACTTCGCCGACGAGCGGTCCGTCGTGCAGACCCGGTTCGCCACGACCGCACTCACCCTGCTCCGCGCCCACCTGGGTCTCCATGGCGAACAGGCCGTCGCCGACGCCCGCACCGCGCTCGCCGAGCCGCTGCCCGAAGGGCTCGTCGAATGCGGCCAGTTCACCTTCCTGGGCCGTGGCTGGACCGTCGGCCTCGCCAACGAGGCCGCGCTGAAGATGCGCGAGGCGTCCCTGTCGTGGACCGAGGCGTACCCGGCGATGGAGTACCGCCACGGTCCGATCAGCGTCACCACGACGGGCACCGCCACCTGGATGTTCGGCAAGGCGCCCGAGGGCCTCGCCGAACAGGTCGCCGCGACCGGCGCGCACTGGATCGAGGGACGTCTCGACCCGCTGGCCGAACTGGTCCGCGCCCAGCGGCTCGCCGTCGCCGTCGCCGCCCGGCAGGACCTCGACCCGGACCGGCCGCGCCACCTCACCCGCTCCGT
This sequence comes from Streptomyces beihaiensis, assembly GCF_026274175.1. Taxonomy (GTDB): domain Bacteria; phylum Actinomycetota; class Actinomycetes; order Streptomycetales; family Streptomycetaceae; genus Streptomyces; species Streptomyces beihaiensis. The sequence goes on from NZ_JAPHNL010000264.1 coordinate 27,345, forward strand.
GATCCTCACCTCCGACTGACGGCGCCAGAAGCCCAGAAGCTCGTAAGCCCAGAAAGTCGGAAGCTCAGAAGGTCGGAAGCCCGGACGCCCAGAACGCCAGAACGCCAGAACGCCAGAAGGGATGGGGCCGTGCCCCTCGCAGCAACAGGGACGCTCGTCGCGCGGGCCACGGCCCGCCGCGGCGCCGTCGCCGCGTTCAACGTCATCACCCTCGAACACGTCGAGGCGGTCGTCGCGGGCGCCGAGGCCGCCGACGCCCCCGTGATCCTCCAGATCAGCGAGAACGCCGTCCGCTACCGCTACGGCCGGCTCCTCCCGCTGGCTCGCGCCGCCGCCGCCGCGGCCGAGGGCGCTCGGGTCGACGTCGCCCTCCACCTCGACCACGTACAGAGCGACGACCTGCTGCGGCAGGCCGTCGACGCCGGATTCGGCTCGGTGATGTACGACGCCGCACGCCTGTCCTATGACGAGAACCTCGCGGCTACCCGCGCCGCCGCCGACTGGGGCCATGCCAACGGCCTGTGGGTGGAGGCCGAGTTGGGCGAGGTCGGCGGTAAGGCCGGCCGCGACGGCCGGGTGCGACCGCCGCTGGACGCGCACGCGCCCGGCGCCCGCACCGATCCCGGGGAGGCCCGCGCGTTCGTGGCCGACTCCGGCGTGGACGCGCTGGCCGTCGCGATCGGGTCCTCGCACGCCATGACGACTCGCACCGCCTCGCTCGACCACGACCTGCTCAAACGGCTCGCCGACGGTCTCGACGTGCCGCTGGTGCTGCACGGCTCATCCGGGGTGCCGGACGACGAACTGACCGCGGCGGTCCGCGGGGGCATCGGCAAGGTCAACATCGGCACGGCCCTCAACGTCGCCATGACCGCCGCGATCCGCGAGTTCCTCGCCGCCCACCCCGACGCCGTCGACTCGCGCAAGTATCTGACCGTGGGGCGCGAGGCGATGGCCCGCACGGTGCGCGAGCTGATCGCGGTGGTGCGCGGCGGATAGGCTCGTCCGTATGGGCGACACACTCTTCCCGCGCGAGCGGCGGGAGATCGCGCCGGGCGCCGTGCACCTGCCCGACTGGCTGGCGCCTGACGAGCAGCGCGAGCTGGTCGAGGCATGCCGGGCGTGGGCTCGTCCGCCCGCCGGTCTTCGCACCGTCCGCACCCCCGGGGGCGGCACCATGAGCGCCCGGCAGTTCGGGCTCGGCTGGCACTGGTCACCGCGCGGCTACGCACGCGTGGCCGCCGACGGCGACGGGCAGCCGGTCAAGCCGATGCCGGGCCACCTCGCCGGTCTGGCGCGTCGGGCGGTGTCCGACGCGTACGGCGAGACCCCGGACCCGAGCGCGTACCGCCGCGCCCGCGCCCGCGACCGTGACTTCGCCCGCGCCCGCGCCCGCGCCCGCGCCCGCGACTACGACTACGACATCGCGCTGGTCAACTTCTACGACGCGCACGCGCGCATGGGCATGCACCAGGACAAGGACGAGCGGTGCGACGCGCCTGTCGTCTCGCTCAGCCTGGGCGACTCCTGCGTCTTCCGCTTCGGCAATCCGCACACCCGTACCAAGCCGTACACGGACGTCGAACTGCGCAGCGGCGACCTGTTCGTGTTCGGCGGCCCGTCACGCCTCGCCTTCCACGGGGTGCCGCGCGTCCTCGGCGGGACCGGGCCCGCCGAGCTGGGGCTCGTCGGGCGGCTCAACGTCACGCTGCGGGCGAGCGGGTTCGAGTGAGCGGCCGCGGGTGAGCGGCCCCGGGCGAGCGGGTTCGAGTGAGCGGCGTGGGTGAGCCGGTTCGGGTGACCGGGAGCCGGCAGAGGCACCGGATACCATTCCTGACCGTGATCTGGGCGAGGAGTTGCTGATGGGCGGCAGGGCGGCCTCCGGAAACGGAAGCCAAGCGGCGGGCGGCGGTGCCGTACGGGCGCCGCGACTCGAGCGGGGCCGCAGCGCGCTCGGACCCGCGCTCGAACTCGTCCACACCGGGCGCGCCCCGACGCGCGCCGTGCTCACCGCGGAACTCGGTGTGACCCGCGCGACCGCGGGCGCCGTCGCGGCCGAGCTGGAGGCGCTGGGCCTGATCCGGATCGATGCCAAGCCGAGCGCGGCGTCCGGTTCCCAGGGCCGCCCCTCGCACCGCCTCTCCGTCGCCGAGGACGGCCCGGTGGCGCTGGCCGCGCAGGTGCACGCGGACGGCTACCGGGTGGCGCTCGTCGGGCTCGGCGGGCAGATCGTCGCCACGACGCCCGGCTGCGAGATCATCGACCCCGACCCGGCCCACGTGTTGCGCTCGGTCGTCGAGGCGGGGACCCGGCTGCTGGGGGCCTCCGGCAGGCGGTGCGTCGGCGCGGGGCTCGCCGTCCCGTCCGCCGTCGCCGAGCCGGACGGAGCCGCGCTCAACCCGCTCCACCTGGCCTGGCCGGTCGGCGCCCCGGTCCGCCGGATCTTCGCGGACTGCGTGCACGAGGCGGGGCTCGACGTCCCGGCGTTCGCCGCGAACGACGTGAACCTCGCCGCACTGGCCGAGCACCGGCACGGCGCCGGGCGCGGCGCGCGGGACCTGCTCTGCGTCGCCACCGGGCACCGGGGTGTCGGCGGCGCCCTGGTCATCGACGGCCGCCTGCACACCGGCAGTTCCGGCCTCGCCCTGGAGGTCGGCCACCTCACCGTCAATCCGGAGGGGCGCCCCTGCCACTGCGGGAGCCGCGGGTGCCTCGACGTCGAGGCCGACCCGAACGCCTTCCTCGCCGAGGCGGGGCGCGCGCCGGGCCCCGAGGGGTCGCTCCTGCAACAGGCCCGCGACCTGCTGCACGACGCCGCCGACGACCCGGGCGTACGGGCGGCCACCGAGGTGCTGGTGGACCGGCTCGGCCTCGGCCTGGCGGGTCTGGTCAACATCCTCAACCCGGACCGCATCATCCTGGGGGGCCTGCACCGCTTCCTCCTCGAGGCGGCCCCGGAGCGCCTGCGGGCCGTCGTCGCCGACCGCAGCCTGTGGGGCCGCAGCGGCGGCGTTCCCATCCTGGCGTGCACGCTCGACCACAACGGTCTGGTCGGCGCCGCCGAACTGGCCTGGCAGCCCGCGCTCGACGACCCGCTCAGGGCGCTCGCCGTGAGGTGACCGGCCGGCCGGGCCCACGGCCGCCGCCGACCGGTCCCGCCCGTCTCAGGTCCACTCGACGGCGAAGGCCCGTGCCGGATTGGCGGTGAGGATCCGTTCCACCGTCTCCCGGCCCAGCGAGGCTTCGAGCCTCGGCCGCACCCGGCGCAGCAGATACGGCATTCCCGGCCCGCCGCTCACCGACCTGGCCCCGGCCGTGGTGGTGTCCCCGCCGAGCAGCAGCCGGTCCGCGTGTCCGGCCGAGGCCAGCGCCGCCATCGAGTCGGGCATCCGCCAGTCCGTCGCGTGGTTGGCCCGCGACGGCCCGTCGAACGCTAGATACGCGCCGGACCGGGCTGCCTCCGTCTGCGTCACGATGTCGGGGGAGCGGTTGAGGTGACCGAGGACGACCCGGTGGGGCGCTACCTCCAACTCGCCGCACAGCAGGTCGAGCACGTCGAGCGCGCCGGTGCCGAGCTCGTGGTGGACGGCGATCGGCGCCCCCGTCGCGTGGTGCGCTTCCGCGGCGGCCCGCATGGTGCGCCGCGCGTGCGCGTCGAGAGCGTGGAAGCCGCCGGCGACCTTGATCAGACCCGCCCGTACGCCGGAGTCCCCGATCCCCTCGGTGAGTTCGCGCACGAAGAGCGCCGCGAGGTCGGTGGCCGCGGTGGCGGCCAACTCCGCGCTGTAGTGGGCCGCTTGGTGCAGTCCCGTCGCGGCGACGATACGCACGCCGGTGGCGGCGGCGAGCTCCGGCAGCCGTTCGGCGCGCCGCCCGAGACCGTGCGGCGTCCACTGCACGACCGTCCCGCCGCCCACCGCCGCGTACGCCGCCAGCTCCTGCCTGGCGAGTTCGACGTCGTCCAGCTCCTGGCCGGGCAGCAGCGGGCTGCGGAAGAAGAGGTGATCGTGCGCGTCGATTACACCCAACAGCCTTGGATCGACGTCACCTTGGACTGTCCGGACGGTCCGGACGGCCGCGGCTCGGCCGGGGCCCCGGCTCACCACTGCCTGCCCGCGGTCAGTCGGCCGCGCTCCGGCTGCGACACGTGCAGGACCTGGTACACGTCACCCGGCGCCTCGGGCGCCCCGTGTGCCCACACGGAGAAGGTGACCCGCTCCCAGGTGCGCGGATCGACCCCCGCCGCCGCGTACAACACGCCGTCTCCGGCGGCGAGTCGGGTGACCTCGTCCACCGCGTCGGCGGCCGTCGCCGCCAGGTCGGCACCCGGCTCGACGGGAGTGCGGCGCCGCACGGCACTTCGCGCCACGGTGGCCGTCGCGGGCCCGGCCTCGTAGGCCAGACCCGTCCAGTGCTGTACGACGGGTCGACCGAAGTCGTTCACCACGCCCTGGAAACCGGGGCCCCAGAGAAAGGAGTTCATGCCCTGCGGCGAGGCCCACAGATAGAAGGAACCGTACAGATTGACCGGGGAGCCCCGCTCGCCGCGCACCCGCATCAGATACGCCTTGGCGCCGAGCCCCGGGTGGTCGTCCAGCAGGTGCCCCTTGGCCGCCACTCGATTCCGGATGATGTCCATGTCGTAGTCGGCGGGCAACGTCATCTCGTACTGCATGGCGTGCATCGTCGCTGGCCGGCCTCTCTCGTCTCGGTGGTGGAAAGTCCTCGTTCAGGCGCGGTCGGTGCGGCGCAGAAGTGCGAGCAGGCCGCGCACGCCGGCGTCGAAGGCGTCCGTGGCGCCCGAGGCGCGGGCCAGGACGTAGCCGCCCTGCACCGTCGCCACGATCGCCGCCGCGACGTCGTCCGGCACCAGGTGAGCGGCGAACTCACCGCGGTCCACGCCTTCCTCGACGACCGTCGCGAGCCGGTCGCGCACGTAGGCGATGGTCTCGTCGACCGGGGCGCGCAGCTCGTCGCTGGCGAGCACTTCCGGGTCCATCGTCAGTCGCCCCACGGGGCACCCGCGCAGCACGTCACGCTCACGCAGCAGGTACGCCTCCACCCGCCCGTAGGCCGATTCGCGCGAGTCCAGCAGGCGGTCGACCGACGCGCGCAGCTCCTCCCCGGTACGGCGGATCGCGGCGAGCGCGAGGTCCGGCTTGCCGGTGAAGTGGTGGTACATGCTGCCCTGGCCGACACCCGCCCGCTGCAAGATCGCCTTCGGGCTCGTGCCCACGTAACCGCGCTCCCACAGGAGCTCACGGGTGGTTTCGATCAGACGCTCCTGAGTGCTCATGCTCATGAAGCCATCGTACATACTAGTAGTTACAGACGGCGGAGGGGGCAGGGAGGCGGCAGGGAGGTAGCAGGGAGACGGGAAGGGCGAGCAGGGCGGGCGGGCTTCCGTACTCCCGGGGAGGTACACGAGGTGTCGCTGCCCGTACGACGCCCCGGGACCCTGTCGGCGCGAGGCTCGAGTCATCAGCACCACCAGCATGTCGACCGACTCGGGAGATGACTCAGATGCAGACCCTCGCACACTTCGGCGGCGGCCCCGGCCCGTGGATACTCCTGTTCCCGCTGATCTGGGCGGCCGTCGTGGTCGGCGCCGTCACTCTGCTGCGTCGCACCCTCCGCCGCGGGGGCGGCGGCCCCTGGCGGCCGGGGGCCCGCCTCGACGAGAACGCACCGATCGCCGTGCTCGGCCGCCGGTTCGCCGCAGGTGAGATCGACGAGGACGAGTACTGGCGCCGCCTGACGGTCCTCAACGAGGAGTTCGGCCGCTACGGTTCCGGCGGCTCCGCGAAGGGCGGTGCGGCCTGACCGGCGAGACGCCGCGCCATGGCCCCCGCGACGCCGCCGTCCGTGCCCTCGACGGCATGAGCGTCCGACGCGGGAGCGGCACGGCGTTCGTGTCCGCGACGCCGCCGGTGCGGTAAGCGGGCGCGGCGCCCCACGCCGGTTCGCCGCGCCGGCGGTGCTCCGTGGCCGTGTCCGACGCGCCCGGGAGCGGTCGTGCGGCCCCGGTCACCGCCCGGTCAGCCTGCGACGGCCGACCGGGCGGGAGTATGGGCGGGTGCGTGGCCCTCGCCGCGGGCGGGCGTCGCACGGCGGACTCGGCGTGCGGACGGCTCCGGGGCGGGGGCCGTCGCGGGCAGGGTGAACCAGACGACCTTGCCGTCGTGGCCGTGCGGCGACGCGCCCCAGCTCTCGCTGACCGCCGCGATCAGGGCGAGCCCGCGTCCTGAGGTGTCCAACGGCTGTGGTGCGCGCACGTCGGGCAGGATCGGGTCGTGGTCGCGCACGGCGATGGTGAGGGTGCCGCGCAGCAGCCTCATCTCGACGGTGCACGTCTTGTCGGGCCCGGCGTGCCGGTGCACGTTGGTCAGGAGTTCGGTCACGCCGAGTGCGGCGCGGTCGATCAAGGCGTCCAGATGCCAGTAGCGCAACTGCGCCGATACGATTCTGCGGACCTGTCCGATCCGCGACGGCAGGGCTTGGAGCTCCACCGTGCAATGCCTGCTCTGCTGGCTGATCACGGCTGCGACTCCCCGAATGAGGTCCGGAAGAGGACGAGAACGGATCGTGTGGAGCGACCGCGTGGTGCCGGAACGCCCGCTGCATGCCCGGCGGGCTGGTTCGCAGCGTCACCGCCGGTAAACCCTGAGTAGTGTCGTGAGACCAGAGTGACGCAGGGGATGCGACCGTGCAACTTCGGTGACTGACGCCCGTGACGCGGGAGCCACGCCGCACGTGACGACGCCACGCGCCGCGAACCCCGGTCCGGCCATCGCTTCGCCCCCTCCGGTGCGCCCGTGCGGTGCAGTCTGCACGCGCCGCGCGAGGAGGACCAGTGTTCTTGCGGACAGGTTGTGAAGCAATGGGCGCAAGCGGAGTTCACGCCCCCGCGCGCCCTCCCGCGCCCCGTGCGCCAGGCTTGGCTTTGAGGCCCTCAAAGGGGTGTTTATGCAGGTGAGAAGCGTGCGGAAGGTGTTTATGATCGAGGCGTCAGGTCGTTTTCGGCCAGGCATCACCGTGGTCCGTACGGCACCTTTTCCCCGCCCGGGCCGACGCCCGGAACGACGTGAAGGAGCCGCGCGATGAGCACCGTCCAGCAGGGCAGCCAGGCGAGCGGGAACACCACCGCCGAACCCATGCCGACGCTCGACGTCGACCACACCGACCCCGCGTACCGCGGCTGGCTCAAGGAAGCCGTCCGCAAGGTCCAGGCCGACAACAACCGGTCCGCCGACACCCACCTGCTGCGCTTCCCGCTGCCCGAGCACTGGGGCATCGACCTCTACCTCAAGGACGAGTCCACCCACCCCACCGGCAGCCTCAAGCACCGCCTGGCACGCTCGCTGTTCCTGCACGGGCTGTGCAACGGCTGGATCCGCCCCGGCCGCCCCGTCATCGAGGCGTCCAGCGGCTCGACCGCGGTCTCCGAGGCGTACTTCGCGAAGCTCATCGGCGTGCCGTTCATCGCCGTGATGCCGCGCACGACGAGCGCCGAGAAGTGCCGCCTGATCGAATTCCACGGCGGCCGGTGCCACTTCGTCGACGACCCGCGGACTATGTACGAGGAGTCGGCGGCCCTCGCCGCACGCACCGGCGGCCACTACATGGACCAGTTCACCTACGCGGAGCGGGCCACCGACTGGCGCGGCAACAACAACATCGCCGAGTCGATCTACCGGCAGATGGCCCTCGAACGCTACCCGTGCCCGACGTGGATCGTGGCCACGGCCGGCACCGGCGGCACCTCCGCGACCCTGGCCCGCTACGTGCACTACATGCAGCACGACACCCGCGTCTGCGTCGCCGACCCGGAGAACTCCTGCTTCTTCGAGGGCTGGACGACGAACAACCCGGACGCGACGAGCGAGTGCGGCTCCCGCATCGAGGGCATCGGCCGCCCGCGCATGGAGCCCAGCTTCGTGCCCGGTGTCATCGACCGCATGATGAAGGTCCCCGACGCGGCGAGCGTGGCCGCCGTGCGAGCCCTGGAAGCCGCCATCGGACGCAAGGCGGGCGGCTCGACCGGCACCGGCCTGTGGAGCGCCCTCAAGATCGTCGCGGAGATGGTGGCGGAGGGCCGCACCGGCAGCGTCGTCACCCTGCTCTGCGACCCGGGCGACCGCTACCTCGACAAGTACTACTCGGACGAGTGGCTCGCCGAACAGCACATGGACATCACCCCGTACGCGCGGACCATCGCGCGGCTCCTGGAGACGGGGGAGTGGAACTGACGGGCGGGGAAGTCACGCGGCGGCCGACGTGAGCCGTCGCTCCAGCGCCCCCACGGCGTCCCGGAACGCCCGCCCGAGACCGGCCCGGCCCAGCCTCACGGCGAGCAGGAACGGCGCTGTTCCGTCCGCCGTGAACGTCCACCGCACGCGCGCCCCGCCCGCCACCGGCACGATCCGCCACTCCTCCAACAGGGCCCGCGCACCCGGCGCGTTGGTCTCGTCGACCCGGTACGCGTACACGCTGTCGGGCTCGGCCGCCACGATCGTCTCCAGGAAGCGGCCCCCGCCCTTGAGACGGATCTCCCGGCGGGCACCGTCACCCAGCGGCCGGGCGAGCGTCACGGCGGCGAACCACTCCGACCACCCCGGCACGTCATCGGCCAGCGCGTGGTAGACGGCGTCGGGCGAGGCCGACACCTCACGGGCGAACACCAGACGCAGCGGCGCGGTGTCGAGGAAGTCGAGACCGACGGGGAGGAGACGGCGTGCCATGGACGTTCAGCCCCCAAACACGTGACGGGCGATCAACTGGCGGACAGAGCCGCCCGGTCCCCCGGGCATCGCCACCATAGCCGCGGCACCGTCAGATGTCTGCACCGCTTTCCGGTTCACCGGCGACGATCAGCCGCACCTGCTCGGAGACCTCCGCACGCGCCTCTACAGGCAGCCCCGCGTCCGTCACCAGCGTGTCCACCTCGTCGAGCGAGGCGAACGAACTCAGCCCCACCGTGCCCCACTTGGTGTGGTCGGCCACGACGACCACCCGGCGCGCCGAGTGCACCAGTCGCCGGTTGGTCTCCGCCTCGGCCAGGTTCGGCGTGGACAGGCCCGCCTCCAGCGATATGCCGTGCACCCCCAGGAACAGCACGTCGAAGTGGAGCGACGCGATGGCCTGGTCCGCGACCGGACCCACCAGCGAGTCCGACGGAGTGCGCACCCCGCCGGTCAGCACCACCGTCGCCGTGCCCGGACGGCTGCCCGGCCCGCCCTGCGCGGTGTGGAACACGTCCGCCACCCGGACCGAGTTGGTGACGATCGTCAGATCCGGCACGTCCAGCAGCCGCTGCGCCAGCGCGTACGTCGTCGTACCACCGGACAGGGCGATCGCCGTGCCGGGCGCCGCCAGCGTCGCCGCCGTGCGCGCGATGTCCTCCTTGGCGGTCAGCTCCAGGCTCGACTTGGCCTCGAACCCCGGCTCGTGGGTGCTCGCCTCGGCCACCGGGACGGCGCCGCCGTGAACCTTCTCGAGCACGCCCTGGCGGGCCAGCGCGTCCAGGTCGCGGCGGACCGTCATGTCGGACACACCGAGTTTCCTCGTGAGTTCATTGACCCGGACGCCGCCGCGCCTGCGCACCTCGTCGACGATCAGGGCACGCCGCTGCTCCGCGAGGAGGTTCGGATTCTCGCTCACGTCCCGCTGGGTCCCTTCGCCTCGTCCCGGCCGCCGCTCGTTGGGCGTCACCGGGTCATCCTCGCACGCGGCACCGACGCCCGTCCCACCCCCCGCGCCCCGCAAGGCCGCACGGACGCCAGGATGCCGCACGGACGGGGGAGATTCCGTGACGACGCGTGCGTGCCGGGGCGGCGACCGGGATGCTGGTGCGGGCCACGAACGGGGGACACACACGATGGCGCACGAGAAGCGGCGCGGCGACAACGCCGCCCCGAACGCCGGGACCGGCACGGCGACCGGTCCCGCACTGGAACTGCTCGTCCACGGCGTCGGCGGCACCACACCCGCCGCGATGCTCGACGACCCGCGCACGGCCCGGATCTCCGGCGACGCGACAGCGGCCGTCTACCGGCGCGCCGAGGACGTCGACGCCGAGAGCAGGCCGGGCGACTACCGCGACAGACCGATCCGCGAGGCGTACGTGTGGTGCAACCTCACCTCCGGCAACGGATCGCGGGCGCTGTGGCTGTTGCTGCTGCCGTTCATGGTCGTCAACCTGGCGCACTGGATGCGTCCGAACGCGCTGCGGGTGACGCGCACGGTCCGTCTGTACGGCGTGATCGCCCGCCTCACGGGCCTCACGCTCACCGTGCTCCTCGTGGCCGCCGCCTGCGAGGTCGCCCTCGACCTCACGGCCTGGCAGTGCGCCGGCCGCGCCGCGTGCGCCGCGCACCACCGCTGGCTCGGCTTCATGGCCGTCGACGCACACGGCCACGGCGGCTGGTGGAGCCTGCCCGGCCGCCGCCTCGGGCTCGCCGCGGTCGTGCCGGCCGGCCTGACGGCCCTGCTGTGGTACCTGTCGCACCGCACCTGGGCCGCGTACGAGTCACAGCGCCCGCTGGAGCACCAGCCTGAGCCCGACGACGGCGACCACAGCACCGCGCTGCGCAGGCCAGGCTTCTGGTACGGGCGCCGCCTGGTCTCCCGGCTGCGTGCCGCGCACACCGCGGCCGGGCTGCTCACCGTGGCCGCCGCCGTCGGCGCGTCCGCCGCCCGCTACGACCGGCGGCCGGGCGGCCCGGTGTTCCTGGACGTCATGGGCCGGGTGCTGGTCGCGGCTCTGCTCGCGGGCGCGCTGCTGGTCGTGGGCGTCGTCGTGAGCCGTGGCCGCAGCGAGAACCGTGTCGACCACGACGTCGACCACGCCGTGGTGCGCGCCCTGCCGTACGGCGCCCTCGCCCTGCTCGCCCTCACCATGGTCTACGCGGGCTGGTCACGCCCGCACTGGCACACCTCGGGCCGGCTGCCGGGCAACGCGGCCTTCGGCTGTGTCGCCCTCGTCCAGGGCGCCCTCGTCGTCGCCCTTGCCGTCGCAGCGCGGGCCGTGTACCGCACCGCCCCCGACCGCCGCACCGTGCTGCGCGGCTTCGGAGGTCCGGCCACCGCCGTGCTCGCCTGCGCCCTGGGCGGCGTCATGACCGGCGGCGTCGCACAACGCGTCGCCGACTGGCTCGACGGCACCGACCACCTGATCGCGGGTCCGCCGCCCCTGCTGTCCTGGCAGGCGTCCGTCATCCCACCGCTCCTTGCGGTGCTCGCCCTTCTGGCCGCCGTACTCGTCGTACGCACCGTACGGCGCACGCGGCGCCAGGAGGCCCAGGTCCGCGTCGACTACGGACTCCACGACGACGCGAGGGGCGGCAGCACGGGCGGTGAGCCGCCGGACGCCGCCCGGACGCGGCGCATCGCGAGCACACGCGCGCGTGCCGCCCTCACCGACCGGGCACCGACGGCGATCGGCATCACCGCCGCGGTGACCCTGCTGCTCGGCGGGCTCGCGGTGGTGGGAGCCTGGGCCACGGGACAGGTCCCGGACACCGCGGCCGACGCGGCCGCCCCCGTCGTCGACGGCGCCGCCGACACCGCACAGGCCCTCGGCTCCTGGCTGATCGGCATCGGCTTCATACTGCTCGTCACCTTGGGGCGGCGCGCCTACCGGGACCCGTCCGCGCGTCGCACCGTCGGCATCCTGTGGGACGTGGGCACCTTCTGGCCGCGCGCCGCGCACCCGTTCGCGCCGCCCTGCTACGCCGAGCGGGCCGTGCCCGACCTGACCTGGCGGATGGACACCTGGACGCGGAACACCGGAGGCCGGCTGATCCTCTCCGGCCACTCGCAGGGCAGCGTGCTCGCCGCCGCCGCGGCCTGGCAGCTGCCGCCGTCACTGCGCAAGCGCGTCGGACTGCTCACCTACGGCTGCCCGCTGGAGCGGCTCTACGGGCGCTGGTTCCCGGCCCAGTTCGGGCCGACGTCGCTCACCACGCTGCACCGCCAGGTCGACTGCTGGCGCAACCTGTACCGCCTGACCGACCCGATCGGCGGCCCGATCCGGCTCCCCGGCGCGGCGGGCCCCCAGGTCGACCATCCGCCGCTGCTCGACCCGCTCGCGTACGGCCGCACCGAGCAACACCCGCTGCCCGCGCCGATCCTGGGCCACGGCGACTACCAGGCCGACCCGGCCTTCGACCGGGAGCGGGACCGGCTGCTCGCCCGCCTCAAGCCGGGCGTCCCGGCTCAGGCAGCTCCGGCAGATCCTCCGGGTACAGCAGGGTGAGGTCGTCCGTGCTCGCGTCGGCGACCTGGGCGACGCGCCCCGCGTGCCGCTCGACCATCGACTCGAACGTCTGCCGCGCGGTACGGCCGTTGCCGAACGCCGGGCCCTTCGGGATCGCCGTGAAGTACGTCACCAGCGCCTCGGCCGTGCCGGGACCGAGCCGGTACTCGTGCTCGTCGGCCTGCTGCTCCACGATGCGCAGCAGTTCCTCGGGAACGTAGTCGGAGAACGTGATGGTCCGGGAGAACCGGGAGGCCACGCCTGGGTTGACGGACAGGAACCGCTCCATCTCCGCCGTGTACCCGGCGACGATCACGACGACCGCGTCCCGCTGGTCCTCCATGAGCTTCACGAGGGTGTCGATGGCCTCGCGGCCGAAGTCCCGGCCGGAGTCCTCGGGCGAGAGGGCGTACGCCTCGTCGATGAACAGCACGCCGCCGTGGGCCCGTTGGAAGGCCTCCTGGGTGCGGATCGCCGTCGAGCCGATGTGCTCGCCGACCAGGTCGACCCGGGACACCTCGACGAGGTGCCCCTTCTCCAGGACGTCGAGCGCGGCGAGGATCTCGCCGTACAGGCGGGCCACCGTGGTCTTGCCGGTGCCGGGGGAGCCCGTGAACACCAGGTGGCGGCGGACGGACGCGGCCTTGAGACCCGCCTGCCGGCGCTTGCGGCCCACCTCGATCATGTCGGTGAGCGCCCGCACCTCCTGCTTGACGCTCTCCAGGCCCACCAGTGTGTCCAGTTCGGCGAGGACGTCCTTGGGCGTGCGGGAAGGCCCCGGCGGCTGCTGCGGCTCCTGCGGCTCGGCGGGCTGCTGCCGGGGCACGCCGCCGAGCAGACCCACCGGTTGTGTCGCCCGGGTCGCCATCTGGTGGGCGGGTTCGGCGGCCGGGGCGTTCGCGGCGGGGCGCACGCCGCCGCTCTCGTCGCTGGTGCACTCCTCGACGAGCGGCCCGTCCTCGGCGAACTCGAAGCCGCCGCGCGCGCACCGCTCGGTACGGCACTTGCGCAGGGTCGTACGGCATCCGTCGATGACGTGGAAACCGAACCCCGAACTGTCCGAGACACGGCAGCCGTGGAAGGTGCCGCGGCCGCCCGCCGACACGTAGAACCCGGCTTCCGCCGGGGAGGTGACCGTGCAGCGCTCGACCGTGGGATCGGCGCCCTTGGTGACGATCACGCCCGTCTGGGTGGCGTCCACCGTGCAGTTGGCGAGCGTGCCGCCGCTGCCGTGGTCGCGGAACCAGGCGCCCGTCGATGCCTCCCGGATGCGGCAGTCGTCGAGCTGCGCGGTCGCGCCGTCGCTCACCGACACCGCCGTGTTGCGCACCTGCGACAGGTCGGAGTCGACGACGTCCACGCGCGAGCCGCGGTCGAGCACGAACAGCGCGTCCGGTACGTCCCGCACCCGGCACGCGTCGAGGACCGCCGTCGCGCCGTCGCTGACCCACACCGCCGGGTAGTCGCCCGTACTGTCGTGGATCTCGCACTGGTTGGCGTCCACGCGGGTGCCCGGGTCCCACACCGACAGGCCGTTGCGCCCGAAGCGGCGCACCGATGAGCGGGTCAGTGTCAGGACGGAGCGGGAACGCAGGTCGATCGCGTTCTCCGGCACGTCGTGGACGCGGCAGTCCGCCAGGGTGAGCACCGCGTCGGTGTCGAGGGTGATCCCGTCGCCGGTCGTCCGGTGCACGTCACAGTCGGTCAGGTGCGCCCCGGCGCGACCGGTGACCTGGACGCCCGCGCCCTTGATCTCGTAGACCTCGCAGCCCGTCGCCTCCAGGCCGCTGTGCTCGCCGGTGGCGAGGAGACCGGCGCCGGACGCGTGGTGCACCCGGCACCGCTCCAGGCGCGGGTGCGCGCCGCCGCGGACGACGACACCGGCCTGCCCGGCCGCGACGACCTCGCACTCCTCGAACACTCCGCCACCGCCGTCGAGTACGGCGATACCGACACCGCCCGCGTTGTCGACGGTGCAGCGGCGCACGGTCGGGCGGGCGCCGCCGCGCACCTCGATGCCCGCCGCCGACCGGGTCATCACCCGGACGTCGATGAGCTCCGGCGCACCCTCCTCGACGAGCAGCGCAGGCGCCGCCGCGTCTTGGCCCTCCATCTGCAGGCCGCGGACCGTGGCCGAGGCCCGTACCGTCAGCGGCACCCCGTCGACGGGCGCGATCCGCACCGAACCGGCCGCCCCGTCCGGGCCACGCAGCGTCACCGCGCGCCGCAGCACGAGATTCTCCCGGTAGGTGCCGGGGGCGACGGTCAGTACGTCACCGTCGGCGGCCGCCTCCAGCGCGGCGGCCAGCGACGCGTACTCGCCTGTGCGGCGCCGCCACCGCGATGTGCCGGTGTGCGTCACCTGGACCGTGCCCTGTGCCATGGCGCTGTCTAGCCCCCACCTCGTCGTACGCGGGTCGTTCTGCGCCCTGACCGGCGCTCCTCCTGCGGAGGGTGGGACCACCGTAGCGTGTGCGGAGCACGGCAGTTGACGAGATCCGGCGCGGCTCAGCTGCCGGTGCCCGTCCGGCCCCAGTCGGGTCCGGCGATGTCCCAGGCGTGCTCCCAGCGGGCGTACCGCCGACGGACCATGCGCCAGACGATCACGCGCCGTGTGCCCTCGACGAGTCCGGTGACGGCGACCGCCGCACCGAATCCGGCCAGCACGGCGTGGGTGAGTGCGGTGGGCCGGTCCAGCGGGCGGTTCACCACGTGCCCGTGGGCGTCGGTCCACAGCGGGAAGGCTTCGCCCTTGTGGGGCGTGGTGAGGGAGGAGACGACCTCGCCGTGGTGGGCCGATCCGTCGGGCGCTTTCCACGAGGCGACGACGCGGGTGTGGGCGTCGCGGGTGGTCGAGGTCTCCGGATCGGGGTCGAGCGGCGGCTGCGCCACCTTCTTCACCACGGTCGCGGTGACCGCGTGCCGGGTGCGGTGCTGCTCCCGCACCGACTGGTAGAGCGCGTCGCGCGACAGGGTTCCCGCGACGATTCCCACGACAGGGGCGGCGACGACGATGAGGAGCAGCGCGACCAGCGCGACCCACGCCTCCGCCAGATCTGTCCCGCGGCGCAGCGGATTGTGCCGCCAACGCCACAGACCGGTGATCGCTCGCACGGCCTGCACCCCCTTCCCCGTCCGCCAGGTCCCGGACGGCAGCGCCCACGCTCGAACGGAGCGAGAGCAAGCGGAGTCACCCGCTCGACCCTGCTCGTCGTCGGCTCGACACTGCCATTGTCTCTCAACGAGCGTGTCGTGCTTTCGGGTTCCCCCACTCGTTGACCGTTATTCGAGGATCGTGACCGGGTCACCGACGCTGATCGTCCCTGTGGTCTGCGGGATCAGATTGGTCCCGAAGCACAACTGGTCACCGAAGCGGCGGTGACGGGCGAGGGTGCGCAGGGGCTCCTTGCCGCGCTGCGTGGTCTCCTGGTCCGTGGTGGTCACCACGCAGCGGCCGGACTTCTTGGCGACACGGAACGTGACCGAACCGATGGCAAGGCGTGACCAGTCGTCCTCCGCCCATGGCGCGGACCCCGCGAGCACCACGTTCGGCCGGAAACGATTCATGGGCAGCGGGCCCTCGTCCGCGTGGTCGCCCTGCGCGATGAGCGAATTGAGGGCGTCGAGGGAGGAGAGCGTGGTCAGCAGCAGCGGATAGCCGTCGGCGAAACTCACGGTATCGCCCGGCCGCGCGTACTCCGGGTCGACGGGACGCCTGGTCGCCGGGTCGTCCAGGTGCAGCAGACGTATGTCGGTCTCCAGATACGCGCTCCACCACGCGTGCGCGGCGTCGTCGGCGAGGACCGCCTCCACCTTGTCGTGCCAGACCTCGATCGTGGTGGTGGCGACCGGCTCCGGTATCTCGACCGTGAGCGGCTCCATGCCCGGCGCCGACAGCCGTATGCCGCCCGGGAGCAGTTCGGCGGAGGCCAAGGTGAGGCGCGGGTGCGGGCGTTGGGTGACGATCTTCCCGCGGGCGTCCACGAGGACCCAGCGGCGGTCCCCCGCCAGGCCCCACGGCTCCACGTCGACGGTGCGCGGCGCGTGCCCGCGCACCGACTTCAGGGGGTGGACATGGATGGCACTGAGCTCAGGTCGCGACATGGCCCCCATCCTGCCAGCGGTCACCGACAGCGCGGAGGGCGGCGGCCGGACCGCTCCGCCGGGGCGCCGCGGCGTGCGGGGCTCAGTAACCCCGGTACTGCTGGCGGTTGTACGGATCCGCGTACGGAGCCGGGGCCTGGGCGGGGGCGGGGCGCGGGGCGGCCGGACGCATGGCCTCGTACCCGGTGTTCTGCATCGGCCGGGCGGGCTGCGCCTGCGGGCCGGGGTAGCCGCGCGGCGCCGCTGGGGCCTGCTGGGGGATGTACGCGGTGGGGGCGGGCTGCATCGGCGCGTGCTGCTGCGCCGGGTAGCCGTAGGAGGGCTGCTGCGGTGCGGACGGGCCTGCCGGGAGGGCGGGCAGCGCGGCCGGCAGCGCGGGCAGATGACTGCCGCTGTCGTACGCGGCGGGAACCCGGATCGGAGCGATCTGGGGGGTGCCCCGCTCTGCGACGAGGGAGTCGTAGATCGGAGTGTCCGGGAAGGACGGCGCGGAGTAGTAACCGCCGCCATAGGTGGAGCGGGGGGAGGTCATGACACATAAGTTAAGCCCACGATGTGGTCGTTGGGGAGACCGATAAGAGGGTTCTTTTGCGGGATGCCTGGGGCCGCGCATCCCCAATCCGAGCGAACTTGGCGGAAAACGGTCGTCGTTCCTGGGTGCGGCCCTGTAGAGGCGCGAGGGAATAGGTTGATCGGAAACGCGGAGACGTTCCGGATCACCACCCGGATCGCCGCTCGGATCATCAATGGGGGTAGACATGACAATGGCCAAGGGATCGAATGTCGCGGTGTCCGCGCCCGCGGTCCGCGTCGAAATGGGGTGGCGCCGCGGGGCCGGCATCCCGGACGCCGACGCCTCGGCGCTTCTCCTGGTCTCCGGAAAGGTTCGCTCCGACGCCGACTTCGTCTTCTACAACCAGCCCGCGCACGCCTCCGGAGCGGTGCGCCACGAGGGCAAGCGCACGGACGGCGGCGCCGCGACGGACACCCTCCACGTCGACCTCGCGCGCGTCGAGCGCGAGGTCGAGAAGGTGATCCTCGCCGCCTCGGCGGACGGCGGCGCCTTCGGGCAGGTCCCCGGACTGTACATCCGGCTCCTCGACGCGGCCGACGGCACCGAGCTCGCCCGCTTCGACAGCACCGACGCCACGGTGGAGACGGCCTTCGTGCTGGGAGAGTTGTACCGCCGCCAGGGAACCTGGAAGTTCCGCGCGGTGGGCCAGGGCTACGACAGCGGCCTCGCGGGCCTCGCCACCGACTACGGGATCGTCGTCGACGAGCCGCGGCACACCGCACCCACCACGCCGGCCGGTACGCCGCCCGCGCCGCACACCGCGCCCGCCACGGCCCCCGTGCGTCGGTCCAAGGTCACCCTCACCAAGGCGGCGCCCACCGTCTCCCTCGCGAAACAGGGCGGCACGTCGGGCGCCCTGCGCGTCAACCTCAACTGGCAGACGCGCACGCAGCCGCGCGGCCTGTTCGGCGGCGCCCGCGCGCGTGCCGCGCAAGGCGCCGTCGACCTCGACCTGTGCGCCCTGTATGAACTCTCCGACGGCCGCAAGGGCGTCGTCCAGGCGCTCGGCAACGCGTTCGGTTCCGTGCACCGGCCCCCTTACATCCACCTCGACGGCGACGACCGCAGCGGCAGCGTCGTCACCGGCGAGAACCTGACGATCAACCTCGACCACAGGCACGACTTCCGGCGCATCCTGGTCTTCGTCACCATCTACGAGGGCGCGCGCAGCTTCGCCGACCTGCATGCGACGGTCACCCTGCGACCCCTGAACGGCGCGCCCATCGACTTCTCGCTCGACGAGTGCACCGTGCCCTCCACGGTCTGCGCCCTCGCGCTGATCACCCGTGAGGGCGGCGACCTCACCGTGCAGCGCGAGGCCCGCTACCTGGTGCCCGATCGCGGTGTCAGCCCGCAGCGCACCGTGGACCGCGCCTACGGGTGGGGCATGAACTGGACGCCGGGCCGCAAGTAGCGCACCGGGCGTGCCCGTCACCGCTGCTCGGGTGCTGCCCGCGGACGCGCG
Organism: Streptomyces beihaiensis; assembly: GCF_026274175.1. GTDB lineage: Bacteria > Actinomycetota > Actinomycetes > Streptomycetales > Streptomycetaceae > Streptomyces > Streptomyces beihaiensis. The sequence continues at coordinate 45,744 of NZ_JAPHNL010000264.1, forward strand.
TACGTGCGCCCCTTCCAGGCCGCGCCGCGCCCCCGGTAGTGCTGCACCGCCGAGTCGACCGTCATGAGCAGGTAGAGGAACGCGGTGAACGGGAGCAGCGGCGCCAGCCACAGCGGCTGCCCGTAGTAGCGCAGCATCGGCATGTACGTCCCCGCCATCACCGCCCAGGCGACCCCGCCGAGCAGGGCGGTCGGCGCGCTCCCCGCGGCCACACCGGCCACCAGCGCCGACGGCGGCACCAGATATACGAGGGCGAGCCCGAGCACGGTGCCGAGCAGCACCACCGGGTTGTGCCGCAACTGGGCGTACGCGCTGCGCGACACCATGCGCCACAGGTCGCCCAGGCGCGGATAGGGCCGCACACTGTCGACCCGCTCGGCCAGACCGAGCCAGATGTGCCCGCCCGACCGCTTCACCGCCCGCGCCAGCGACACGTCGTCGATCACCGCGTGCCGGATGGCGTCCGGGACCCGCGCCCGCCGCGCCGCCTCGTCCCGCAGCAGCACACAGCCGCCCGCCGCGGCGGCGGTGCGCGCTCGCTTCCCGGCGATCCAGCGGAACGGATACAGCTGGGCGAAGAAATACACGAACGCCGGCACGACGAGCCGCTCCCACCCGCTCGCCACCCGCAGCCGCGCCATCAGCGAGACCATGTCGTAGCCGCCCGCGCGGGCCGCCGCCACCAGCGTGCGAAGACTGTCCGGCTGGTGTGCGATGTCCGCGTCGGTGAGCAACAGGAACTCGGGCTCGCGCGCGCGTGCCAGGCCGATGCCGTGCCGCACCGCCCACAGCTTCCCCGTCCACCCGGCGGGGGGTTCTCCGGGCGAGCCGACCGTCAGCGGCAGGCCACCGTGCCGCTCGGCCAGAACCCGCGCGAGGTCACCCGTGCCGTCCGAGCTGCCGTCGTCCACCAGAAAGACCTCCGCCCGCCCCGGATAGTCCTGCGCGAGCAGCGACGGCAGGCTCTCTGGCAGGACGGCCGCCTCGTCACGGGCCGGGACGACCACGCACACGTCGGGCCACCGGTCGATCTCCTCCCGCGAGCGCGCCGGCAGCCGCAGGTCGGTGCGCCAGAAGAACCCCCGGCACAGCAGCAGCCACACCCATGCGGCCAGTGAGGCCGCTGTGATCCACGCAACGACGTCCATGCCGCGCAGTCTGCCCCACGGGCCGGGCCGCGACGGGCCGATCGCGTATGGTTTGCGGGTGAAGATCGCGCTCATGGACACGGGTATCGGACTGCTCGCGGCCGCCGCCGCGGTACGGCGCCTGCGGCCGGACGCCGATCTCGTCCTCTCCTCGGACCCGGACAGCATGCCGTGGGGTCCGCGCACCGCCGAGGACATCACCCGGCGCGCCCTGGGCGTCTGCGAGGCCGCCGCCGCGCACCAGCCCGACGCCCTGATCATCGCCTGCAACACCGCGTCCGTGCACGCCCTGCCCGCCGTGCGCGCCCTGCTCGAACCGGAGATCCCCGTGATCGGCACGGTCCCCGCCATCAAACCCGCGGCGGCGGGCGGCGGCCCCGTCGCCATCTGGGCCACACCCGCCACCACCGGCAGCCCCTACCAGCGCGGGCTCATCCGGGACTTCGCCGACGGTGTGCGGGTCACCGAAGTGCCCTGTCCCGGCCTCGCCGACGCCGTGCAGTGGGCCGACGAGGACGCCGTCGACCGTGCCATCGCCGCCGCGGCCGCCCTCACGCCGGACGACGTGCGGGCCGTCGTCCTGGGCTGCACCCATTACGAGCTGGTGGCCGAGCGGATCCGTGCCGCAGTGCAGCGACCGGGCGCCGAACCGCTCGTCCTGCA